>NZ_CP015029.1:1831117-2136304 GCF_011455495.1 Frederiksenia canicola
TTCACCTTCGGTCATATCACTTGGGTAGCTTCGCATGATGTCTTTATGATCTTTAATCCCCACTCGGTGTAATAACTCAATCGCTCGGCGTTTCTTCCAACCAAACCATTGCCAAAACTTGCCTTTAAAACGAATGGTTTGAATCAACTGCTTGCCAATAGGTAAACTTGGATCGAGACAAGAAAGTGGATCTTGAAAAATCATCGAAATTTGATCTCCCACTTTTTTACGACGTTGATAAGGCGAAAGCTTGAGCAACTCCACCTCATTAAAACGAAAACGATCCGCTGTAACAATCCACTCTTCCTTTTCCAGCCCGCAGATCACTTTCGCAATCAGACTCTTGCCCGATCCCGACTCACCCACTAAACCGCAAATTTCGCCTTCATCAAGTGTTAAATTGATGTCATCGACCATTTTAATTCGCCCTGTAGGCGTATCAATTTCAATACTTAAATGGCGAATATCTAGAAGTGCCATTGTGTTTTCCTATTTTTATAGGCGAGGCTTGGCCCACCCTACTAATACCGATATTTCTCTAGTACTCTCACCACACCATTACCAAGCATAATGATGATGAGGATCACAAACACGATCGCCATTCCAGGCAAAATGACTGTCCAGGGTGCAATGTAAATCAACTCCATAGAATCTCGAATCATCGCCCCCCATTCTGGCGTTGGGCTAGATGCTCCCAGTGCAATAAAACTCAACGCACTAATATCCAATACGGCAATCACAAAAATATGCGATAACTCTTTCACCGCAATCACCGTTAGATTCGGCAAAATAACTTGTTTAATCAAATTACTTCGTGTTGCTCCTTCTAATCGTAGCGTAATAACATATTCCCTTTTCAACTCTCGCTGCGTGGTTTGATAAATTTTGTGAATAAAATGGGGTAACATAGCAAGAAAAATGGCTAACATCGCATTGGTGAGACTGGCTTCCATGAGCGTAGCAATAATAATTGCAATCAACAAAATAGGCGTAAACAAAAAGGTATCAAACAAATGGCTAAGAATAAAAAATGAGCTATTTTTCTTCGTTGCCGCCAAAACGCCAATAATACCGCCAATAATCGCAATCGCTAAGGTAATCAGCAATGCCGAGCCGACGGTATAGTAAAAGCCATATAGAATTCGGCTAAAAATATCCCGACCTAAATCGTCTGTGCCAAAAAAATGGCTAATTTGTCCATTATCACTCCATGAGGGTGGCATCAACTCTGCACCAATAAATTGATGATCGGCAGAATAGGGGGCGATCAAATACCCCGCCATAGTCAAAAACAAGAGAGCTAAAAATAAATAAACACTGATTAAGGCAACGGTATCTTGCCGTAGAGTGAGCCAAAATTGTTTGAGATAGGCCGACTCACGAAATTGTTCAGGATCTCGATTAATGCTACTTAACATACCAGTCCTTTTTCTGTGAGGGGTCGAGTAATGTTGTAATTAAACTTGCCAATAAATCGACAAATAACACAAATAACCCGATAGCCACCACGCCTACTGAAATGGCGTGATAATCTTGAACAGCAAGTGCGTTAATCATCCAACGCCCTACACCACTCCAACTAACCACATTTTCAATCAACATTCCAAAAGCAAAAATCAAGGTGATATTACGGGCGATCATGGGAACTAAAGGCGGTAATGTGTTACGCACAATGTGTATCCACCAAATTTTAAGCGGCGACCATCCCCGTATTTTGGCGACTTTGACATAATTTTGCCTCATCACATACAAGGTGCGTTGCTCGGTAATTCGCATCACTTCCAACGTCGCAGGTATTGCTAAAATGAGTGCAGGTAATGCCAAATGCTGTAACGCACTTTGTAACATTTTTAGTTTATAAGGCGACTCTGAAAGCCAAATATCAATAAAAGTCACTCCTGTTTGAGATTGCACCGCATAAATTGGGTGAATTGTCCCTACAGCAGAAATTTGCCAATGATTTAACGCTGCATAGGCAATGACTAAAATAGCTAGCCAAAACACAGGCACAGCCAGGCTGAGCGAGCCAAGCGTTGACAGTGTTTTTCCCAACAAATTATGTTGTTGAGTCGCCGAAAAGAAACCAAATGGAATACCTAAAATCAACGAAATCAGCGATGCCGATAGACACAGTGAAATCGTGGCAGGAAACACATTCAGAATTTGCTTGGCTAATGGCTCCCCCGTACTGTGGCTGATTCCCCAGTCACCTTGTAGCAAGGCTTGAACATAAATCAAATAGGCTTGGAAGTCATTGTCCGTCAAATTATTTAATGGATCTCGCTGTAAAATGTGATAGCTAATTACCGACAAGATGATCAACGTAATAACGGTCAAAAACAGTTTTCGTAGAAAGGCTAACAACATTATTTACCTCCCTGACGAACTGTTTTACGTTCAATTGCGGATAATTTGACTTGTCCAAAATGGCTAATTGGTACTGGACGCAATTTATCACTTACCAATAAAAGACGATTTGCATTGACAAGCGGTAAGATCGGTAACTCTTTTTGCAACAGTAATTCGGCTTGGCGATATAATTCACGCTGTTCATTCCAATCTTGGCTCAGTTGTGCCTGATTTAGCAACGCATCAAATTCTGGATTGCACCAATTAGATAAATTAGTTACTGACTGCTGTACCTTACAGCTTAAAATCGGATAAAGAAAACTGTCTAAATCAAAATTATTGGCCAACCAACCACTTAAAATCAGGTCATAATCCGCTTCATTTTTTTCCAACTGTTGTACTAAATAAGCACGGCTCACTTGACGAACATTGAGCTGAATGCCGAGTCGAGCGAGATCGGCTCGGATCAATTCTGCCATTTTAAGCGGATGGGGGTTATACACGCGTTTTTCATCCACCACCCAAAGCTGCAAGCGGTCAGTTCCGTCCAATAATTTACCAATTGGACGTGGCAAATAAGGATAACCATTACGAGCAGAATTACTCAATAAAGCACTTGGCAGCACATTATCAGCCCGCTCTGCCCCGCCATAAAATAACGTTCTGACTAAACGCCCTCGATTAATGCCCCGAGCAATATGTTCTCGTAATGCAATATTTTTCATTTTCGGGCTTTGCACGTTAAACGCAAGAAAAGCTAAGTTTGCCCCAACATTACGGCTCACTACACTATGTTTTTTTGCCATTGAAAGCTGACTCGGCTCTGGAAATGCGGCAACGTCACACTCGCCATTCAAAAATTTTGCCATTCGCCCAGTCCCTGAAGTCGAAAAATCAACAATCATATTTTTCACTTTAGCTCTCTTTCCCCAGTAAGTTGGATTCGGCTTTAAGCGAACATGATCGTTTTGCACATAGCTTTCTACCTGGTAGCTCCCTGTTCCTACGGGCAAGCGATCAAGCTGAAGTAAATTCTCATCTGCATTTAACTGTAATGCGTACTCCTTAGATAAAATCACTGCATATTGGCTCGCCAAATGGTCGACCAAAGCAGGATAAGGTTCAGAAAGCTGAATTTTCACCGTATAAGGATTCGTCGCTACTACTCGATCAATTCGATTTTTTAAACGAGTGCTATCAAAATAGGGAAAATGTGTTGCCTCTGCAATTTGTTGGTTGATTTGATAACGAGCTAAACTCTCTTGCTCCGCCGTATTCCGCTCGCTCAATTCCATATTTTTCCCCATCATTCGATTCAAGGAAAAAACAACATCTTCTGCATTTAATTGCCGAGTAGGGGTAAACCACGCTGTACGATGAAAATTCACATTTCGACGCAAATGAAAAGTCATTGTCAATCCATCTTCACTCAATTCAAACCGCTCCGCCAACGCTGGCAAAATACGGTTGGTATTCGGATCGAACTCGACTAATTTATCGAAAATCTGCTCCGTCACTACATTCATATTACTGCCTGCATCCGCCCGCTGCGGATTAAATGAAAAGCCTTCCGCTTGAGTACAATAAATCACGCTGGTTTCTAATAAGGGTAAAGGGATTTTAGGAGCGGCATGGGCAAAGAAAGGAAACATTGCCAAAACGCCTAATAGTTTCACCTTCGCCCACTTGCGGACAAGTATGGTGTCAATGTTTTCCATCATTTATTAATCCCATGCTGTCTTAATTTGTTTGCAATGGCGGTGTGGGATACACCTAGGCGTTGGGCAAGTTTACGAGTGCTAGGGTATTCGGCGTAGAAACGGCGAAGAAGTGACGCCTCAAAATTGTTCACTAATTCATCTAAGGTGGCCTGCTCTACATTTGCTGCGGTGGGTAAATCGACCACCATTTCATCTGGCAAGTCTAAATCTTCCACACGCAACTGACTCCCCGCTAACGAACAGCCACGATAGATCGCATTGTAAAGCTCACGCAAATTGCCCGCCCAGTGATAGCCTTGCAAGGTGCGGATAAATTGTTCGTCATAGCTTGGTTTACTGATACCCAACTGCAAGCTGATTTGACTGACAAAGTGTTCCACTAACAGTGGCAAATCGCCTTGTCGTTCACGAAGCGGCGGTAAATTTAAAATCAATACATTCAGGCGATGGTAGAGATCTTCCCGTACTTTACCTTCCGCCACCAACTGCGACAGCGGTTTTTGGCTAGTGCAAATCACTCGTACATCAACTTCAATTTCGCGATCTTCCCCGACACGGCGAAATACGCCATCGTTGAGAAAACGCAACAATTTCGCCTGCATTTCCAGAGAAAGTTCAGATACGTTATCCAACAACACCGTACCGCCATTAGCGTATTCAAAAAAGCCAACGGTTTCTCGCTCAGGGCTGTGGCTGCCGAACATTTCGCTTTCAGCATCGCTCTCTGGTAAACCAGCACAGTTGATTGCCACAAATTTTTCATCACGGCGGAAACTAAATTGATGGCAGGCTTGAGCGAACAAGTCTTTGCCCGTACCCGTTTCTCCTTGGATTAAAAGCGGGGCTTTTAACATAGCAAATTTCTTCGCTTGTTCGACCGCTTGTCTCATCTTCGCACTTTTTGCAATGATACCGTCAAAATCGCTGTTCTGGTGAGCCATAAATTGATGCAAATCAATCTGCATCGCTTGCTGAGATTGCAAGGCAACGACATAACCAAGTGGTAGATTTTGAGATGTCTCCCACAATTCAATAGGAAGCAGATCGATCCGCCACATTTGGCTATTAAATTGGATAGGATAAGAGATCGGCTGTAAAGTACTACGTTGTGCCACAGCCCCTTGTTCAAGAAAAGCGGCATACCATTTGGTTTTGTTGAGATTGACTAAAATATCGTTGAGTGGGATGCCGACAAGTGATTGCAAGCCTTCTTGCTTTCGTTTCGGCAAGGTATTTTTGTAGCTCGGCAATAAGGTGTTGATCGCCTGCTGGTTGGCAAATTCAATTCGCCCTTGCAAATCGAGCGAAAGCACAGGGTTCGGCAAGGCTTCTAGCACCGCTTGCAGTTCAAGATTTTTGCGTTCTTGCGGCAAATGATGAATGGTTTGCACCTTGGTGACGCCAGCGATTTTGCGGATTGCTTTTTGCAGCTGCATTTGTACCGCTTCATCGACCATTTCCGTACGTAAATAGACTATGCCTTTATCATCTGGCAATTTTTGCAATTCAATGCCTTCTAAATTGATCCCATGGGCAACCAAAAGACTCAAAATATCTTCCGCCACCCCAATGCGTTCCACACAATCTACCGCTACTCTCATTTCGTATCCTTTTGCAAAACCTTTGCGAAAACTGACCGCTTGTAAGGCAGTTATGATACTCCTAATGACCATTTTTGGAAACTTTTGTTTACGTTTTGCAAAAAAACAAGCGGTCAGATTTGCAAAACTTTTTGCAGATCTGACCGCTTGTCAGCCTAAAAGTATTCTTCTTTAGCACTTAGGAAATCGTTGTACCTTCTTCAGTACCCGTTACCACTTGGCGTAATGCACCTGCTTTCCCCATGTTGAACACACGAATTGGCATTCCATGATCGCGTGCTAAAGTGAATGCGGCTAAGTCCATCACTTGTAGCTCTTTGTCGATAACTTCTTCGTAGCTGAGTGTTTTATAGAGTTTGGCATCGGCATTTTTCGCTGGGTCTTTGTCGTAAACGCCATCCACTTTAGTCGCTTTTAATACGACGTCCGCTTCGATTTCGATACCACGCAAACATGCCGCAGAATCGGTAGTAAAGAATGGGCTACCCGTTCCTGCTGAGAAAATCACCACACGTTTTTCACGCAACATTTTGATCGCTTCCGACCAGTTGTAAGTGTCGCAAATGCCATTTAATTGGAAAGCTGACATCAATTTTGCATTGACATCGGCACGATGCAACGCATCACGCATTGCCAAGCCGTTCATGACAGTAGCAAGCATTCCCATGTGGTCGCCGACTACACGGTTCATCCCTGCTTTTGCTAATTTCGCTCCACGAAATAAGTTTCCGCCCCCAAGCACTACGCCAACTTCAACGCCCATTTCAAGCAACTCTTTGATTTCAATCGCCATTCTATCCAAAATAGATGGATCGATACCAAAACCTTCATCGCCTTGTAACGCTTCTCCGCTTAGTTTTAACAAAATACGTTTATAAATTGGATTGCTCATGTTGACCTCTTTTGTTGGGAAATTAGGGGAAAAATCGCAATATTATAAAACATCAGACACTCTGGCTAAATAGACGATTGCGAATTTTTACAATGTTTCTGATGCTGTTTTTGTCACTACTTCAGCATATCAGATAGATTACCGTATAAATGCTCTAATATCGATCCCACGGGAAAAATGCTATAAAGTGCGATTTCAAATAATAAACCAACATGCTCAACATCAAACATGATACAAAATAGATGATTTAAACCGTATAAACTTGCTCCTGCAAGGCTTAACATCATGACAAAGAGTGCCATCTCAGAAAATAAGTCTGCGATAAACTTCACTTGAATATCCCTGTATTATTAAAATAGTTATAAAAATCTACTTCATCTAAAGTAGAAAATGACCTCAAAAAAATGGTCTGATTACCACTATCAATCACTATTGGTTGGGACAATGGTCAGACCACAATTATTTTAGCACAGCGATCATCCGAATAAAAAGCATACATTTATGTTTTTTTTATGTAAAATTTTAACTTTAATCGGCTTTTCGTTTTATTCATGAAAATCTTTTTTTCTGCTTTTTTAGCCATCTGTTTGGCGTTATTTTCAAGCTATGCGATGTTGCGTGGTTCTGGTTTTTTCTCTCAACCTGACTGGCACGCTATTCTCATTTTTAGTATGTTTATTCTGCTGTTAAGCAGCTCAACCAAAAGCTTCTACTTTTTATTATTCCCCTTCTGCTTAATTTATGCCTTTTATACCCCGATAGGCATGACATTTGGTCCGCCATCATACCAATATGTTGCGTCCATTTTCGCGACAGATTTACAAGAAGGCAAAGAATTCTTATCTCAACTTCCTTTTGCTAATCTCATTTTTGCTTTGAGTATTATGGGTACGCTAATTGCCATACGCTGGCTTACCCAAACTTGCGGTTTACAGTTTTATCGAAACCGTTTTTTTCTTGCTGCCAGCTTTATTGTCATCTTTCTTGCAACGCCACCAGCGACATTTTTAGTTGAAGGAACTCAGGCGATTTTAAAAGTTAAAAATGAGTTAGAACGACTCAATGGCATGGCGATTGAAAGCGAATGGGGAGAATCAACACTATCCTCAGCATCCCGTTATGATGATTATGTATTAATTATTGGTGAAAGTGCTCGCAAAGATTATCACCACGCCTATGGTTATCCGATTGAAAATACGCCTTTTATGAGTCATTCCAAAGGTCTTTTGATCAACGGTCTCACCGCAGCGGGAACCAACACTATTGCATCACTCAAATTGATGCTCACCAAAGGAAATACGGAAAAATGGGAAGAAAACTACGGCTTGAGCCTAATTGATCTGATCAAATCTGCGGGGATCCGAACCTATTGGATATCCAATCAAGGCTATCTCGGTACTTTTGATACCCCCATTTCTTCAATTGCGAATAAAAGTGATGAAAAATTCTTCACAAAATCTGGGGATTCCTTTAATCAAAATGTGAGTGATTTCACGCTATTACCTAAATTTGAGAGTGTCATTCAACAAGCCACAAAAGGAAAGCGATTTATTGTCCTACATCTATATGGTTCACACCCATTGAGCTGTGACCGTTTAACCGATTATCCGAAAATATTTAACGATGAAGAGTTAAATCCGAAACACCATAATTTGAACTGCTATGTTTCATCAATCAAAAAAACTGACGAGTTGCTGCAAAATGTGTATCAGGCGTTATGGCAAAATCAACAAGTGACCGGTCGCCATTTTTCGATGATCTATTTTTCTGATCATGGATTGTCACACCAAATTACTGAAAAAAGCATTGATTTACTGAATACCAGTAAAAGCAAATTGCATTTTGATGTCCCATTATTCAAAGTTTCAAGCGATGATACTGAACGTCACACCTACCATACGATGAAATCGGGACTCAATTTTACCGACGGCATTGCACACTGGATAGGCATTCAAAACCCGAAACTTAATCCAGAAATCGACCTTTTTAGTCCCCAAGCGGACAAAAGTGATTATGGTCTTAAAGTGCTTATTGAAAAAATTGAGACGCCAGCCGATCCTGCAATCACCATTGAGAAAAAATAGCAACAAGCGGTCAGTTCCTGTAAAAATATTGCAAATATGATTTGCAAAAATATGAAGAATCTGACCACTTGTTCATCCCCCTAAAGACAAAAAACCTCGCATTATGCGAGGTTTTTCTATGTAATTCCGTGAAGAATTATGCGTTACCGCCAGTGATTTTTGCTACTTCTGCTGCAAAATCTTCTTCTACTTTCTCGATACCTTCACCTACTTCTAAGCGGATGAAGCCAGACACTGAAGCACCAACCGATTTCAAGTAGTTACCTACTGATTGTGATGGGTCCATGACGAATGGCTGACCAGTTAATGATACTTCGCCAGTAAATTTCGCCATGCGGCCTTCAACCATTTTCTCTGCGATTTCTTTTGGTTTACCTGAGTTCATTGCGATTTCGATTTGGATTTCACGCTCTTTCGCAACTACTTCAGCAGAAACATCTTCTGGGTTTACGAATTCTGGTTTAGATGCCGCAACATGCATTGCAACTTTCTTCAATTCTTCTTCAGAACCTTCACCAGCCACTAATACACCGATTTTCGCACCATGTAAGTATTGTGCAATCACTTGACCATCTAAGTATTGAACACGACGAATGTTCATGTTCTCACCGATTTTCGCTACTAATGCCGCACGTTTTTCTTCGAATTGTGCTTGTAACGCTTCAATGGTTGTACCTTTGTTTGCTACTGCATAGTCAGCAACTTCGTTTGCTAAACCAACGAAACCAGCATCTTTTGCTACGAAGTCAGTTTCACAGTTCATTTCAACTAATACGCCAAAACCTGCGCCGATACGAGCTAAGATAACACCTTCAGCCGCAACACGACCTGCTTTTTTAGCCGCTTTTGCTTGACCAGATTTACGCATATTGTCGATCGCTAATTCGATATCGCCATTTGCTTCAACTAACGCTTTTTTACATTCCATCATGCCCGCGCCAGTACGCTCACGAAGCTCTTTTACAAGTGCTGCTGTAATTTCAGCCATTTTTTATTCCTCTTAAATGTAATTATGAAAAAAGAAAGCAGGGGGAAATCGTTCGCCCCTGCTTCACAATTTATGAATGTGTGTTAAGGGCTTGAGCCTTAAAACGATTATTCAGCCGCTTCTTCAGCAACCACTTCAACTTCTTGACCACGACCTTCTTTAACTGCCGCTACTGCTGCATCTAAGTAAAGTTGGATCGCACGAGCTGCGTCGTCGTTACCAGGGATAACGTAGTTAACGCCATCTGGGCTTGCGTTAGTATCAACGATAGCAAATACAGGGATACCTAAGTTATTTGCTTCTTTGATTGCGATATGTTCATAGTCTGCACCGATAACAAAAATTGCATCTGGAAGACCAGCCATATCTTTAATACCGCCTAAGCTTAATTCTAATTTCTCAAGCTCACGAGTACGCATTAATGCTTCTTTCTTAGTGATTTTGTCGAAAGTACCGTCTTGAGTTTGAGCTTCTAAATCTTTTAAGCGTTTGATTGATTGACGAACTGTTTTCCAGTTAGTCAACATACCACCTAACCAACGGTGGTTTACATAGAATTGTTGGCTTTCTACTGCTGCTGCTTTAACGGCATCAGACGCTGCACGTTTGGTACCCACGAAAAGAATTTTACCGTTGTTGCTTGCAATGCGAGTTAATTCTGCTAATGCGTCGTTGAATAATGGTAAAGTTTTTTCTAAGTTGATGATGTGAACACCGTTACGTGCACCAAAGATGAATGGTTTCATTTTTGGGTTCCAGTAACGAGTTTGGTGACCGAAGTGAACGCCTGCGTTAAGCATATCGCGCATAGATACTTGTGCCATAAGAATTTTTCCTTTTTGTTGTTCTCACTTTTGTGAGAAGGGTTTAGCCTCCACATATCCTAATTCACCGACCATTTTTCAATAGCACCCCGATGATTAGTTGCTGATATGTGTGTGATTTTGGGTTAATAAAAAATAAACAGTTGTTCTCTGGCGTTTTTGAACGCACAAAAAACGGGCGGATTCTACAGAAAAACCACTTAAAAAGCGAGAATTTTTTTCTACAAGCGGTAAGTTCTGAGAAAAATATTGCAAATAAAAAGACTCTCAACCCATATTGAGAGCCTTCATCGCGAAAAAGAAATTAGAGCACACCTTGCTCTAACATGGCAGTTGCCACTTTTTTGAAGCCTGCAATGTTGGCACCGTTTACATAGTTCACATAACCACCTGCTTCTGTCCCGTTTTCCACACAATTTTGGTGGATATTTTCCATAATGCCGAATAAGCGTTGATCTACTTCTTCACGGCTCCAAGACAAGCGGATTGCGTTTTGACTCATTTCTAAACCCGAAGTTGCCACACCTCCAGCGTTAGACGCTTTACCTGGTGCATACAGGATTTTCGCCTCAGTGAATACTTCTACCGCCCCTAATGTTGAAGGCATATTCGCTCCTTCTGCCACGCAGAAACAGCCGTTTTTGAGTAACGTTTTCGCATCTTCCGTATCAAGTTCGTTTTGAGTTGCACAAGGGAGTGCCACTTCACACACCACGCCCCAAGGTTTTTGACCTTCAAAGTATTGAATACCTTGTTCTTTAGCATAAACAGATAAACGCTCACGACGTTCGTTTTTAAGTTCTAACAACGCAGCCAATTGTGCATCAGTCATACCATTCGGGAATAATACATAGCCGTTTGAGTCAGAAACTGTCAGCACTTTACCGCCTTTTTGGATCACTTTTTCAGCTGCATATTGTGCGACATTACCAGAACCTGAAATCACCACGCCTTTGCCCTCAATACGTTGACCTCGGGTATTGAGCATACTTTCCGCAAAGTAAACCGTACCGTAACCAGTCGCTTCTGGACGAATTAAACTACCACCCCACGTCAAACTTTTCCCTGTTAAAACGGAAGTAAATTCATTGGTGAGTTTTTTGTATTGACCAAACATATAGCCGATTTCACGACCACCTACGCCGATGTCGCCTGCTGGCACGTCTGTATCGGCACCGATATGGCGGAATAATTCGCTCATAAAGGCTTGACAGAAACGCATTACTTCCGCATCAGATTTACCTTTCGGGTCAAAGTCTGAACCGCCTTTACCGCCACCCATCGGCAAGGTAGTTAAGGCATTTTTGAAGACTTGTTCGAAGGCTAAGAATTTTAATACGCCCAAATCAACGGTTGGGTGGAAACGGATACCCCCTTTATATGGGCCGATCGCTGAGTTCATTTGCACACGGTAACCACGGTTTACTTGCACTTGGCCTTTGTCATCTACCCAAGTAACACGGAAGCTGATCACACGCTCAGGCTCAACAATACGCTCTAATAAGCCGTGTTGAGTGTATTTTGGATTTTTTGCTAAGAACGGCGCAAGGCTGCCGAAAACCTCTTCAACTGCTTGGTGGAATGGGGCTTGGTTTGGATCACGCTGTTTGATTTTTTGGAAAAGGGCGTTTAAGTCGCTCATAGTTTCACCTCTGTAAATTTGTAAAAATGTTGTGATTTTTGGAATGGCTAAAGTCTATCAGTGAAATTTTTATCTGCAAAGTAAAATTATAAAAATTTATAGATTAAATTAAAAAAACTAATATCAAGTGCTATTTTTTTGAACAATTCCATAAAGAATACCGACTAGTTTTGTAAAAAATTGGGCGAAACTGACCGCTTGTAAGTCGATTTAGCGTAAAATACGGCGTATAACACATTAAAAAAACTTATCAAAGGACGCATTTATGCACAATGTTGATCAACAGGAACTCTCTAAATTTGAAAAAATGGCAAAAACGTGGTGGGATCCCAATGGCAGTTTTAAGCCAATTCATCGTTTAAATCCATTACGACTTGCCTACATTGCAGAAAAATCAGGGGGATTATTTGGCAAAAAAGTGCTGGATGTGGGCTGTGGTGGCGGCATTTTAAGTGAAAGTATGGCAAAACAAGGGGCGATGGTAACGGGTATTGATATGACGACCGAACCGCTTGAAATCGCCAAACAACATGCTGAACAAAACGGCTTAACCATTGATTATCAACAAACTACGATTGAAAACTTTTTGCAAAATCAGACCGCTTGCAACGCCGAAAAATTCGATGTGATTACTTGTATGGAAATGTTGGAACATGTGCCTGATCCACTGTCGATTGTGCAAAGTTGCCAACAGCTACTCAAACCAAACGGTGTGCTGTTTTTTTCGACCATTAACCGCACCTTAAAAGCCTATGCGTTAGTCATTGTTGGTGCGGAATATGTGCTGAAATTATTACCAAAAGGCACACACGAATTTGAGAAATTTATCAAGCCTGCGGAGTTGTTGGGCTGGGGTGATCAAGCGGCTTTACACTGTGTAGAAATGGTCGGCTACCATTTTAATCCGCTCACGGAAAAATTTTGGCTTAACCAAGATGTAAGTTGCAATTACATTGCGATGTTTAAACATCACCAGTAAACCTCATTTGCAAAAAACTCTCAGGATCTGACCGCTTGTAAGGCAAATCCACTTACTGCGTTAGGGTAATAGGAAGCAAGAGTGTATCCAACACGAAACTCAACGGTAAATCAATCACCGCCAATATGCTTAGTAATCCCCCATCACGAATGACATCAAAGTCTCGCCCCACGCCTGCATAAATAGAATAATCACCGTTGCTCAAACTCGTGATGGTTCCACACCCCGTTAGATGAAAAAGGCAAAGAGTGAGAAAAAATAACTTACAAGCGGTCAGTTTCATCAAATGATTTACCATAAAAAATAAAGCGAGATTATACGCTATCTCGCTTTATTTATCGCTAAAATCTTAGAAAACGTCCTTGGCTTGATTCACTACCGATTCAGGTAATGAAATTCCCAACTCTTGAGCCGTTTTCTGATTAACCGAAAGCTCCATTTTACTCACTGAATGAGTAGCAATAGTGCCAGCTTTCTCGCCACGCAATATACGAGCGGCAATTTTGCCCGTTTCAACACCAATATCATATTGATTCACTGCATAGGCCGCTAATGCCCCACGTTTAACCGTATCTTTATCTGCTGCAATCACTGGAATTTTGCTTTCTAGTGCGGCTTTATGTAACGCTTCATACGCTGACACAACGGCATTATCTTCAGAAATATAAATTGCTTGAACTTTACCATTCAAACTACGTGCGGCTGTCCCAATATCTGCACTGCGTTGTACTGCCACAGGCACAACCTGTACATTCACTTTACTTGCTGCGGCTTTTAATTCGTCTAGCACAATGGTTGAATTGACTTCACCAGCACTATAAACATAACCAACCGCTTTCAAGTTTGGCACAAGTGTTTGAATAAGTGCCAATTGCGGCTCAATCGGTTTATGATCAGAAATACCCGTCACATTTGTACCTGTTGGCTCCCACGATTTCACTAATTTTGCGGCAACAGGATCTGTGACCCCAGAAAAAACAATTGGCACGCTCCGTGTTGCGGCGACAACGGGCTGAGCACTCGGGGTAGTAATTGGAATAATAATATCTGCTTTATCGCCCACAAATTTACGAGCAATTTGTGCTGCTGTGGCGTTACTGCCTTGTGCGGATTGGAAGTTAATATTGATATTTTTACCTTCCACAAACCCTTCCCGAGCCAATTCTTCCACCACACCTTGGCGGATCGTATCTAACGCTGGATGCTCAACAATAGCAGTAATTGCGACATTGTGCATTTTATCTTGAGCAAATGTAGAAAGAGAGAGTGCGGAAAGTACCGTAATCAGTAATGCGTTGCGACGTTTCATATAAATGTCCTTATATTAGATTGTATTTTTGAACTATTAAAATAGTGCATATAAAATAATTGAATTTTAAAACCAATGCAACTGCTTTTTATAAAAATTTGAAAATAAAAAACAAGCGACCAAATTTGCAAAACGTTTGCAGGATCTGACCGCTTGTAGAACACGTTATTTCACTAACTTAAGATGTGTTGCTTTACGTTTCACCACTTTTTTTGGTTTTTCGCTTAGCGTTTGTGTTTCCTGACGCACAAGGTAAACTTGCTCATCATAGTAGGGTTCGTCTTGGAACATTACACCATCGCTGGTTTCTTGAGAATAAATCGCTTCTGCTGCACCAAAAGGAATATAAATATCTCGCAACATACCCTGAAAGCGAGCACTGAAGCTAATTGATTCGTCGTTCACACAATATTGCCCAATCGAACGGGGTGAAATATTCAGAATAATTTTACCTTCACGCACAAACTCTTTTGGCACATCCACATTTGGATACTCCGCATTTACCAGTAAATAAGGCGTGTGATCGTTATCGATCAACCAATTATAGTAAGCATGGTAAAGGTAAGGACGTAAAGGCTTCATTAATCTTTGTCATCCATTAAATTTTTCGGTGCACTCCCACCAACAGATTGCATAAAACTTTCACGTTTGAATACGCGGCTCATATAGGCTTTAACTGCTTTACTCCCTGTTCCCGTGAATTCGACGCCAAGGTTGTGTAAACGCCATAAAAGTGGAGCAACATAGCAATCCACAAGACTAAATTCATCACTTAAAAAATATTGTGTGTCTGAAAATACTGGGGCAAGGGCCAAAATTTCTTCACGCAACTGTTTCAATGCTTTCTGTTTTTGAGCCATGGAAGCATTTGGGTTTCTATCCACTAAATCAATTAATGCATACCAATCATTTTGAATACGGTGCATATTTAAACGACATTGCGCACGCAATACAGGGTAAACTGGCATGAGCGGTGGGTGTGGAAAACGCTCGTCTAAATATTCCATAATAATACGAGCGTTTGATAACACTAAATCACGATCGACTAACGTTGGGATGGTACCACGAGGATTCACTTCCATTAAATCTTCTGAAATTGTACCCGGCTGGATATTCTCAATTTCATACGCAACACCTTTCTCTGCTAACACAATTCGTACTTGATGGCTATAAATATCACTTTTTTCTGAAAAAAGAGTTGGCACAGAACGTTTATTTGCACTCGTCATTTTCTCTCCCAATAATTTAAATCTAAAAATAATCTTTGCAGTTTAGCATAATTCATACTCAAAATAATAGTGGTATTTTGTTGAGAAAGAAGCGTATAAACCTTTGACGAAACGAAAGAAAAGGACTAGCATTCACCTATCATTTTTTCATCTAAAGGAAATTACTTATGGAAAACAATAAAAAACAGTCATTCCAAGATATGCTGGAATATGTGCATCTATATCGTTTAAAAAACAAATTGTTGCGTGAAACTGCAGATAATGATCGCAAAATTCGAGACAACCAAAAACGCATTTTATTATTAGATAATTTAAATCAGTACATTAACGATTCAATGTCAGTTGAAGAAATTCGAGCCATTATTGCGAGTATGCGTGAAGACTATGAAACTCGTGTTGATGATTACACTATTCGCAATGCAGAGCTTTCTCAAGAACGTCGCGGCATTCGTCAAAAAATGGCAGAACACGCGAAAAAGAAAACCGATTACTAAGCAAACAAAAAGTGGTAAGAAACAACAATTTCTTACCACTTTTTTAGCGTCCAACTAACGGCATTGTGCCTTAAAACGCAAAAGATGATCGAGCAATACGATTGCCATCATAGCCTCTGCAATCGGTACGGCACGAATGCCTACGCAAGGATCATGGCGACCTTTCGTCACCAACTCCACTGCTTCATTGTTCAAATTGACGCTCTTGCCGGGGATAGTGATGCTGGATGTTGGTTTAAATGCAATATGAGCAATAATCGGTTGCCCCGAACTAATTCCCCCTAAAATTCCACCTGTGTGATTAGAACAAAAGCCATTTGGCGTCATTTCATCACGATGCTCTGAACCCTTTTGTTCAACCACCGCAAAGCCATCCCCTATTTCCACCCCTTTAACGGCGTTAATCGACATCAATGCGTGAGCTAAATCCGCATCTAAACGATCAAAAACGGGCTCACCTAAGCCAACTGGGACATTTTCCGCAATCACGGTCAATTTCGCCCCAATGGAATTGCCTTCTTTTTTCAGATCACGAATTAATTCGTCAAACTGTGCAACGGCGATTGGATCAGGGCAGAAAAATGGATTGCTATTTACTTGCTGCCAATCAATATTTTCTATTTTTTCTACAGATGCCGGATCAATCTTGATTGAACCAATTTGAGACAAAAAGCCGCGTACTTCAATGCCAAATTGTTCTCGCAAGTATTTTTTCGCAATCGCTCCCGCTGCGACTCGCATTGCGGTTTCACGTGCTGAGGAACGGCCACCACCACGATAATCCCGAATGCCGTATTTTTGCTGATAAGTGTAATCTGCATGCCCTGGGCGGAATTTATCCATAATTTCGCTGTAATCTTGCGAACGCTGGTCACCATTTTTAATCAACAAGCCAATACTTGTGCCTGTGGTTTTGCCTTCAAATACCCCTGATAAAATTTGTACTTCATCATCTTCACGGCGTGGCGTAGTATAGCGTGATGTACCGGGTTTACGGCGATCAAGATCGGGCTGAATATCCGCTTCACTCAATGACATATTAGGCGGCACGCCATCTACAATACAACCTAATGCGATGCCGTGTGACTCCCCAAAGGTCGTGACTTTAAAAAGTTGTCCAATGCTATTTCCTGCCATAATTATCCTTTTTATTTTCTGTTGATTTGCAAATTATTGGTTGAATCTGACCGCTTGTTGCTCACTGTTATACAAGTGAACGTCCATCTGTTTGAATGCCATCTTGATATGATGTTCTCGAAATAGTTCATCAATCCGCTGATAGAGAAAGTTTCTCGTATCAGAACGATCGTCAAGTTCTGGCACATAAACATTCAACTCGTGATCTATCCACCCTTCACCGAACCCGACTAAATTCACACTTGGTTCAGGATCTTTCATTACCTTTGGTGCTTCACTTGCCGCTTGCAACAGTAACTTACGCACTAACCCCAACTGACTCGTTGAGCTAATTTTCATCGCAATTTGTAAGCGAGTGACCGTATTATTCAACGTCCAGTTAATGAAACGATCGGTGACAAAAGCTTGGTTAGGTAGCACGACCTCTTTATGTTCATCATCTTGAAGCGTAGTTGAGCGTAGCCGAATTTTGCTGATCACCCCAGTGTAGTTACCTACGGTGACTTTATCGCCTACTCGAATTGGGCGTTCAAAAAGTAAGATCGTGCCAGAAACAAAACTGCCGAAGATTTCCCTTACCCCAAAACCGAGACCGACAGAAAGGGCGGTGAAAATCCATTGAATTTTGCTCCACGAAATCCCCAAAGAAGTAAAGGCTAAAATACAGCCAAAGGTCACAATAAAATAGGTGATCACAGCCGTAATTGTATGCGGCGTCCCTTTAGATAGTTTTAGTCGTGAAAATACGGTAACTTCTAAAATCCCAGCAATGTTTTTTACCAAAACATAAGTCACTGTGACATAAAGCGTGGAACGCAATACATTTAGCAACGTGATGGATTCAACCACTGTACCTTTACTGGTGGTCTCAACTTGCTCCCAAAGTACAAAGCCATTGAGATAGTAAGCCACACTCAGTAAATCAGACCAAATCGCATAAAGCGAAATAAATAAAAGCACCCAAGCGATCAAATCCGCCATACGGAAAATTTGCTGATTAACCGTCGAAATTTTGATTTTTTCTTCACGATGTTCTTCTTTTATGCTCGGGCTATCAGTTTTTCCTTGTTCTAAAATCTGCTCACGAATTTTCTCTCGCTTACTCTGCAAACGGCGATACGCCATACGACGTGACGAAATCGTTAAAGAACGATACGCAAAATAACGCCCAAACACCCAAACCAATGCCACCAAGTAACTTTTTATGATGTGTTCAACAATATAAATTGTGGTGTAGTAATAGCCCAATATCATTAACACAATAAGGGTAATTGGAATAATGATTAAGACTAAACGCAATAATTTGAACAAATTCACATTACGGTTTGTACCATCTTCCAACATCGCATTTTGGTATTCTCGAATACCTCGATCAAGCAAGGGTCTGATCACGAACAAGCACAATGCAAGGGCAATGATCATCATGACTTGTCCAATCACATCATCGGTAAAATCAATGCTATCGACTTGAGAGAAAATCAGCGTAACGGATAACAATAAAAAAACAATCCAAACCGAGTAACGAATAATCCGTCGGAAAATTTCATTACTCGCTGGTGGCATACCAAAATGCACGTAGGCTAAGCCATGTGGACGAAGCAATGCGAGAACAGTAGCAAAAAAGACCCAATAGCCCGCCATTGACGTCAGCCATTGTGAAGCCGTTAGCGGATTATTGAAAAATAACGCTAACAGTACCGTAGCAATAATCAAAAATAACAAGGTGTTTGGCAGCACAAGAGCAATCGTCCAAAACATCGCCTCAGGGGTATGCCAATGGCTATCACTTTTTAACGTATTAACTTGGCTAGCAATCTCTGCAAGTCGCTGTTTTATTGCCGTCTTTTTCCATAAAATTAAGCCATAAAGCAATAATAAACTTGATAAAAAACTGAGCTTAGAAAAGAGATCATGTTTAATATTCTCAAACCCAAAGTAAGACGATAATTTCTTTGCTTCTGCAATTGCTAAACGCGGAAAATTTTCCAACCATGATAAATCAATCGGATTATTACTCGGCACCCAAAAGCTTTGTTGCTGCAACTCTCGCTGTAATGAATCACTAAGCTCAACAATTTGTCGCTGTGTTGCTTCAATTTCATTTGACTGATTAAGCTGTGCATTCAAGGTTTTGACTAAATCAATGACAATCTTTTCCCGCTCTTTGAGAATATCCGTCAAGGTCTGGCGTTCACCGTCATCAAATAACACTTTATGTTCCGTTTGAAGACGCTCGATCACATTCGGAATGTTGTAAAGTTGATCTCGAGTTTGTGTCAATTCAAACAGCTCAACACGCAATTTCGCAATGTCTTTGGCTAGCCCTTTAATCACACTTTCTGTCGGTAAAGTCTGCTTTTGTTGATAGATCACCCGAGAAAGCACAAGAGTGCCTTGCAACGCACTAATTTGTTCTTCAATGTTTCGTTTGGTTTGAGTTAACGCATCTAACACATTTTTCGCCCGTAAATTATCCTGCGATAATTTATTCGCTTTTTGTGTTTGCTTCACTAAATATTGGCTGAGATCGGTGTTATAGCTTAGTTCTTCCTGAATAATCGGATTCTCCGCCTTATTCTCTGCCTTCAGTTGTTCTGCTTGTTTTGCTTGAGCTTCAAACGCTTTTAAACGATTGGCATTCAACACGTCCTGCAAACTAATCAACTGTTTTTGTAACAGCTGTTGTTTCAGACTCAGCTCATTTTTCTTCGCCTCATCAATAGAAATCAACAAATCAATATTCTGCCCTAAAATGAGGTTATAACGATTATTGCTTTCTAAGTATTTTAATTCCGCATTATATTTATCAATCAACGATTTACTGGCTTGGCTATTGTATTTCCAACGGTTTAATTTATCTGATTTTGCGTTATTTTCTGTGATTTGCTTACGTGTCTGTTCCAATGCCGCACGATAACTCGCCAAACTTGAGCTCACTTCATTTAACTGTGTTTGTGTATTTTGCAGATTTTGCTGAATGTCTGTTTGTCGAATTTCTAATGTGGCATTGTCTAGATTACCAAACCCGTTTTGTTCCGACTCTAATTCCTTTTTGAGCTGGTCAATCCGTTTTTGATATTGCGTTAGGGTATTCGGTGCATTCTTAATTTTACGTTCAAGAGCTTCAATGTCTGCTTGCTGTTTCTTGGTTTTCTCCACAAATACCAAAGCACCTTCCAAATTTTGTGCTAATAAGGTTGCTTCATCTGGCGAATAGTTACCATTATTTTTCAATGTATCTAACTGCTGACGAAGTTCATTGACAGGCACGAGATCATCTACCTCAGCCGACGCAGCCATACAAAAACATAACGTAAAAACAGCAAATAATCGCTTAAACATTGTATAACTCTCTTTTTTGAGCAATTTCTTGTTGAAGTTGTCGGCGTGAAATTTTTACCCCACCTTGAGCCGTGATCTCAAGGGGAAAATACGCCACTGGAAGTTTAAATTTTTCTAAATGTTGAATTGCAAAGTTTTGCAAGGAACTGACCGCTTGTTGCGAAAATGGCTCGACAAACTCCACCACTGCAACAGGCCGTTGCCCAAATTCCTTATCCGCAATTGGTACAACGAAAGCCTGTTTTACTATGCCTGATTGGAACAGTACCCGTTCAATCTGTTCAGGTTGAATATTTTCACCGCCAGAAATAAATTGGTTATCCAACCGCCCACAAACCACTAATTTGCCGTGTTTCCACTCACCTTTATCTTTTGTCGCAAACCAACCACACTGATTAACGAGTGGCACAAGTTGCTGATTGAGCCAATAACCTAAAGCAAGCCCTGCTCCACGCACCCAAATTTCGCCTTGTTCTATTCGCACATCTCGCCCTTTTAGAGGCGAGCCTACATTATCCAATTCCCCTTGCACGGCACAAATGGTGGACGCCATTTCCGTCATTCCATAACCAGTAAAAGTCTCAATATGTTTTTCTTGTGCGGCAGAAATCAGCTCAGGTGGAATAAACGCACCGCCCAATAATATTTTTTGCGAAGTCGATGAAACCAAATCATTTCTCGCTAAGTACCGCTGTAACTGGGTTGGCACAAGCGATGCATGGCTGACTTGTGCCAATGTTTGCCAAAAATCTGCTTTATTTTCGGCAAGATGCAACGTTGCACCTTGCAATAACCACCGCCATACAATGCCTTGCCCAGATACATGAAACAGCGGCAAACTCAACAACCAAGAATGGTTTTGTTGAAACTCCATTAACTCGCAAACGCTTTGAGCATTATCTAAATGATTCTGAATCGAATGCACAACCGCTTTGGGACTGCCTGATGACCCCGAAGTGAGCGTAAATGTTGCGGGCAGAGACGATTTTAGTTCACATTTTACTGGCAAAGGGAGAATTTCATGCTGACAAGCGGTCAGTTCCGAAGAAAATTTTGCAAATGCGTCATCGGTTAATAGCCTTGCAACGCCATTTTCACGTAACACCGCCTGGCGTTGTGATTCTGCCATTGCAGGATTGAGCATTAGGATCTTCGCCCCCAATTGCAACACTGCTAAATAACAAAGCAATCCCGCCAATTTATGCGAGCCTGAATAGGCAACCAAATCCCCTGCTTGAATTGCATTTTTTTGCAAGAAACTGACCGCTTGTTGCACCAACGTGTGCCACTCTTGCCATGAAATTTGTGCAGGTAAAAATGAAAAAAGGGCAGAATCGCCTTTTTTCCAACTCACAGCAATGGCTTGGGCGGAATGTTCCGCCCAGTGTGCCGTAGGAAATAAAGCAAATTCTGCCATATCAACAACACAAAATAAATTTACGCTAAAGACGCTTTCACACGTTCAATCAACTCTTCTGGCAACTCCATTGCCGTCATCAATCCACCCAAAATGATCCCTTTACGTTCAGTATTATTATTGGTGATCACCCAAAATGGCGAATCAGGAATTTGTTTGGCTTTCACACTGCTGCCAGTTGCTAGAATCACTTCTTTATCACGGGCGAAGTAAATTCGCTCACTGCCCTGCACATTTTCCGTAGCATGGGCAAAACCTTCTGGATTGGTGATATACAGTGCAGAAAGCAGTTGTAAGAAACGATTAACCACTTTCGTTTCATCAATAAATTGACCTGATGTTAGAACGAACTCAATTCGCTTAATAATCTTTTCTTGGAGAGAGAGGTTTTTCTTATTTTTGGGTAACTTCGCTAAATCTTTCAGCTCATTCAGCATTGTTTCTTGAACAAGCACAAAAGGCTGTGGAGAGGCAGGTAAACGAAGTAAACGGCGTAAAATATCTGATGCCGTTTCACCAATCGCTTGTGTGCGGCTGGCAATGTAATGGTATAATTCATCATCAATTTCAATTGTTTTCATCGATTTCCCCTTAAAGATGTAATAGCAAAATGTTTAGGCATTATACGCATTTCCGTTCTTTTTAACAGGATCTCGATCCAAAATTTAACGCATTTTTCTCAATTTTATGAACAAAAAACCGACACTTCACTATCAATTTCAAAAAAACGAAAACACAACTAAAACCCTGCTTTTTCTACATGGTTTGTTTGGCGATTTAAACAATTTAGGTGTAATTGCTCGTGCTTTTGCAGATGATTATTCAATATTACGGGTTGATTTACGCAATCATGGGCAGTCGTTTCATAGTGATGAAATGAATTATGCTTTGATGGCTGAAGATCTGGTGAATGTGCTTGAGCAGTTGCAAATTAAAAACGTGATCGCCGTCGGGCATTCGATGGGCGGGAAAACCGCTATGGCATTAGCCGCGGTAAAACCTGAATTAGTGGAAAAATTAGTGGTAATCGATATAGCCCCTGTAGCTTACCAAGGTAATCGCCACGAAAGTATTTTTGCCGGGTTGCTTGCAGTAAAAGCCGCAAGGCCACAAAACCGCCAGCAAGCGAAAATAGAAATTGCCAAAGTTATTCGTGATGAAGGCGTACAGCAGTTTATGTTGAAATCCTTTGATCCGCAAAGCCCTGATTCGTTTAAATTCAATCTTTCTGGGCTTCAACAAAATTATCACAATTTAATGGATTGGCAGCCTGTTAAAGCAGACATACCAACGCTGTTTATTAAAGGGGAGCTCTCCGATTATTTGCAAACCAAAGATACCGAAACGGTATTACGCCAATTTCCCAACGCGAAGCTGTTTGTGGTAAGTAATGCCGATCACTGGGTACACGCTGAAAAACCAGAAACCGTAGTGCGGGCTATTCAGAAATTTCTGAGCTAACAAGCGGTCAGTTCCCTCCTATTTTTTGCAACTCCATTTCACACAAACAAAAAAACGAGCAACCGAAGTTGCTCGTTTTCTATTAAATTAACTAAATATATTACCAGCTTACACGTAAACCAACACCGATATCTTTAGAAGTGGTTTTAGTTGTGCCAGTTGAAGTTTTGACTTTAGATTTATCAACAGCACCTTCCACATAAGTTAACACATTTTTGTGTAATTTATAGGCTGCACCCACCATGTATTTGTTACCCGTGGTTTTGCTGATTGTAGTTTGACCTTCTTTGTCTTTACTTACACTGTGACCAAAGTTGCTGTAAACGGAAACCGCTGGCGTTACTTGATATTTAACCCCTAAACGGAAACCATTGAAACGATCTTTGGTTGAACCTGTTTTTTCAAATGAACCTGCATAGTCCGCAGCTAAAGTTAATGCATTAATAGTGTATTTTGCACCAGCTTGCCATGCATCTTTATGTCTTTTCACGTTAGTACCCGTTGCATAGTTATCGCGGGTATAACCTGCAGCAACAGTCGCTGATTGACCTTCTGCTACTTTGAAGTCATATACAGCACCAACGCCATAGCCCGATTTAAGTTCGTCAACAGTAACATTTTGGTTTGCATCACGTTTTTCAGCAAAACGATAATCTAAACCAATCTGTAAGCCTTCAATACCTTTATAATCATAGCGAACCGCCGCTTTACCACTTGCAGCTAATGTGCCATCGAAAGTACCGTATGCATAGTCAAAACCAGCTTGAGCGATATCATCACCAATTAATACTTGGCGACCGAAAGTTAATTCACCGAATTGTTTGCTACCTAAACCCACATAAGCACGGTGAGCATACAAGTCACCGAATTGGTCTGTTTTACCTTCAATTTCATCATTGAAACGGAATTCAACACGACCTAACGCATAGAAATCTTCTGCGATGTTGTGCTTCATACGAACGCCGAAACGTGAGCCATCATTATGTAAGTTTGAGTGTTTTTCTTTTTTAGGACCTTTATCAACTTTTGAGTCGCCCTTGTCTAAACGTAAACGAATAGAACCGTCAAAATCAACTTTTGAACCGTCTGCTTCGTAAACCGTTAATGCTGAAGCTGAAGATGCAAATGCTGCTACTGCTAATGCTACAAGTGTTTTTTTCATAGTGTTCACCTTAAATTATTTTAGTTTCGTCAAATCACTCTCGTTAAGGTATAAGAGTAATCGCCAGAATCGATCATTTACGTCAATTGTAAGTTTGGGTAAATGCTGATTGCGGGCAAATAGTGGCAGAATCTGAAATTTATGTCAATCATTAAACACTTTTTTAACAATCTATGTTTTATGATTAAAAATCAATAAGTTATAAAAAAACAGTTTCACACGGAGCAAAAAAACAGATTAAAAAGAGTATCACTCCATATCAAGAAAAAACATAACCCATTGAAAAAATTAGATTATTTAATAAATTCAAAAAAGTTCATTAAAAATGTGAGCCAAGTCACATTTTTAAAAACAATTTTGATTTTAGTCTATTTTTTAAGCAAAAACTTAGTATTGAAAAGCCAATACAAGCCTTTATAATGGCAAAAAACGCTATTTTTTAGAGACTTATGACAAATTTTACACAAAGTATTTTGGAAAAATGTACCATTTTCGCTCCTTATCTCACCCATAAGGTTCAAATTTCATCCGTTCTCTTCCAACTTTCCGAAGGACAAGTGGCTGATTTTTTGCAGGAAATAGAAAAAACCTGCCAACTTGTCACCGAACAATCCCAACCGCTCTATACTGCGTTTTACGCTAAGCGGCTAGTCGAGCAATTCGATTTACTTAACAAAGTGGTTAAGAACTTACAAAATGCAAAAAACACAAAAATGCCCAACTTTAAATCCAACTACCGATTTGCAAAAAATTTGGCGTATCTACCCGCTTGTAAGAAACGAGAGGAATATCACAAAGCATTAAGAGCCTTGAATGAGAAAATTAGTTGGTTGATCGAACAGGCGCAACAAAGCCAAACAGCAGAATTGAAAAACTATTTCGAGGCCCAAATTGCGGAAACAGAGTATCGCAAACAGAAATGTCTGATAGCGATTGAGGAATTAAGTGGGAAAGAAAATTAAGGGAAAAAGTCTACGGCTGTCTACAACGGTTAAGATTTTTACGTTTTTTCCCATAACATCATAAACCAGCTGCAACTGTTCTTTTTACGTTCTTGCAGCTATCTATCACCTTTATCATGGTTTCTATCTTTTCGTAGAAACGGTCTTGCCACTATTTGTTACATTCCCGAAATTTTCATTTTGTCGAGCAAAATTGAACCTGTTTGAATGTTAGAACGGTGTTCAATGTCATCGCCCACAGCAACAAGGTTTTTGTACATTTCTTGCAGTTGTCCTGCAATGGTGATTTCGGCAACAGGGTATGCAATTTCGCCATTTTCCACCCAAAAACCCGCCGCTCCACGTGAGTATTCACCTGTTACGCCATTGATGGCACTACCGAGCATTTCCGTGACGAGCAAGCCAGTTCCCATTTCATTAAGCAACGTTTGTAAGCCACCTGTGCGGTTTGGTTTCACTAACCAGTTGTGAATGCCGCCTGCGTGCCCTGTGGTTTGTAAGCCGAGTTTTTTAGCACTATAACTAGTTAATAAATAGGTTTGTAGAATGCCATCAGTGATGATATTGCGATTTTGCGTGATCACCCCTTCGCTATCAAATGGCGATGATGCAAGCTGTTGCAATAGATGTGGGCGTTCAACAATTTCGAACCAGTTTGGTAAAATCTGTTCGCCTAACTTATCTAATAAGAAACTGGATTTGCGGTATAGCGCCCCGCCACTGATCGCCCCTGCAAGATGTCCAACTAAGCCAGTAGCAACATCATTGTAGAAAATCACGGGAACTTCACACGTCGGTAATTGTTGCGGATTAAGGCGATCGACCGCTTTAATCGCCGCTTGTTTGCCGACCCATTCTGGCGTAGCAAGTTGGTCAAAACGGCGGGAAATGGTGTATTCATAATCCCGCTCAAGTTGGTCTTGATAAGCCGAAATCACACTACAAGAAAGCGAGTAGCGACTTGAAAGATAGCTTTGTAACATTCCATGTGTATTGCCATACACTCGAATGCCACTATGTGAGTTGAACGTTGCCCCTTCGCTATTGACGATATTTTCGTCTGCATTTAAAGCGTGATGTTCCGCTTCAATCGCCAATTGGACTGCCTGATCAACATCAATTTCCGCTTGGTGATAGAGATCTAAATGGGGGGCATCAAATGCCATTAGGGATTGATCAGCCAAGCCTGTGCAATCATCTTCGGAGGTATATTTTGCAATCGCAAGGGCAGACTCGACCGCTTGTTGAATAGATTTCGGCTGTAAATCGGAAGTGGAGGCGTTGCCTTTGCGTTTGCCGAGATAGACAGAAATGCCAAGCGATCCATCATTGTTAAATTCGATGTTTTCAATCTGCTCTAAACGGGTAGAAACGGACAGCCCCGCAACTTTGGTGACACCCACTTCGGCAGTCGCGCCTGCTTTTTCGGCTAATTGCAACGCCGTTTGTACTGCGTCTTTTAAAATTTGTTCTTGCTGCTGTAATTCAGTTTTGGTAGTTAAGCTCATAATGATTTCACTGTGATGAAATTTGCAAAAAATGGAGAGAATCTGACCGCTTGTATCGTTTGACCAAACCGCCATTTATGCCTAAAATGCAAAGCGAAAAATCATATCAGAAAAGCCTATCCTGTGCGATAGGCTTTTTATTCATAAGGAAAAACGATGGCTCGTAAACAGCGTAATAATGAAATCGACTGGACAGACGATGAAGAAGAAATTATTTGGGTGAGCAAAAGCGAAATTAAACGTGATGCAGAACAACTGAAAAAATTGGGGGAAAATTTAATCCACCTTACCCCTGCGAATTTGGCCAAAATTCCGTTAGACGATAGTCTGCGTGAGGCGATTGAGTTAGCTCAACGTTTGCGTTTAGAAGCACGCCGCCGTCAAATTCAATATATTGGCAAATTGTTGCGTAATCGTGATCCTGAACCGATTCAAGAGGCGTTAGATAAAGTGGAAAATCGCCATAATCAACAGCTGGCGTTGTTGCAAAAACTGGAACAGACCCGTGATCACCTGTTGGAACAAGGCGATGGGGCGTTAAATCCATTGTTGGATGAGTATCCCCACTTAGATCGCCAACATTTACGCAATTTGATTCGCTCTGCTCAAAAAGAGAAACAAGCAAACAAACCACCAAAAAATTACCGTGAAATTTTTCAATATCTAAAACAAATGATCGCAGAACAAGGATAACACCATGCAACAAGTTTTTCTCGCACACATCGGGCTGGCGTATATCAGCTTGATTTTATTACTGACTCGAGGCGTACTGTCAGCAAAAATGGTAGATTGGCGTCAATATAAATTGCTGAAAATCGCCCCACATCTTGTCGATACCTTACTGCTCATTTCGGGGATCACGATTTTCTTCGCTTTCGGCTTTTCGTGGGCAGAAACATGGATTTGGTCGAAACTGCTATTTTTGGTGCTGTATGTCATCTTCGCCGCTAAAGCCTTCAAGAAAAACCAACGCTTTTCACTTAAACATTTCTTGTTGGCGGTGGTAAGTTTTATGTTGGTGCTGTTGATTGCAGTGATGCACTAGCAACAAGCGGTCAGATTCTTGCAAAATGTTGCAAAGATCTGACCGCTTGTATGAAGTCTCGATACGAAAAAAGCTCTCTGTATTTCAGAGAGCTTTTTATGTTTAAGCATTAAACGCGTTTGAAGTCCAAGTGAACCAATTTTGGTTTGGTTGGGTGACGTTGCATTGCTTGCACTTTTACTTTTTCTTCTTTACCACCAACAACGATAGTTAACACTTCGTTGTAAAACGCATCGTGTACTTGTGCGTTGTTTACTTTGTCGTGGTCTAAAACGATAGATACTGGCTCTGCGTTACCACCGTAGATGATGGCAGGAACTTGACCAGCGTGACGCAGGCGGCGGCTCGCACCCTTACCTTGCGCTAAACGTACTTCAGCTTCAAATTTAAATGACATTGTTTCATTCTCTATAAGGTGAGCATAATGCTCTGTGAATAAAAAATAGCAGGCGACCCAGCTATTCCCATAAAAATAAATGGCTTTCCATTCAGAAAAGCCGAGAGCGAATTCTAAGGAAAAATCAACAAAAAGCCAACTTTTTTTTCTACTTTTTCTTAAATTTCTGAAACAGCTCACAAAAAAATGATTTCTCTGAAGAATTACGCTGTAAATCGAATTTTTTTGGTAAAATATCGCCATTTTTTATTGATAAATTCAACATATCAGGAGTAATAAATGGGCAGTTACCAAACAGATACCCATCTGAGTCCCGAAAACATTCAAAATGTAAAAAATGCAATTTTGCATAAATTGGTTTTCGCATTAGGCGTTGAACCTCGAGAAGCCAGCCGTCGTAACTGGTTAAATGCAGCATTGCGTGTTGTGCGTGACCTTTCTACTGAATCATGGCTACAAACTCGTCGTAACCAAGCAGCGAATACGAGCCGCCGAGTCTATTATCTTTCAATGGAATTTTTGATGGGACGCACCTTCAGTAATGCGATGATTGCAGAAGGCGTTTATGAGCTGATCAAAGCGGCGTTCGACGAATTAGGTCAAAATTTAGAAAACATCATCAACGAAGAAGGTGATCCCGGCTTGGGCAATGGCGGTTTAGGTCGTTTAGCCGCTTGTTATATGGATAGTCTTGCTGCCATGAAAATTCCTGCAATTGGTTATGGTATCCGCTACGAATACGGTATGTTCCGCCAAGAAATCAAAAATGGTGAGCAAATTGAGCTTCCAGATGATTGGTTAGAACAAACGTTTGTTTGGCCATATGTACGCTCAAGTAAACGTTTCCCAATTCGTTTTGGTGGTCGCACTTGGCAAGAAGGCAAAAAAACCGTGTGGCAACCTGATGAAGAAATCGTTGCGCAAGCCCACGATCAATTAATCCCTGGGTTTGAAACTACTGCAACTAATAGCTTGCGTTTGTGGTCAGCTCACGCTGGGGAAAAAGTATTTGGCTTAGCGGACTTCAACCGTGGCGACTATTTTGCTGCAATGATGCAACAAAATACATCTGAAAACGTGTCTCGTGTACTTTATCCGGACGATTCAACTTATAACGGTCGTGAGTTGCGTTTACGTCAAGAGTATTTCCTTTGCTCTGCATCAGTACAAGATATTATCCGCCGTCATGAACAAGAATCTGGATCTTGCTTGAATTTAGCGGATAAAGTCGCTATCCACCTAAACGACACTCACCCAACCCTTGCCATTCCTGAGTTAATGCGTATTTTAATTGACGAAAAAGGTTACAGCTGGGAACAAGCATGGAATACTACCCGCAAAACGTTCTTCTACACTAACCACACTTTGATGAGTGAAGCCTTAGAAACTTGGCCAGTAGAAATGGTGGCTCGAGTATTACCTCGTCACTTACAAATTATTTTTGAAATCAACGATTGGTTCTTACAAGAAGTACGTGAGAAATTCCCAGGTGATGAAGAGTTGATTAAACGAGTGTCATTAATTGATGAACATGGTGATCGCCGCATTCGGATGGCATGGTTGGCTGTTGTGGCATCAGGTAAAGTCAATGGCGTGGCAAAAATTCACTCCGACTTAATGGTGGAGTCTATTTTCGCTGATTTCGCTAAAATCTACCCAGATCGCTTTACTAACGTAACTAACGGTGTCACTCCACGCCGCTGGATTCAAATCGCCAACCCAGGTTTAGCCGTAATTTTAGACAAATATATCGGTAAAAAATGGCGTACTGAGCTAACTGAACTAAGCAAATTAAACGAATTTGTGGATGATAAAGATCTACAAGCGGCAATTTCTGCGGTGAAAATTGAAAATAAACGCAAATTAGCCGCTTACGTGGAGCAAACCCAAGGCATCAAGCTCGACCCTGAGGCCATTTTTGATGTGCAGATCAAACGTATTCACAAATATAAACGTCAACAGCTCAATGTGCTGCATATCATTGCACACTACAACCGCATTTTGAAAAATTCTGAAGCCGATTGGCAGCCTAGAGTATTCATTTTTGCAGGTAAAGCGGCAAGTGCGTACTATGCAGCGAAAAAAGTCATCCGCTTAATCAATGATGTTGCAAAAGTCATCAACAGCGACGAACGCATCCGTGGCTTAATCAAAGTGGTATTTATCCCAAACTACAGTGTTAGCCTTGCACAGTTGATTATTCCAGCGGCAGATGTCTCTGAACAAATTTCATTAGCGGGTACCGAAGCATCGGGCACTTCCAATATGAAATTTGCTCTCAATGGTGCATTGACGATTGGGACTCTTGATGGGGCGAATGTAGAAATTTTAGATCGTGTTGGCAACGACAATATCTTTATTTTTGGTAATACCGTAGAGCAAGTAGAAGCATTACGTCGTAATGGCTACTCGCCATATCACTATTTTGAGAATGATGCGGAATTGAATGAAGCCATTTCACAAATTCTCAGCGGCAAATTCTCACCAGAAGATCCATATCGTTACCAAGACTTAATCTTGAACTCTGGCGACTACTATCAAGCCTGTGCGGATTTCCGCAGCTATGTTGATGCTCAAGAAAAAGTAGCAACTTACTTCCGTGATAAGCAAGCATGGACCCGCTCTGCGATTATTAACATCGCCAATATGGGCTACTTCTCGTCAGACCGCTCCGTTCTCGACTACGCTCGCGACATTTGGAAAATTGAACCAATGAGCGAGAAACAGTTAGATGAGCAACCAAAAATTGCTGATATGATGAGTGAGTCAAGCCGTTTATTGCTGATTAAATAGCAAAAGCGGACACACATCCCGAGAAGTGAACAACCCTCAGAGGAGAGGGTAAATAACTCAGTCTATTTTACAAACTAAAATGCTCCCGTTTGGGAGCATTTTTTGTTTAATAACGCTGCTGTTCTTCTGGAGAGAAAAGCATAGGCGGTTTTGTACCGTACAACATTTGATAATAGAAGTCATACGCCAACACATTTTGCACGTAACCACGAGTTTCATAAAACGGAATAGACGCAATAAATTCGTCCATTTCCAATTTATTGTTTGCTCGTGCCAACCAGCGTTCTACTCGATGTGGCCCCGCATTGTAGGCAGCGGCAATCAAAATACGATTATTCGGGTACTTCTCATTTAGCTCCCCTAAATGGGCCGTGCCTAGCATAATATTTCTAAATGGAGAAAGTAAATCTCGCTCTTGTTGATACGGTAAACTCCGATTTTTTGCCGTTGCTTGGGCTGTGGTTGGCAACATCTGCATTAAACCGATTGCATTTGCATGAGAACGTGCTTGTGGATTCCACGCACTCTCTTGGCGGGCTATCGCCATTGCAAAACTTGGTTGAACCGCACTGTTAGTTAAATTTGCTTTAAACCATTCGGCATAGGCATTTGGTAATCTTAATGGCAGATAATCCCATGCTTTCGCTTGAATGGTAGCCTCTACTGCTAAATCAAACCATTCCTGCGTAATCGCATATTCGGCTAACGCCACTTTCTCATTAAAATCGACACGTTGTAATAATTCAATCCACGCCAACTTTGCCGAACCAAAGCGAGCTAAATTGCGTAGTTCTGCTACCTTGGCAAGCGATCGGTTTAGCTGATTTTTTTGCAAATCCGACAACGGCTGAGTTTTCGGGAGCGTTGGCAGATAACGCTGTTTCAATCTATTCGCTGCAAGCATCGGATAAAAACCTCGCTCGCTCGCCAATGTTTTCAGTATTGTCAAACGTTGCGTTGGATCGGCTTTGGCTTGCCAATATCGCCACTCTTGTTTATTTTTTGTCTCATCTGAAAGTAACGCTAACCACGGTTTGAGATCTGTTTGTTGCCAAATTGCCAAACGCAGACGACGCTCCGTGAGATTATCCGCTTTCAACTGCGTAATCTGCTCGTCTCGCCATAACTGAAAGATAGGATCGGCATTGTCAAACAAACGGTTTAGAAACACGATTTTCCATTCACGCTGCTCTGCTTCCGACAGTTGCCAACGTTCCGCCCATTGTTGATAACGAGAGAAATCTGGGTTTTCTAATTGCTCAGGTAAGGTTTTCACCATAGCTGGAAAGGCAGCGAGTAAAATCGCTTTATTATGAGCTGCAAGCGGTTGGTTCTCAGCAAAATGTTGCAAATTTTGCGGGGAAGCCAGCAAGTGTTGAACCGTCTTTAACCAATTCGCTAAATCTCCCGATGCATTTAACGACAAGATCTCTAAGCCTTTTTGACTTTTCTGTTGAAATAAATGGACTGCTTTTAACTGCACTTTGTCTGCTGTTTTTAAGCCTTGGTCTCGCCAATAGGCTTCAATGCCGTTACATTCGCTCGACAGCCTATCTGTTTGTAACCAAAACGGCTCAAATTCGGCAAGCAATGTCTGCAGCGTTGCAAAACTTTTGCTGGAACCGACCGCTTGTTCTGCTTCCGGATTCGGTTGAAGCTGTTCCGCAAGCAATTGAAATTTTGCCGAAAACAGGCGACATTGATTCGATTGATCTGGCTTATGTTGCTTAGCATATTCCACTAATTCAGAAAATTGTTGCGTATCGTACAAAGCAGGAAAGAGACGTTGTGGCAATTGGTTACGCTTGGCAATTTCCGGAAATTTTGCGGTGAAATCGTCAATCCACTGCGTTAACACGGCAGGATTTTTCGCCGCTTCAGTCGTCAATTTGGCTTTCAGTAATGCCCATTGCAATTCATCGAATAATGGATAGGTGGGATCTTGCAATTTTTCGGCTAACTGTAAAAGATGATCTGACACGTTGCCTTGCTTTTCCGCCGCATTGAGTAGGGATTCAAGCTGTATAAAATTTTCGCGTTGCTGACGAAGCTGCTTTTCGGTTTGTTGTTGCTCCGCTTGCCACTGCTGTTTTAGTTCTGCTAGCGTTGTTTGGACTTCGGTTCTTGCCCAAGCTGAATTGGCAATACATAAAACTAATAAGGTTTTTTTCCACATCGTTGGCTGCCCTTAAAAACAAATAAAAGATTGCTTGTGGTTAGTAAACAAAAACCGCTTGAAGTTGCCTAACAAGCGGTGAGTTCCGAAGAAAATTTTGCAAATTATTCGTCTTGGTTAATACGGCTGGAAACCGCACTCTGCTGATTTTTGTATTTTGCGTCTTTACGCACATTATAGGGGCGTTGAGCATCGCCGCTAAGAATTTCAAAACTCAAGGCGCCGATCGCCATATTGGGGCGTAATGCCAACGGCAATTTGCCTGCATTAAAAAATTCCAACACAATTTTGCCTTCCCAACCGGGATCAATGCGATGTGCGGTGACGTGAACCATCAAACCAAGACGAGCCAAAGATGAGCGGCCATCAAGCCAACCCACAATATTCGCTGGCAATTTGACCGATTCCAATGTGGTCGCCAACGCTAATTCACCCGGGTGCAAGAAAAAGGCTTCGCCGTCTGCAATCAGAATTTCATCACTCATGACTTGTTCAAGCTGAGCGGCCATTTCTTCACGTTTACCACTTAAATCAATATAGGGTGTGGAATGCTCACGGAATACACGAAAAGAATTGCCTAGTCGCACATCAATGGTTGCCCCGTTGATTTTGTCGTTAGCCGGACGAGGCGTTAAGCTGATAATGCCCTCGTCTAAATAACGTTCGATGTCGATGTCACATAAACGCATAATTTATCCTATTTTTGCTTTAAGAGCTGTTTGATTTGTGCTTTCAAAATATTGATTGCAATACGGTTTTTCCCGCCCTTTGGAATAATCACATCTGCATATTGCTTAGATGGCTCAACGAACTGTAAAAACATTGGGCGAACGGTTTTGCGATATTGGCTCACCACTGATTCCATGGTACGTCCACGTTCTTCCATATCCCGTTGTAAACGGCGAATAAAACAGATATCGAGCGGTGCATCAACGAAAATAGAGACATCAATTTCATTACGAATAGCTTCATCTGTCAGCAACAAAATGCCTTCTAAAATAATAATACGTTTAGGAGAGAAAGGCGTAACGGTGGATTTGCGGTTATGTTCGGTATAATCATATTCAGGTAGTTCAACGGATTGCCCTTGTTTTAAGGCTTTGAGATGAGAAACAAGTAAGTCGTGATCCATTGAGTTGGGGTGGTCATAGTTAGTTTTGACCCGTTCTTCCATCGCAAGGTGCGTTTGATCGTTATAGTAGGAATCTTCTGAAATAATGCCAATGTCGTCTTGACCGAGTTCTTCTTTGAGTTCTTTATAAATCGTTGAAGCAATTAGACTTTTACCTGATGCAGAAGCACCCGCAATAGCAATAACAATACAGTTTTTATTTTCAGACATAGTAGTTCCTATTAACGTAACAGTGGCGGGGAAAAATTTTCGCAATTATACAATATTTGCAAAAAATTGCGTAGAAGTGACCGCTTGTAAAATCCATTTTCTGGAAATACAAGCGGAAATTCTATGCCGCTTGTCGATGATAGTAACGAAGTTGATGCTCTTTCTGGCGTGATGAACTAAAGGCAGAGACCCGTTTTAAATAACCAATCACCCTTGTGCCATAATCAATGTTTGTCGAAGCACAGCAAGGGCAGCAAGTTAAGGTGCGTTTATCAATTTGTCCGCAGTCGTTGCAAATGGTAATTTTGACATTCACACAAAAATAATTGCAGCCCGTTTTGGCGGCAATGTCGAGCAATGCACGATAACCTTGTTGGTTTAACGCTTCTTCTAAATTGAGATGCAATGCAGAGCCACCATCGAGCCATTCAACCAACTCTCTGCCGTGCAGTAAAAATTTATCCAATGTATTGATGTGTTCATCTTCAACCACATAAAAATAGGAGTTATAACACTCTCTCGGCACCTGATAGCCTGCTTGACGATCCCACTTGGCATTTTTGACGCCGAGGTTTTCTGCAGGAACAAACTCGGTGTTAAATTTCACCCCATATTTTTTACTGGCGTGTTGATTTGCGGTGAAAATCGTTTTGAGCTGTTTTTGGACAAATTCAACATATTCAGCGTGATACCCCACGGCAATCCCTTGCGATTCTGCCGCTTCAACCATTCCGTTAATGCCAATTGTCAAAAATTGCTTGTCTAATGAAATAAAGCCCGCATCATAAACGGGCAACATACCTGCTGCGAGATACTCTTCCATCAGCTGTCGATAGGCATATTGATATTGATGAATTTTGCCGACTTCTTTCGCTAAATCCCGCCCATCTTGCACTAACCGATTCATATTCAAGGTGATCACATTTATTGAGCCTGTTGCTACCCCGCCAGCCCCAAGAGAATAGGAAAAAGTGTGATCATCCACCTGATTGCGTAATCGGCAACAAGAAGCTAAAGAATCGGGATTATCCGATTGATAAATAAAAAAGGCATTCCCTTCCGCTAAAGACTTCGCCATTTTATCGGCAAAGTGCGTGTCTTTGCATTTGCCTTGTTCGGTGAGCATAGCGGCAGTCACCACAGGAAAGGTTAAAATCGCTTTGGTTCGCTCTTGGTTAAACCAATCCATAAAGAAATCTTGCAATCCGGATACACTGTCCCAGTTCGGTTTGCTGAAGTCAGGGAAGACGAAATCACTGAAAATCGCATTGAAATAATATTGATCGTAAACCGAAATATTCCAAAAAACACTTTGATATCCGCGTGCAGCAGCGGGTTGGTTAATGCTATAAACTACTTGTTGAAGATGATTAGCGATCTCTTTTGAATGGGTTTCCAAATAGTTATCACCATAATCTTTACGGGCGAAATAATCCAAATAAGTGAGAAATTCAACGGTAGCAACCGCCCCAGCAAATTGTGAGCTAATCGCAAAAACCAAATTGATAAACGATCCACAAAAGGAGCTTAAATGTTGCGGTGCTTTTGACTCACCACCCAATTTTGATAAACCGTCAAGTAAAAAAGGGTACAAAGTAACCGAGACGCAATAGGGCTTCAAACTGGTTTCATCATGTACATAAATTTCATGATCTTCAATTTGACGCAAATATTCATCTGCCAGTGCCTGCCCAAACAGTTCGGCAATTTTGCCGCTTACTTTTGCCCGATTGATCTGCACGAAAAAATCTTTCATCAGTTCATTTTCCATCGTGGCAATGTTTTTTTGTGTCACATTTGCGTTAGCATCCATTTTGGAACCATCCGCCGCATTTTTCGCAGCAAGATATTCCTCAATAAATACCAATTTGGCTTGTAACTGTTCGGGTTGAAGTCTAATCATTTTGCTCTCCTTTATTTGATAAATAGATGATTCAATATGTCGCCCGTGCGTAAATCAATAAACCGCTGATTGGTCGTTAAACTGTTTAAACCGCCCCGCTCTGGAATCCAACGTCCCGTTTTTAAATAAGTTAAAAAAGGCAATAAATTAGGCGGCAATTCTTCTTTTTCTAACCCAGTATATAAACCGCTTTTGAGCCCCGTTTGCTGAACAGTGGCAAGTAGCTCTACTAGAGCATCTGGCTGCCATTCTCCCCCCATAAATAGTACGCAAGTAATCAGCCCTTGATAACAAGCCAAACGTTGCTTTAAATATTCAACCGAGAGCGTTTTTCCATTTTGTCCATTCCAACTTTCTCGGCTATGGCAACCTTTACACCCAAGTGGGCAGCCTGAAATCAAAAAAGCTAACGATACTTCGTTAGGCACCTCTTGAAAAACAACGGATTCTGAAACAAATTTCAACTGACACATAAACACAACATATTGTGGTTTTTAAATATAATAAACACTATATATTGTGTTTTGTAGTTTTTTAATCTAAAAAAATTTGACAAAAATCAATGCAAATTCCCACGGTCGATAAGCTCGTTGAGAATCACCACGAAATCAACAAGATATAATTCGTACAAAAATCAACCAAACTATAATTTGCAAAATAGTTAAAGGAACTGACCGCTTGTCGAAGAAATCCCAAAAAAGATGTTACATTTTTGTGAAAAACTAGATCTACTTCACAGTTTTCCATTTTGATTTCAGGCATAATATCGCCTATTTGAATTATTGCTTTGTAAATAAGCAATCGTTTAGCTCCTTGTGCTTTTATGGCATCTAACTCGCTATAATTCACAGTGCATTTTATCGGTAAATACAATAAGGTTAGGTCTTGTATGCAACATAACACTTTTGATGAATTGCTTTCCTCAACGGCACTCGGTGGGGCGAATCAATCTTATGTTGAAGAAATTTATGAGCAGTATCTTGATGATCCTGCCAGTGTGGATGAGAGTTGGCAGGCAATCTTTGCTCAATTACCTCAGACAACGGCGGTAGAACAGCCGCATTCAACGGTGCGGGATTATTTCCGTCGCCTAGCTCGAGAAAACCGTGCTGAAGCGGTCACGGTCATTGACCCTGAAGCCAGTGCGAAATTGGTTAAAGTGATGCAATTCATCAACGCTTACCGTTTCCGTGGGCATTTAGAAGCCAATCTCGACCCGCTCAACTACTACCGTTGGAAAACCTCTCAAGTGCCTGAATTGAATTATCAATATCACGGCTTCACTGAAAAAGATTTAGACGAAACCTTTAATATCAACCGCTTTGTGTATAACAAAGAGATGATCAAACTCGGCGAACTTGCCGATGCCTTAAAAGAAACCTACTGCGGCAGCATTGGTCTTGAATTTATGCACATTCAAGATATGGCACAAAAAAACTGGTTACAGGCAAAAATGGAAAGTGTACTGAACAAGCCGCTTTTCACTAAAGAAGAAAAAATCAACCTATTACAAGAACTCACCGCTGCTGACGGTTTAGAACGCTATCTTGGTGCGAAATTCCCAGGGGCAAAACGTTTCTCACTTGAAGGTAGTGATGCCTTTATCCCGATGATGAAAGAGATCATTCGCCACGCAGGGCGTCAAGGAATGTCTGATGTCGTGATGGGAATGGCTCACCGTGGACGTTTAAATATGTTAGTAAACGTACTCGGCAAAAAACCAGCCGAATTATTTGATGAGTTTGCAGGCAAACATTCGGGCGACCGTACTGGCGATGTAAAATATCATCAAGGTTTCTCGTCTGACTTTGCGGTGGAAGATAAACAAGTTCACTTAGCCCTAGCCTTTAACCCATCTCATTTGGAAATCGTTAGCCCTGTGGTCATTGGTTCAGTGCGAGCTAGACAAAACCGTATTTACGATAAAGAGCATAACAAAGTACTCGCAATCACCGTTCACGGCGACTCTGCTGTGGCAGGACAAGGTGTGGTGCAAGAGACCTTGAATATGTCCAATGCCCGTGGTTACAAAGTCGGCGGTACGATTCGTATTGTGATCAACAACCAAATCGGCTTCACCACGTCTAACCCGAACGATACTCGTTCAACTGAATACTGTACCGATATTGCAAAAATGATCCAAGCCCCGATCATTCACGTGAACGGCGATGATCCTGAAGCGGTCGCTTTTGCTGCACGAATGGCGGTGGAATATCGTTGCTTGTTCAAACGCGATATTTTCATCGACTTAATCTCTTATCGCCGCCACGGTCATAACGAAGCCGATGAACCGTTAGCAACGCAACCGATGATGTACGGTATTATCAAAAAACACCCAACACCACGCAAAGTCTATGCCGATCGTTTGATTTCCGAAGGTGTCATTACTAGCGATCAAGAAATTGAGATGATGAATAACTACCGTGATGCGTTGGATAATGGTGATCGTGTGGTACCAGAATGGCGTGAAATGAATATGGCAGGCGTGGATTGGTTACAATATCTCAACTACGACTGGACTGATCCGTATGAAAGCACATTCCCACAAGAACGTTTCTTAGACATTGCCAAACGAGTTTGCGAATACCCAGAAAGCGTTCGTCCACACTCTCGCGTTGAGAAGATCTACGCTGATCGTCGTGAAATGTATAACGGCAATAAGTTGTTTGATTGGGGGATGGCGGAAACAATGGCGTATGCCACTCTCCTTGATGAAGGCACACACGTTCGCTTATCTGGGGAAGATGCAGGACGTGGCACCTTCTTCCACCGCCACGCCGTGATTCACAACCAAAATGACGGTACAGGCTATGTACCACTCACCCAATTACACAGCAACCAAGGACGTTTTGAAGTATGGGACTCCGTGCTTTCTGAAGAAGCCGTACTTGCCTTTGAATACGGCTATGCCACAACCGATCCGAAAACGCTCACCATTTGGGAAGCCCAATTCGGCGACTTCGCTAACGGGGCACAAATTGTAATCGACCAATTTATCAGCTCAGGTGAACAAAAATGGGGCAGAATGTGCGGTTTAGTCATGCTTCTGCCACACGGCTATGAAGGACAAGGCCCAGAGCACTCCTCCGCCCGTTTAGAGCGTTACTTACAGCTCTGTGCGGAACAAAATATGCAAGTCTGCATTCCGTCTACGCCAGCACAGGTTTACCATATGCTCCGCCGCCAAGCGATCCGCAAAATGCGTCGTCCGCTAGTGGCGATTTCGCCAAAATCACTACTCCGTCACCCACTGGCCGTTTCAACCCTTGATGAGTTAATCAATGGTGAGTTCCAAAACGTCATCGGTGAAATTGACGAACTCGATCCAAAAGGCGTAAAACGAGTGGTGCTTTGTTCTGGTAAAGTCTATTACGATCTCCTCGAACAACGCCGTGCCAACAGCCAAACCGATGTGGCAATTATCCGTCTCGAACAGCTTTATCCATATCCACACGATGATGTGAAAAAAGCACTCGAGCCATACGCCCACGTGACCGACTACGTTTGGTGCCAAGAAGAGCCACAGAACCAAGGCGCGTGGTATTGCAGTAAGCACAATTTTGAGGCGTCAATCCCAGACAATGCGAAACTCAAATATGCAGGTCGCCCAGCATCGGCATCTCCAGCCGTTGGCTATATGTCGCTCCACACCAAACAGCAGAAACAGCTGGTGGATGATGCATTAACACTTTAATGAAATAAAATTCTGCCCCGTTTGGGTTTACGCGTTGGCTTTGCCAACGTACCGAAGGAGAACTAAGCAAAACCGAAGGGGTACAAGCGGTGAGATTTCGCAAATTTTTTGCAAATCCCCTCCCCCGCCTAGAGCAGTACTTCCCCCCACAGGCGAGGCAGAATTGACAAAAAAAGGAAAATACTATGACTATCGAAATTCTTGTTCCCGATCTCCCTGAATCTGTTGCCGATGCAACTGTCGCAACTTGGCATAAAAAAGTCGGCGATGCCGTTAAACGTGATGAGGTGATCGTTGAAATCGAAACTGACAAAGTGGTGCTTGAAGTACCTGCCGCTCAAGACGGTGTAATTACCGAAATTCAGCAAGACACAGGGGCGACTGTTGTCAGCAAACAGGTGCTTGGCGTACTTTCTACTGCTCAAGCAGGTGATTTCAGTCAAGCGACCATTCAGCCTGCAAATGCAGAAACCCCAGCGGATCGCTACACAGCTTCTCTTGAGCCAGATAACAGTGCATCAGATGTACTCAGCCCTGCTGTTCGCAGAATGCTTGCAGAGCATAATGTCGATGCTTCGGAAGTAAAAGGCACCGGCGTAGGTGGCCGCATTACACGTGAAGATGTGGAAGCCGTTGTGGCGAAACGCAAAGTGGAAAAAGTGGCCGAGAAAGTAGAAAGCACGGTGAGTACCGTTGCTTATGCGGCTCGTAGCGAAAAACGTGTACCGATGACCCGCTTGCGTAAACGTATTGCTGAACGCTTACTTGAAGCAAAAAACACCACTGCAATGCTCACCACGTTCAACGAAGTGGATATGCAACCAATTATGCAACTGCGTAAACAGTACGGCGATAAGTTTGAGAAACAACACGGCGTGCGTTTAGGTTTTATGTCGTTTTATATCAAAGCCGTGGTCGAAGCGTTGAAACGTTACCCAGAAGTGAACGCCTCAATTGATGGCGACGATGTGGTTTATCACAACTATTTCGATGTGAGTATCGCCGTTTCCACCCCACGCGGCTTAGTGACCCCAGTGTTGCGTGACTGCGACAAACTATCAATGGCAGAAATTGAGAAACAGATCAAAGCCTTAGCGGAAAAAGGTCGTGATGGTAAATTGACCGTGGAAGATTTAACTGGCGGTAACTTCACCATCACCAATGGCGGCGTGTTCGGTTCATTGATGTCGACGCCAATCATCAATCCACCACAAAGTGCAATTTTAGGTATGCACGCGATTAAAGATCGCCCAGTTGCTGTGGACGGACAAGTGGTGATTCGACCAATGATGTATTTAGCTCTCAGCTACGACCACCGTTTAATCGATGGTCGTGAGTCTGTCGGCTTCTTGGTTGCCATTAAAGACCTACTTGAAGACCCAACTCGTTTATTGTTGGAAATTTAATCCATAGGGCGAAATCTTTTTCGCCCTCATTTTGGATTTGGGACAAATCATAGTTTGCCCCCATCAATCACAAGCGGTCAAATTCAAGCAATATTTTGCAAATTTACACACACATAGGAAACTACAATGAACCTACACGAATACCAAGCAAAACAAATTTTTGCAGAATACAAACTTCCTGTTGGCAAAGGCATTGCCTGTAAATCGGCAGATGAAGCGGCAGAAGCGATCAAACAGCTTGCGGGCGATGTTTGGGTGGCAAAATGCCAAGTGCACGCAGGCGGGCGTGGCAAAGCGGGAGGGGTAAAATTAGTTCGCAATGAGCAAGAAGTGCGTGCTTTTGCGGATCAATGGCTAGGCAAGCGTTTAGTCACTTTCCAAACCGATGCAAATGGTCAGCCTGTGAATACGATTTACATCGAAGAAGGCTGCGGTATTGAAAAAGAACTCTATCTCGGTGCGGTGCTTGATCGAGCATCACAACGTGTGGTGTTTATGGTATCAACCGAAGGTGGTGTGAATATCGAAGAAGTCGCAGAGAAAACCCCACATTTGCTACACAAAATGGCGATCGATCCACTTGTCGGTGGAATGGGCTACCAAGGGCGTGAATTGGCGTTTAAACTAGGTTTAAAAGGCGATCAAATCAAACAGTTCAGCCATATCTTTGTGCAAATGGCGAAAATGTTCGTAGAAAAAGATTTAGCTCTGCTCGAAGTGAATCCGCTTGTGATCACCAAAGACGGCAACCTACTTTGCTTAGATGCAAAAATGGTGGTAGATAGCAATGCGTTATATCGTCAGCCACAACTCAAAGCAATGCAAGATCCAAGCCAAGAAGATCCACGTGAAGCTTTAGCGGAAAGTCACCAGCTCAACTATGTAGCGTTAGATGGTAATATCGGCTGTATGGTAAATGGTGCAGGTTTAGCGATGGGAACAATGGACATCGTGAAATTGCACGGTGGTCAGCCTGCGAACTTCTTAGACGTAGGCGGTGGAGCAACAAAAGAACGTGTTGCTGAAGCATTCAAAATTATCTTATCCGACAGTGCCGTTAAAGCGGTATTGGTGAATATTTTCGGCGGTATCGTTCGTTGCGACTTAATCGCTGAAGGCATTATCGCCGCCGTAGATGAAGTGGGCGTAAACGTGCCTGTCGTGGTGCGTTTAGAAGGCAACAATGCACCACTTGGACGTGAAATTTTAGCGGAAAGTGGCTTGAACATTATCGCTGCGAACACTTTGACCGATGCGGCAATCCAAGCCGTTAACGCAGCAAACGGAAACTAAGGGGAATTCAAATGTCAATTTTAATCAACAAAGATACAAAAGTGATTTGCCAAGGTTTCACTGGCGGACAAGGCACATTCCATTCTGAACAAGCGTTAGCCTATGGCACAAAACTCGTCGGTGGCGTTTCACCAGGTAAAGGGGGCACAACCCATTTAGGTTTACCCGTTTTCAATACCGTGCGTGATGCCGTTGAAGCAACGGGTGCAACGGCTACTGTTATTTATGTCCCTGCAGCGGGCTGTAAAGATGCGATTTTAGAAGCCATTGATGCGGGTATTCAGCTGATAATCTGTATTACCGAAGGCATTCCGACTTTAGATATGCTGCAAGTGAAGCAGAAATTGAACGAAACAGGCGTGAGAATGATCGGTCCAAACTGCCCAGGTGTGATTACCCCTGAAGAGTGCAAAATCGGTATTATGCCTGGCAATATCCACAAAAAAGGCAAAATCGGCATCGTTTCCCGTTCAGGCACGTTGACCTACGAAGCCGTAAAACAGACCACCGACGAAGGTTTCGGTCAATCGACTTGTGTGGGTATCGGCGGCGACCCAATTCCAGGTTCAAACTTCATCGATATTTTGAAACTGTTCCAAGAAGATCCGCAAACAGAAGCCATTGTGATGATCGGTGAAATCGGCGGTTCGGCAGAAGAAGAAGCGGCAGCGTTCATCAAACAATATGTGACTAAACCGGTGGTAAGTTACATCGCTGGTGTCACCGCACCGAAAGGCAAACGTATGGGACACGCTGGAGCAATCATCAGCGGCGGCAAAGGTACTGCCGATGAGAAATTCGCAGCCCTTGAAGCGGCAGGTGTAAAAACCGTTCGCAGCCTTGCGGAAATTGGTTCAGCACTGAAAGCAGTATTAAATAAATAATCGCACGTCAGTTGCAAAAAATTAAGGGAAAGTGACCGCTTGTCACTTTCCCTTTTTTCATTCTGAATTCATTATTTCTGACGCATTGCTGGGAACAGAATCACATCACGAATAGACGGTGCGTTAGCAAAAATCATTGCCAAACGGTCGATACCTAACCCTTCGCCTGCGGTTGGTGGCAAGCCGTGTTCCAATGCGACTACAAAGTCGTCATCGTAGAACATTGCTTCATCATCACCCGCTTCTTTCGCTTCAACTTGAGCTTGGAAACGTTCTGCTTGATCTTCCGCATCGTTTAATTCAGAGAAACCGTTACCGATTTCACGACCGCCGATGAATAATTCAAAACGGTCAGTCACTTCTGGGTTTTCATCATTGCGGCGTGCAAGGGGTGAAATTTCCGCTGGGTGTGCCATTAAGAACGTTGGCTGAATCAATTGGTGCTCTGCCACTTCTTCAAAAATGGCGTTCACCACAGAGCCTAACCCCCACGATTTTTGGATCTCAATATGTAAACCTTTCGCAATTTCAACCGCTTTGTCGAAGTTGTCTAAGTCTTCACGTTTGATACCGTTGCCATATTTCACGATGGCATCGTGCATAGTGATACGTTCGAACGGTTTGCCAAAATCGAAGGTATATTCACCGTATGGCACATCCGTGGTGCCAAGAATATCTAAGGCTAAGCGGCGTAACAACTCTTCGGTGTTATCCATTAAATCGTGGTAGTCCGCATAGGCTTGGTAGTATTCGATCATCGTAAATTCAGGGTTGTGACGCACTGAAACGCCTTCGTTACGGAAGTTTCGGTTCAATTCAAACACACGTTCAAAACCACCAACCACAAGGCGTTTTAAGTAAAGTTCTGGGGCGATACGTAAGTACATATCAACGTCTAATGCGTTGTGATGAGTGATAAACGGTTTTGCCGCTGCACCACCTGGAATCACTTGCAACATTGGGGTTTCAACTTCAATAAAGCCTTTTTCTAAGAAGAATTGACGAATGCCTGAAACCACTTTTGAGCGGATTACAAAAGTGCGACGAGACTCTTCATTCGCAATCAAATCTAAATAACGCTGACGGTAGCGAGTTTCTTGGTCGGTCAAGCCTTTGTATTTGTCTGGCAATGGACGCAACGCTTTAGTAAGTAGCTCCAATTCGCTGGCTCGCACAGTTAATTCGCCCGTTTTGGTTTTGAAAAGCGTGCCTTTCACGCCCACAATATCGCCTAAATCCAACATTCCCACCGTGTTTTCATATTCACCTTCTGGCAAATTATCACGGGCAACATAAAGTTGAATTTTACCGCTGACATCTTGAATCGTGATGAAAGTCGCTTTCCCCATCGCACGACGCAACATAATACGCCCTGCCACCACCGCAGGAGTTTCTTTCGCTTTAAGTGCTTCACCCTCCATCTCACCATAGGTTTTATGTAAATCATCGGCTAAATTTTCACGACGGAATGTATTTGGGAACGGATTTCCTCTCTCACGCAGTTGGTTTAATTTCTCACGACGAGCAAGCATTTCACCGTTGAGATCAAGTTCTTGGTTTTCTTGTTCAGACATCTTATTACCTTAAAAATTTTTAAATGAATTCGGCTCATAAAGGGCGAGATTATAAGCGATTTTGAATGTTTTTGGTAGGAATGAAACAACATAAAACCAGTATGATAAAATAAATAATCTCTGTATTTCCATTATTGTTAATCAACATAATCAAATGAAAGAATTTTACTCAAAAATTGCGAATTGTCGTATTAGGTACCACGACTTTGCAGGCAATGGTGTTCCCTGCATTTTTATACATGGTTTAGGTTGTGCAAGTTCTTATGAATACCCTGATGTCATTATTCATCAAAACTTCATTCCAAGAGCAATACTTATTGATCGTGTTGGCAGTGGATTTAGTGAACGCCCACTTAGCTTTAGCTATACCACAACGATGCATGCTAAAGTTATTATAGAGCTCATTGAGCATTTATCATTAGATGAATTCTGGTTATATGGACATAGTATGGGTGGAAGTATTGCCATTGAAGTCGCCACGATGAAGCCTGATAACCTTTTAGGGCTCATTGTATCAGAGCCTAATTTCCATGCAGGCGGTGGGTTCTTCAGCCGAAAAATTATTGAACATGATGAAGAAACGTTTATTTCTACCGTTTATAGCAAAATGCTTGAAGAAGAAAAAAGTCTTTGGGCTGGCAGCTTATTAAGTAATGCCCCTTGGGCACTATGGAGAAGTGCTAAAAGTCTGGTTGACGGAGTAACACCAAGCTGGATGTCACAATTTATGAGTGTAGAAGCCCCCAAACTACTCATTTTTGGAGAGCATTCACTCCCCGATGGTGATTTTTCTAATTTATCCGCTCAAGGAGTTGAAACGATGATTGTCAATAATGCAGGGCATTCGATGTCTTGGGAAAATCCAGCCTCACTCGCAGACTGCATAAGCCGTTTTATAAAAAGTAAAACAAAATAGCCATAAAAAAGCCTCGAAAATTCGAGGCTTTGTTTTATTCAGATTAAATATCCAAATTCGCATATAACGCATTGCTTTCGATGAAATCACGGCGAGGTTCAACTTCATCCCCCATTAAGGTGGTGAAGAGTTTATCGGCAGCAATCGCATCGGTGATGGTCACTTGCAACATTTTGCGAGCGACTGGATCCATCGTGGTTTCCCAAAGTTGTTCTGGGTTCATCTCGCCTAATCCTTTATAACGCTGAATGGTTAAGCCTTTGCGAGACTCTTTCACTAACCAGTCAATGGCTTCAGCAAAGCTGTTGATCGGCTGTTTGCGTTCACCACGCATCACATAGGCGGTTGGCTCAAGTAAATCACGCAGTTGGTCTGCCAGTTTAGTCATTCGAACGTATTCATTGCTGGCGATAAAGTTGAAATCAAGGGTATAAGTGGTATCAATACCGTGAGTGGTTACAATCACTTGTGGCTCGTAAATATGGCGTTCTGTATTGAACTGCACCGCGGCCTGATAACCGCTGCCACTGATCTCTTTTTCGACCAACATTTCAACCAGACGATGGCTCCAAGCGGTCACATTCTCTTGATTTTTTGCAAATTCCGCCGACAACGCTGGCTGATAAAGTAATTCATTTAAGATCGCCATTGGGTAACGACGAACCAAACGTTCAAACAATTTTTGTACACCGTTGTATTCTGCAATCAAGTTCTCTAATGCGACACCGCTCAAGGCTGGGGCATTTTCGCTAACGTATAACGCTGCACCGTCCAAGGCAATCGCTAATTCATATTGCGTCATTTCTTCGTTGTCTTGGATATATTTTTCTTGCTTGCCTTTTTTCACTTTGTACAGCGGTGGCTGAGCAATATAAACGTAACCACGCTCGATCAACTCTGGCATTTGACGGTAGAAGAAAGTTAGCAACAAGGTACGAATATGTGCACCGTCCACGTCTGCATCGGTCATAATGATGATTTTGTGGTAACGCAGTTTTTCGATATTATATTCATCACGCCCGATGCCCGCACCAAGAGCGGTAATTAATGTGGCAACTTCTTGTGAAGAAAGCATTTTGTCGAAGCGAGCTTTTTCTACGTTCAAAATTTTGCCCTTGAGTGGCAAAATCGCTTGGTTTTTACGGTCTCGCCCTTGTTTTGCCGAACCACCTGCAGAGTCGCCCTCTACTAAGTAAAGCTCCGATAAGGCCGGATCTTTTTCCTGACAATCTGCGAGTTTACCTGGCAATCCACCTAAATCTAATGCCCCTTTACGGCGGGTCATTTCACGGGCTTTGCGAGCCGCTTCTCTCGCTCGTGCTGCATCAATAATTTTGGTGACGATATTTTGTGCATCGTTCGGGTTTTCCAATAAATAGGTTTGCAACGCATCATTCATTGAGCTTTCAACGGCTGGACGCACCTCGGACGACACTAATTTGTCTTTGGTTTGGGAAGAAAATTTTGGATCAGGCACTTTGACTGACACCACCGCCACCAAGCCTTCACGGGCATCATCACCTGACGCATCAATGTTGGCGTCGGCTTTTTTGATCTTGCCACTTGAATCCATATAGTTTTTCAACGCACGGGTTAATGCCCCACGGAAGCCCGCCAAGTGCGTCCCGCCATCACGCTGTGGAATGTTGTTAGTGAAGCAGTACACATTTTCATTGTAGCTGTCGTTCCACTGCAACGACACTTCCACGCCGATGCCGTCTTTTTCAGTAGATAAATAGAATGGCGTTGGATGAATTGGCGTTTTGCCTTCGTTGAGGTATTCCACATAGGAACGAATGCCACCTTCGTATTTGAAATGCTCTTCTTTTCCTTCACGTTCATCCACTAATTTAATTGACACCCCCGAGTTTAAAAAAGATAACTCACGCAAGCGTTTAGATAAAATTTTGTATTCAAAATCAGTTTTGTTTTTGAAGATCTCAAGGCTCGGCCAGAAACGCACCATTGTGCCAGTTTTGTCCGTCTCACCAATGACCGCTAACGGTGCATCGGGTTCGCCCAAGCTATAAAATTGTTCGTGGACTTTACCTTCACGGCGAATCGTCAGTTGCAACTTAGACGAAAGGGCATTCACTACCGACACGCCCACACCGTGCAAACCGCCTGAAACTTTATAGGAGTTATCATCAAATTTACCGCCAGCGTGCAGCACGGTCATGATCACTTCTGCCGCCGAAACGCCTTCTTCTGGGTGAATACCGACTGGAATGCCACGCCCGTCATCTTGGACGGAAACGGAATTATCCGAATGAATGGTGACGACAATCTCATTACAATGCCCTGCTAATGCTTCATCGATAGCGTTATCCACCACTTCAAACACCATATGGTGCAACCCTGTGCCGTCGTCCGTATCACCGATATACATACCCGGACGTTTACGCACCGCATCCAGCCCACGTAAGACTTTAATACTCGAAGAATCATAGCTATTTTGGTTTTGTTCAGACATTGTCATTCCTTTATAAAAGCGGTGGCATTTAAGCCAAAAAATTGGCGAGATTATAGCAGAAAAATGGCTATTGGGGGGAATTAGAACGGCTACAAGCGGTCAGTTTCGGCGAATTTTTTGCAAGTAAAAGGGCGTGTGTGACACGCCCAAATAGGCGTTACTCGACTTGAAATAAAAACGGATTGATCCCGCTTCTCGCCAAGCCTTTTTGTTCCATTTCAGCATCTAAGAACAATGAACCAAGATCGTCTGCAACGGCTTCAACGTGCGGATCTTTTTCTTGATACATTACTTTTAAATAGCTTTCGCAGTCGCCACAGCTTTCGGCTTTCACTGCAGCCTCGGCACTGTCTAAACTCCAATATTCCAACTTGCCCGTTTGTTCACAGTTGGAACATTTCGCTCGCACCACGTTCCACTCGCTTTCGCAGAGAGAGCAATGCAAATAGCGTAGCCCTTGACTATCACCAAAATGGACGACGCTCGCCACAGGGGCAGAATCGCACACAGGGCAAGTATGGCGATGCTCACCGTATTCTGTTTGGCTGTTGCGTGGCAACTGTTGAGCAAGCTGCACCCAATAAAGCGATAACACCGCCCATAAAAATACCGCCTTATCAGCACCAACCTCTTCAAAACGCTCGTTTAACAAGGCATCAGCCAGCTGCTCAAGTTCAGAATTGGAAGCTTTCTCGAGCCATTCCAATGTGGCTTGCACCTCACCCGCAACACGTGGCTTACATTTCTCGACAAAAGCGAATAGAAGCACTCTCCACTCTGGTGAACGTATAAATTGTTTAGCACTCAGTGGTTTTTGGTTTGGGTTGTTGGTAATACAAACGGTCAGATCCTCGGAAATATTTGCAATTGGCTGACTTTCTAACAGTTCCAACTGAATATCCACCAATTGTGCCGCAAAATCTAAATAATCACCAAAGGGATTATTCTCCGCTAATTGGCGTAGCCGCTTAGCACGGCGTTGATAAAGATTTTTGGGGTTAGCAAAAAGGAGCGGTGGATGTTGGAATGAACTCGCTGCTTGTTTGATTTCGTTATCGGGTAGAATTCGGATACTCATAATACTTTGCTATCAAGTTGTTAGATAGCGTATTATTACATAAATGTGAACAAAAGGGAGCTCTCAATCCCTTTTATTGTGCGACTAACGTAGTTTACTCAACTCACTCACCCTTTCGACAACATCATAAGCTAAATCGGGTTGTTGTTCGGTTAGTATTTGGCATCAAAATAAGCCAACAACCTCATCACTTGGGTAAGTTCCTTTTGCATCATCATTTTTTCAATGAATTCAAAATGGATTTCACCTTGTGGAGTAGTCGGAAGCAAGATTTTTTGTTTTTTCAGCCGCTCTGTTCCCATTTTATAACCGTAACCATATTTTTCTTTTTGTTTCAAAATACACGCAGTTATAAATAAGGATACGTATTTATTTGTATATTTAGGTCTGAGTTTTCTTGTGTCATTCCCATATAAGGCTGCATATGGGTGATAGAATGCATAACCAACAGAACCGTTACGATTAACTGAAATACAACCTTTTTCAATTGTGGTATTGATATTTTTAACAAAATAACCAATACCGTTATTATTTGCTGTAGCCGTAATATAAGGTGTATTTCCTGCTACACGCTCTCGCTCGTAAATATCCTGCCCCGAATTTATTTCACAAACATCACTAATTTTAAACGGTTTCCAAGTTACACTATCTACCGTTCGTTCGTTCGTTCGTTCGTTCGTTCGTTCGTTCGTTCGTTCGTTCGTTCGTTCGTTCGTTCGTTCGTTCGTTCGTTCGTTCGTTCGTTCGTTCGTTCGTTCGTCAAAAATTGTCGGCTTGCCGTAATAGGACAGCAAGGCTTTTACTTTATCCTGCTCGATTTTTCGCATAAAGGCTTCCATAAATGCCCAATCGGGATTGCCGTTTTGGTCGATTGGAAGCATTATTTTTTCACGCTTAATTCGCTTGTCATTGATTTCACGGTTAAATGAATACTTGTCTTCCAACCGTTTGATGATGCTGGATAAAAATAAATAAACGTATTTGTTCTTATTTTTCAATTGCAAACTAGTAACGTGATCACTGGCAACAAATTCATAATGATGAAAGAATGTTGAACCGACACTACCGCTATTTGCCAAGGTAAGGCAATTTTCAAATTTTCTCACACCGTCTGAATTATCTATAAAATTATCTACACCATTATTCACAGCAGTGGATGATACATAAGGGATAGAGCCGTCAATTTGTTTGTTCTTAGTTAAACGCTTTCCTCGTTGCACTTTGTGAAAAATATCGGAAAAATTAAATGCTTTCCACGCACGATCTTTCAATTCACCACTGGCAATCATCAATTCAAGGGCTTGATTACTTAGCATATCTGTAATCTCCCTGAGTTTTGACAGCTCTTTTTGCTTGATAAAGTCTTCCATAAAAGCCCAATCTGGCTGACTGGCAAGATTGTCGCCCATATGTCGAACTATTGGCAACATTATTTTTTGTTCTTTTATTCTTTCTGTAAAAGCCTTTCTGCCAAAAGCATATTTATCTTTATTTGATACAATTAAGGTTGTTATAAATTTAGCATTGTATTTTGTAAGTAATGAATTTCCTAAAATAGTCATCTCATCACTAGCCGTGAAAATTCCTTCCGCATAGAATGCATCGCAAAAAGTTGATACTACAATTTTATTTTGATCTAAAAATAAGGGATTACTAATCAACTGAGTCATACCATTATTAGAATTACTTGCTGAATAGTAAGGAATTTTTCCTATCTGACGATCTTTTTCAATTAATCTCTTACCCCTAGAAACAGAAAAAATTTCTCCAATTTTAAACGCCCGCCATTCTCTATCCGTCAATTTCAATTCATGCATTATTTTCTCCTTGTTCCAATCCGAACAAATAGCCTCGCCCGTGGGTAATCATATTGACTTCAAAGGTAAGATAGTCAGCAATGGTTTTCTCAAAATCCGCTTCGGTGGGGATTTCATCGTTGAAATAGTAAAAGGAATGCAGCCATTCGTCTTCTGCTTCAATGGTTGTGGTAACGCAAAATTTGGTTTCGGCTTCTATGCGGTCGAACCATACGTCGAGCAAATGGTTTTTCTTGTCTTTTGCCGATTCGGTTTCCACCAAACCGCGATGTTTTTGTACTTCGAAACCGTCATTTTCAAAATTGATGAATTTGACCGATTTGTCTTTATCGTGCGGTACGCCTGCGGTAAATACGGCAATGCATGGGTTTGTGCCAACCCCGTAGAAGGTATTTTTGTTCAGGGTAATCACGCCTTCGAGCGTATGGCATTTTAAGATGTTGTTTTTGATTGCCTGTTCTTCTTTGGTTTTACCCGTCATCGACGATTGCGGCACAATCACGATGACTTTGCCGTCTTCGGAAATAGAATCCAGCAAATGTTCGGTAAAGGCGATTTCATACAAATTCGGATTGGCTTTCGAACCTTGCGAATAGGGCGGATTCATCATGCCCACGCTAAATCCCTTTTTCTGCCATTGCGCCGGATTTTGTTTTAAGAAATCCTCCTGCTCCAAATTGCTTTTGCCGTCGCCGCGCAAAATCATATTGGTGGTCGCGATAGTAAACATATAGGGTTGCAGTTCGATGCCGTGTAACTGATGCTTGCGGATATTGCGTTTTTGGTTTTCGCTATCGGCTTGTTTTAGCATATGGTGCATGGCGGCAATCAAAAATCCTGCCGTGCCGCAACACGGATCGAACACGCTGTCGTCAGGTGACAAATCGACCAAATCACAAAATAATTCCACAATATGTTTGGGTGTTAAAACGATACCGAGCGTTTGCCCGTCGCCGCCCGAATAAGACATAAATTCACCGTAGAACCGCCCCAAATAATCCTCTGCGGATTGGGTATATTTGATGTTTTTGTAAATGTGTTCGTATAAAAATTCAGTGTAATGCTTAATCGGCGTTTTACCCAAATTGTTATTGACTTCATTAATGGCTTTAGTGTCTTTAATTACCAAAAACTGACTGAGCAACTTATCTTTTTTGACTTGCGGGGAGACTTTAGCTCGATCGAGATTGTCTTTAATTGCCGTATAAATCTTTTCACCGTCCGTTTTAACTTCATCACCGGTCAAACTGTCAATGGAGAAATTTTTATACTCCATTTCGCGCAGGGCAAGTAAGATTCCTGATACGATCAGGGGTTTGTCTTTATCTTGAATACTGCCGTAATTACGCAAATCTTCGTGCAACGCCTTAGCATCACTTAAAATTTCAGCAGTCGTTTTTTCTTCGGGAGTCTCTTCTTTAAGAATATTTTTAATATAGTATTCATCAATATTCTTTGATGTGAATAAGGTGAATGTTTCCACGTCGTCAAGCTGCTTGTAATTGCCACGCTCATCCACAAAGAGCGGGGTGATTTTATGGCGTTTTTCGTCACCGGATACGCCAATGGCAATGATTTTCTTGTAGTTTGTATGCTTTGCCAAATGTAGACCGTAATGCAATGCGCCATTTACGGCAAAATCCTGCACACTGCCGACATCATCACAAATCAGTCCTTTATCGTTTAATTTTAAATGATTTGCGGTATCGGCTTTATCCTCCACCACAATCAAAAAATCTTTCACTAGACCACAGTATTCAGGGCGACCAACTTTACCTGTTTTAGATTTAGACGCCGTTTTTAAGGCATTGTCAATTTCAACAATATCGCTGCCTTGTGTGGATAATTTCAACCCTGCGATTTTGAGTAAATCATAGACCCACAGGTCGGTTTGAGTTTCGTTTTTAGCCATCGTGTGTTTCTCATTAGAGCTTGAATTTTTAGAATAAAAAAGTTTTGGATTATAACCAAAACAGCGACAAAAAGCTGATAAACAAGAATAAAATCCCAGAAGAAGCCGAACATCTCACAATGCTTAGTGAAATCATTTTGAGACTCTGATTTTGTATAATTGTTATGTAACATCATAATACTAATATTATGCAAAAAATCGTGAAAATCCGACCGCTTGCAAGAAAAAGTAGAAAACAAAAGGGGCGAAAATTTCGCCCCTTTTGTTTATGTGTCATTACACTTTATTTTGCTTTTCAGCTAGCTCTTTTTCAAGTTCAGGCAATACTTCTTCACGATACCAGCGAGGGTGGTGTTTTTTCGCCCAACGGACAGTTACCCAACCTTCAACCATACCGCGGATTGAACCTTTCACCCAAAATGCCATGTAGATGTGCACCATAATCCCAGTAAAGAGCAAAAATGCACAGGCAGAATGGAATAAGATTGCAATACGAATGACTGGAATTGAGAAATTATGAGCGAAATATTGACGCCACATAATGATCCCTGTAATCAATAAGGTGAACATGGCTAAAATCAATGTCCAGAACAGCATTTTCTGACCAAGGTTATATTTGCCATTGTCAGAAACCGCATGTTCATTGCCTTTTAACACCTCATGAATGTTTTTCAACCATACCCAGTCGTTTTTCTCTGGGAAGTTATGACGCCAATAGATGCGAACCAAATTCAAGAACGCAACAAACATCACAATACCAGTGAATGGGTGAACTAGCCGAGCTAATTGTGGTGTGCCAAGAACTTGCACTAACCATGAGAAATCAGGGAAGAAAAATGCCAACCCTGAAAGCCCTGTGATAAAGAAACAAAGCACCAATGTCCAATGGCTTAGACGTGCTGGTAATTTGTGGCGAACAATGCGTTGATCGTCGCTGATCTTGATATTACTCATTGTTGCCCCCTTTGTGTTCTTCTTCATGATGGTCATCTAGCTCTTCCGTATTCGGACCAAAAGTAATGTAGTGAGCTGCCGCACTTAATGCCAAGCCTCCCATTGCCACCGCAGCTACTGGTTTGAGCACATCTTTCCAAAGCGTAATGGTTGGATCAATTTTCGGATCTTTCGGTAAGCCTGAGTAGAGTTCAGGTTTATCTGCGTGGTGCAATACATACATCACGTGTGTACCACCAACACCTTGTGGATCATACAAGCCCGCATTTTCGTAGCCACGAGATTTGAGATCTTCAATGCGTTTTTCGGCATAGACTTTCATTTCTTCTTTGCTACCAAAGCGAATTGCTCCTGTTGGACAAGTTTTCACGCACGCAGGTTCTTGCCCTACATTAACACGGTCAGAACAGAGCGTACATTTATAAGCACGATGATCTTCTTCGTTAATGCGTGGAATGTTGAATGGACAACCTGCAATACAGTAACCACAACCGATACATTTATCGGATTGGAAATCCACAATACCGTTAGCATACTGAATAATCGCACCTGGAGCAGGACACGACTTCAAGCAGCCAGGTTCCGCACAGTGCATACAGCCATCTTTACGGATCAGCCATTCTAAGCGGTCGTTTTCTTCCACTTCGTTGAACTTCATCACCGTCCACGCTTTTGCGTTAAGATCGATTGGATTATCATACACGCCCACACAAGCTTCAGGCTCTGCACGAATATCATTCCATTCAGAACAGCCCACCTGACAGGCTTTACAACCGATACAGGTGGTTACATCGATCAATTTCGCCACTTCAACTTGATGATCTCTCGCATGTGGCGGTGGTGTTAGCCCCGACGTTGCAGAGGCTTTAATGATATTTTGAGATTGAACTACACCCATTTTATGCCCCCACTTTTTCGATATTAACTAACATACATTTTGACTCTGGAGTTTGCGTATTCGCATCACCAGCACGAACCGTTAAATTATTGGCAAAGAAACCTTTTTTCGCCCCTGTGGTTGCAGCAAAGCCCCAGTGAATTGGGATACCCACAGTATGAATTGGCTTGCCATCCGACACTAATGCACGAATACGTTTGGTTACTACGGCAACAGCTTTGATGTAGCCACGTTTAGAGCTCACTTTCACCACATCGCCATGCTTAATGCCTTTTTCTGCCGCTAATGCTTCGCCGATTTCCACAAATTGTTCTGGTTGAGCAATCACATTTAACAACACATTCTTCGTCCAATAGTGGAAGTGTTCTGTTAAACGATATGTTGTTGCCACATAAGGGAAATCTGCTGCTGTACCTAAATCTGCTTTATCGCTTGGTAAGATGCGAGCTACAGGGCTTTGTACCACATTTGGATGCAGTGGGTTAGTTCCGATTGGGGTTTCCATTGGTTCATAATGCTCTGGGAATGGACCATCTGCCATACGCTCACGCACGAACAAGCCACTCACGCCTTCAGGCTGCATGATAAATGGTAGAGTTGGACTATTTGGAGGTGCAGTACCGAAGTCAGCAACGTCTACATAGTTCCAGTTCCTACCGTTCCATTTCACTAATTGGCGTTTCGGGTTAAACGGATTACCTGCTAAGTCCGCACTTGCACGGTTATAAAGCACACGACGGTTCAACGGCCATGCAAATGCCCAACCTAGTGTATTACCCAAGTTTGACGGATCGGAGTTATCACGGTTCGCCATCTGGTTGCCTTTTTCCGTCCATTGACCAGTATAGATCCAGCACGCACCGGAAGTAGTACCGTCATCACGCATTTGGGCGAAACTTGACAGCAACTGACCTTTTTTCAAGATGATATTGCCATTGGCATCTTTGAGATCTTCCAATGCATAACCGTTGTTCTCTTTAGCCACTTCTTCCGCTTTTGGCTCAAGTGGGTTTGCATAATCCCACATCATCGCTTCTAGCGGCTCAAGAGGTGCTTTTCCACCTTCTGATTTATATAAATGAATCAGTTCAGCACGCAATTCAGATAGAATTTCACCATCCGTTTTTGCTTCACCCGGCGGCTCTGCCCCTTTCCAGTGCCATTGTAACCAACGACCTGAGTTGGCAATCGAGCCATCTTCTTCAACGAAACAAGTAGTTGGTAAACGGAATACTTCCGTTTGAATCTCTTCGGTTTTGACATCATTAAATTCGCCATGATTTTTCCAGAACTCTGATGTATCCGTAATCAATGGGTCAAAAATGACTAAATATTTCAAGTTACTTAAGGCTTTGATGATTTTCTGTGAGTTTGCATACGAGGCAACTGGGTTCATCCCTTGGCAGAAGAAACCATTCACCTTGCCTTGGTACATATCTTCAATATAAGTGAATTGATCCACTTGTTTTTTCGGATATTTCGGCAAATAGTGGAAGCCAAATTCATTCTCTTTAGTTGCTTTATCACCATAGAATGATTTGAGCATACTCACCATAAATTTTGGTGTATTCGCCCAATAGTTGACTTGATCAGCTAACAATTTCTTCGGTGTAATACGACCTAAGAATTTTTCTAAGCTTGTATCTGCCTCCGTAGGCAAACCGATATACGCAGGTAAACGGTTAGGGAATAGACCTAAATCAGTGATGCCTTGTACATTCGAGTGTCCACGTAGTGCATTTACCCCACCGCCAGATACCCCGATGTTACCCAGAAGAAGCTGAATCATCGCCATGGTACGAATATTTTGAGATCCAACTGTATGTTGAGTCCAGCCTAATGCATACATAAAAGTGGCGGCTTTATCCGGAGCCGATGTTTTCGCAATTTCTTCACAGAAAATTTGGAAATCTTTTTGTGGTGTACCCGTAATACGCTCAACCATTTCTGGGGTATAACGCTCAACGTGTTCACGTAATAAATTGATGACACAACGTGGATCTTGAAGGGTTAAATCACGTTTAGCATTACCATCTTCGTCAAATTGATACGCCCATGTTGAACGATCATATTTACGCATCGTGTCGTCATAACCAGAGAACAAACCTTCATCAAATTTGAAGTCTGGATTTACTAAGAATGAGGCATTGGTATAGTGTTTAACATATTCGTGCTGAATTTTGTCATTTTTCAACAAATAACGGATGACGCCAGACAAGAATGCAATGTCTGTACCTGCACGAAGCGGCATATAGATATCTGCAACCGCAGCAGTTCGGTTGAAGCGTGGATCAACTACCATTAGCTTCGCACCGTTTTGCTTTTTGGCTTCAATCGCCCAACGGAACCCAACAGGGTGAGCTTCCGCAGCATTACCGCCCATTACGATGACGAGATCGGCGTTTTTAATATCAACCCAGTGATTTGTCATCGCACCGCGACCAAATGTTGGAGCAAGACTTGCTACCGTTGGTCCGTGTCAGATACTCGCTTGGTTGTCTGTGAAAACGATACCGAGAGAACGCACGAATTTTTGAGTTAAAATTCCGGTTTCGTTACTACATGCAGAACCCGCTAAAAATCCCGATGTCATCCAACGGTTTACAGGCTCGCCTACTGCGTTTTTCTCTTCAAAGTTCGCATCACGGTCATCTTTCATATGGCGAGCGATACGAGAAACCGCTTCATGCCAAGAAATACGTTTCCACTCTTTTGAACCTGGTTCACGCACTTCTGGATACATTACACGACGGTCGCTGTTTACATAATCCAACGCCCCCGCCCCTTTCGGACATAATGCACCACGGCTGACTGGGTGATCAGGATCCCCTTCAATGTGGATTAACTTACCTTTTGAATTCATTGCTCCGTCACCTAGGCTGTATAACAACATTCCACAGCCTACGGCACAGTATGTACAGGTATTACGCGTTTCAAGAGTGCGTAATAATTTATAGTCTCTCGGAGCCGCTAACGCCGTTGCGGGTGCAAAACCCAACATCGCCGCTGACGTTCCCGCCATACCACCTGCACAGATCTTGAAGAACTTCCTTCTATTGACCTGCATAATCACTCCTAAATCACTTTTTGTGATTGTTTAACGAAAATCCAAATTTCACCAAATAACATCTTTAATCCTTGTGATAAGATACTATTCAATAAAATCCAACCAAAAATTATCAGATACATGATACATTTTTTTAACAAAACAAACTACTTTATAAACAGTATTTTAAGGAAAAATCGTGAACTTCTTCACAAAATTTGATGTAGATCACCTCCGTATTGAGAATGGTTCTCTCTACCTTGAAAAAAAGCAAGATCAGCTTATTCGCGAAGTCCCCGTGGCACTCGTTTATAACGGCATTTCTCACACCGTAATGATGTGTACACCAAATAATTTGGAGGATTTCGCTCTGGGCTTTTCTCTTGCAGAAAATATTCTTAGCAATAAATCAGAACTCTTTGGCTTAGAAATCGTGGAAAGTTGTAACGGCATTGAAGTGCAAATGGAAATCAGTAGTCGTCAATTTATGGCACTGAAAGAAAAACGTCGCTCAATGGCAGGAAGAACAGGCTGCGGCATTTGTGGGGTAGAACAGCTTGAACAAGTGCAGCAAAGTTGCAAAAATGTTGTCCGATCTGACCGCTTGCAAGAAGTAAACCCACTGATCTTAAACCACTGCTTAACCCAACTCGAAAATGCTCAACAACTCGCCAAACAAACAGGGGCCAGCCACGCTGCAGCGTTCTTCTCACCCGACGGCAAATTACTCGCCATTCGAGAAGATGTGGGCAGACATGTTGCACTCGACAAACTTCTCGGCTGGTACGCCAAAGCAGGATCACCTCTCGGCTTTGTGTTTGTGACCAGCCGAGCCAGTTTTGAGATGGTGCAAAAATGCCTCGCTTGTGGCATTGAAATGCTTTGTGCGATTTCAGCGACCACTGAGCTTGCAGTAACTATTGCTCAACAACATCATTTCACCCTACTCGCCTTCACTCGTCATCATAAAACGACCATTTACTCAGGTGAGCATCGTCTACATTGGTAAAACTGTCCCTTTAAATGACCGCTTGTAAGCGGTCATTTTTTATCTCTTGCGACTCAATAACCACAATTTTTTTATTGACTTATTGCAATTTCTTGCCTTTTTGTCTATCTTATCACCCTTTTTATTTTATGGTTATTTATTGGAGACTTACCTTTGAAAACGCAAGAAAAATTGCTTCCTGCTATGTTACTGCTTAGTAGCATAGTCGCAATGGCTGAAGAGACTGCCGTTCAATTAGATGAAATTTCCGTTACTGCAAACAGTGCCACATTAGCGGGCTCTGCGGTTGGGGCTTATCAAAAAATTAGCGATACTGTCGTACAAAAAGAAAAGCTGAAAACCCAATCCGCTACCCTAGGTAATGCACTCGCAGGCGAATTAGGGGTGCATAGTAATCCCTTTGGTGGTGGGTCAAGTGCACCCATTATTCGGGGACAAGAAGGGGCTAGAATTAAAATTCTACAAAACGGTTTAGATGTGGTTGATATGTCTACCATCTCACCAGATCATGCGGTTGCTGCAGATACCTTGCTCGCTCAGCAAGTTGAGTTAGTTCGTGGTGCATCTACGCTACGTTATTCCACAAGCTCTCCCGCTGGAGTTCTCAATGTTGTGGATAATCGTATTCCAACTGCCTTACCTGAAAAAGGCTATGAGGGCGAGCTCAATACGCGTTTTGATACCGCAAGTAAAGAAAAAGTCGCAACATTAGGTATTACAACAAAACTAAGTGATCATATTGCTCTACGTTTAGAAGGATTAGCACGTAATTCAGATAACTATCGTGTACGGCAATTTAACGTCGGTGAAAAACTCAATTATGTACCTGATACTTATAATAAATCCCAAGTTGGAACCGTTGGACTATCGTGGATTGAAGATAAAGGCTACTTGGGGGTATCGTATAGTTATCGAAAAGATAAGTATGGCTTACCTGGACATAACCATAAATTTGACGATTGTAAAGGGCATCTGATTGACATACGGGAACATTCTCCTATTGCTCGCAGTTACTTAATTCCTTATCCTCACTTAGCGGAAGATTCCGATGTCATCTCTTTTCCACATTTTGATGGATGTACTTCAGATCACGGTAATGATCCCTCGCATAGCCATGACCACCCATACGGTCAAGATCATGTCCATAGCCCAGGCGAACTTGGACCTTGGGTTAAATTGAAATCACGTCGATTTGATTTACGCGGAGAAATCAAAACCGCATTTGCTGGTATTGAAAAAATTCGAGCGAGTTTTTCGTATGCTGACTATCACCATGATGAAATAGATGCGGGTAAAGCTGGTATTTCTCGTTTCGATACCGATTATTGGAAAGAACGACAAAACCAAAGAGCATTGCAAAATGCAGGTAAGGCTGCCGGTATCTTTGATAATCAAACCTATAATGGAAAACTAGAATTTGTCCATAAACCACTAGGTAATCTCACCGGTGTGTGGGGAGTACAATATAGTGATTCTAAAACGAGTGTCGAATCGACCACAAATAAAGCGATTAATCTCCGTTATCCGCTCGTTCCTAATACCAATAAAGTCGCAAGCGTATTTGCTATTGAAAACTATGTGCTCGGCGATTTTATTTTCGAAGTGGGAGCTCGATTAGATAAACAACGAATTCCAATTAAATATGATCAACGTTGGCTAAATACCTATGTAAAAAAAGACGATGCAAAGCCTGATCTATCGACTTACAAACAGCAAGCGTTCTCCTATCTAGGTTCTGCAGAATGGCTTTTTCACGATAATTATCGTTTAGCCTTCACCGCCTCACATAATGAACGCTTACCTACACCAATGGAGCTTTATTACCAAGGTAAACACCTAGCAACAAATTCATTTGAGTATGGGAATAAAAACCTACGCAAAGAGCAATCTAATAACGCTGAAGTCGCTTTTGCCTATAATAGCGAACATTGGGATTATCGTCTCAGTGCTTACCACAACCGTTTTAAAAACTATATTTATAACGAAGATCTGTTCCGAGATGGTAATTTATTTATGCGACGTTATACGCAATCAGAAGCTCAATTTAACGGCTTAGAAGGTGAAGTTAGCTTTAAGCCTACAGACGAATATAAAGTAACCATTTTTGGTGATTATGTTCGAGGCAAACTATATAACTTAAAACCAAAGTATCGTCGTACATTATATGAATATGCTGTGCAATACGAAGATGGTTTTCTCACCTATAAAGCCACCCCTAAAGGTGAAGAGGTTATCGGCATTACGCAGCGAGACGCACCTCGTGTGCCTCCAACACGGTTAGGTTTCCGTTTTAATGGCCAGTTTACCTCTCATTTTTCTGGCTTCATTGAATATACTTATGCCTTTGCACAAAATAAAACAGCTCAGTCCGTTGCTGTTCGTGAGCCTAAACCCCTCAAACATGATGATTTTGAAGAGGATGAACTTCTCGAAGGAATTGACTTAAATAAATACAACCCACTAAATATTGAGATTGTTGATGAGGATGAATTTAAGGATGTGGTAAAAGATATTCGTTTACAAGAAAAAAATGCGGAATTACCGATTACTCGCCAATATATTCGCGAGGACAAAACAGCCGCTTATCACCTACTCAATTTAGGTATCAATTACCAACGCCAATGGCGGAACTTGGAATATAATATCAACTTAAGTGCCAATAATATTTTGAATCAAAAAATTTATACGCACACCTCGTTCTTACCTTATGTACCACAAATGGGACGGAATTTTGTCCTTGGGCTTGGTGTAAAATTCTAAGACAAACTGACCGCTTGCCAGCCAACAAGCGGTCAGTTTCTCCCATTTTTTTACCTTTTCACATCCCAATCTTGCCCCGTTGGCTCAACTGAAACGGATATTGGCTCACCATCATAGATAAAATCGAGTTGATAGGCATGCAAATACAATCGATCCGCCGCTTCTCCACGATAAAGCTGATCCCCTAAAATTGGACTGCCGAGACTTTTCATTGCTACTCTTAATTGATGTGTCTTACCTGTTTTCGGTTGTAGAATAAACTGGCGTAACTTCGGCGCAATAGCATAAGATATAAACTGAGTAATCGCAGGGTGATGACGCGTTTGACACAATTTCCATGCCCCATTACGGCTTTTCACCATATCCCCGATAATACTTCCCTGCTTCTTCTTTGGTTTTTGGGTTGAGATTGCCCAGTAAGTTTTTTGAATTTGATGTGCTTCAAAAAGACGATAAAAGGTCGCTGCAGCTGTTTTATTTAAGGCTAGAATCAACAAACCCGAGGTAAGTTTATCTAAGCGATGCACTAACCATACTTGGTCAACGCCAAGTTGCTTTGCAAGTTTTTCGGTTAAACCAACCGCTTGTTCATCTCGATGCACACTCACACCAGCAGGTTTATTGATAATGACAAAATCCGTATGACGGTAAATAATCGGAAATTGATGATCCATTTGTTATACTCTCACTATATTGTCGTTCACATCATATAGGAAAGCAAAATGGCATTACAGCTTTATTTAATTCGACATGGTCGCACAGAATGGAATGAAAAAGGTTTACTACAAGGCTGGGGAGATTCACCACTCACTGAACAAGGTATTTCTGCGGCTAAACGTACCGGCGAGGCTTTATACAACGTCGCGTTTTCCGCTTGTTATTCAAGCGAATTAAAACGTGCTCAGGATACCGCAAATTACATTATCCATGGTCGAGAGATTCCCCATTTTCATCATCAAGGGCTAAATGAGTTGAATTTTGGTCTTTGGGAAGGTAAAGCGATTGCCGAACTCCAAAGTCATCCTGAATATCAGCTACTTGCAAACCGGCCTAGAGATTATCAAGCCATTGAAAGCCAAGGAGAAACTGTCGAACAATTGTATCATCGGGTCCATCATGCCTTTTGGGAAATTGCCAACCGCCACCAACAAGACGGACAAGTTTTAATCGTTGCTCACGGTTTAACCCTCACTTTACTTACCGCTATTCTCAATGGCGTGGAATGGTATGATTTCCGCAATCCTGAAAAACACCGTTTTGTGTCCAACACCTCAATCAACATTGTGGAAGTGGAACATGGCAAAGCGAAGTTGCTAGAATTGAATAATCGGGCCCATTTAGACTGATTTGCAAAACGCTGCGAGAAACTGACCGCTTGTCTCCTACCGAGAATATAGCCAAAAAACGAATAATGGTAAGAACATCAACCAAATCAAGGTAGCCACAATCACTGCAGTGTGAAATTTCCAATTCTTCGTTTTGTGGCGAGTCCATTTCATTGCACCATAAGTCCCCAAAAAACCGCCCACTAAGCAGATAAAGAGCAAGTTCGATTCAGGAATTCGCCACGTTTTTTGGATTGCTCGCTGTTTATCTGCATACATCAAATAAGCACTGACAATATTGATAATCAAAAAATAGCTGGCGATAACGTCTGCCATGATGTATTCCTATAAAAGAAAGTCCCCTTTTTTCAAAGGGGACCATTAGAGTTTAACATGATTTAATTATGGATAAACCGGTAAGCGTTTGCAGATGTCTAGCACTTTCGCTTTAGTTGCTGCAATCACTTCTGCTTCGTTCTCTTTACCTACGCTGTCTAATACATCACACATCCAGCCTGCGAGTTCTGCGACTTCTGCTTCTTTAAAGCCACGACGCGTCACAGAAGGCGTACCGACACGAATACCTGAGGTGATGAACGGTTTTTGTGGATCGTTTGGCACCGCGTTTTTGTTTACCGTGATGTTCGCTTTGCCAAGGGCAGCGTCTGCTGCTTTACCGGTTAAGCCGTGGCTGACTAAATCGACTAAGAACAAGTGGTTTTCTGTGCCATTTGACACCACGTTATAGCCACGTTGTTTAAACACGTCAACCATTGCTTTGGCATTTTTGATCACTTGTTTTTGGTATTCTTTGTACTCTGGCTCAAGGGCTTCTTTGAAGCAGACTGCTTTCGCTGCGATCACATGCACTAATGGACCACCTTGATTAGCAGGGAACACCGAGCTTTGTAGTTTTTTGTAGAGTTCTTCATCTTTCGCACTAGAAAGAATTAAACCACCACGTGGACCGCCTAAGGTTTTGTGAGTCGTTGTGGTCACAACGTGAGCGTGTGGCAGTGGGCTTGGGTAAACACCTGCCGCGATTAATCCCGCAACGTGTGCCATATCCACAAATAAATAAGCCCCTACTTCGTCGGCGATTTCACGCATTTTCGCCCAATCGACTACTTGAGAATACGCAGAAAAGCCCCCTACGATCATTTTTGGTTTGCACTCTAATGCTTTTTGGCGGATATCTTCATAATCTAACACGCCTTCATCCGTAATGCCGTACTGTACGGCATTGTAAATTTTGCCTGAAAAGCTCACGCTTGCACCATGGGTTAAGTGTCCACCATGAGCGAGACTCATCCCCAAAATGGTGTCGTGTGGTTGTAATAATGCACCATAAACAGCGGCATTGGCTTGTGAGCCTGAGTGTGGTTGCACGTTTACATAATCTGCACCGAATAATTCTTTGGCACGATCAATCGCTAATTGCTCAACGATATCAGCATATTCACAACCACCGTAGTAACGTTTACCAGGGTAGCCTTCCGCATATTTGTTGGTAAATTGTGAACCTTGGGCCTCCATCACACGAGGGCTTGCATAGTTTTCTGAAGCAATTAATTCAATATGCTCTTCTTGGCGTCGATTTTCGTCTTGGATCGCTTGCCATAATACGGGATCGTAATCTGCGATATTCATATCACGTCTTAACATTGGGGTACTCCTATTAAATCGTTAAGTAATCGTTTGCGTAAGTGAAAAACCGTGTCATTCTACGCATTTTTGTGGAAGCACGATAGCATTTTTTAACAAAAATTTAAAGTGAACAGCAAGCGGTCAGTTCCACCTAAAATTTTGCAAATTTTGGATCGGAACTGACCGCTTGTCGCTGGTTCTCGCTTAGAAAAGACGGCTAACAAGTAAACCGATGATAAATCCGACAACCAAGGTAAACACTACGCTCAACATAAAAGCACGTTTTGCACTTTTCACAAAAAAGGCCGGCTTTGCAACAGCAGGATAAAGGGCGGCGAAAAAGGCTCCCATCGCCCAAAAGAGATAGATGATTAATAGCCAGCCACCAGTATCATCGATCAACCACAGGGTTATCATTAAACCGAAGGAGGCGAGTACGCCACCAATCACGGCAGCACTTCGCACAAAGAGATAAGGCAGCCAAGACAAGACAAACGGAATCAATACGCCAAGTGAATTTTCAAAGGTATACCGCAGACGCTCTTCGATCGCCATCTCGGGTGGCCATACTAAATAATTCGAGGCAATCACAATCACTGTTGTAATCAGTGTCATGCTAACTGCAACTATTGTGGCCCATTGTTTTTCTGTCATAATGTTCTCCGTTTCAGCAAACTTATGAAAAACTATTCACCTAAGGTCGCGACCATCACCGCTTTGATCGTATGCATACGATTTTCCGCTTCGTCAAACACGATGGAAGCGTCGCTTTCAAACACCTCATCGGTGACTTCTAATCCGTTCATTCCATATTTGGCGGCGATGTCTTTGCCAACAGTGGTTTGATCGTCGTGGAACGCTGGCAAACAGTGTAAAAACTTCACGTTTGGATTGCCCGTCAGCTTCATCAATTCGGCATTGACTTGATACGGTTTCATCAAATTGATACGAGCTTCCCACGCACTTTCTGGCTCGCCCATTGAGACCCACACGTCCGTATAGACGAAATCAACGTCTTTCACGCCTTCGGCAACGTTTTCGGTGCAAGTGATTTTCGCCCCGCTCTTCGCAGCGGTTTCAGCAACTTCCTCTAACAATGTTTGCTCTGGGAAGAATGGTTTTGGGGCCACCAAACGCAGATCGAGGCCCATTAACGCTGCCCCTTCCACGAAAGAATTGCCCATGTTATTGCGAGCATCACCCAAATATGCGAGTTTGATTTGGTTCAGAGGCTTGTCGCTATGTTCGATCATCGTTAAGAAATCCGCCAAAATTTGCGTTGGGTGAAATTCATCCGTTAAACCGTTCCACACTGGCACGCCTGAATAATCCGCCAAAATTTCAACTAACTCTTGACCAAAGCCACGATATTGAATGCCGTCATACATTCGCCCAAGCACACGAGCGGTGTCTTTCATACTTTCTTTATGCCCAATTTGCGAACCGCTTGGCCCGATATAGCTGACATTCGCTCCTTGGTCAAATGCCGCCACTTCAAAAGCACAACGGGTGCGAGTTGAACTCTTTTCAAAAATTAAGGCAATATTTTTGCCTTTCATCGTCTGTTTTTCCGTTTTTGCTTTTTTATCCGCTTTTAATTTCGCTGATAAATCAAGTAGATACTGAATTTCCTCGGGACTGAAATCCATTAAACGTAAAAAATGGCGATCTTTAAGATTGAGGGTGTTTGCTGACATAGCGGCTCCAATGAATAACGTTATGATTGAAATGCAAAAAGGATTCTACTCAAAAACCGCCTTTTATGGTATCTTTCCGCTGTTTTTATCCTAAAAAGATCGACTTACAAGCGGTCAGATTCTCTGAACATTTTGCAAAAAAACATCAAAATCTGACCGCTTGTTAAAGGAGCTAACGATGTCGAAACATCTTACTGAACAACGTTTTATTGATTTCCCCCTGTGCGACCAAGTATTAGCGGCACTAGATAGCAAAGGGTTTGAATTTTGCACTCCCATTCAAGCCAAAACACTGCCTTTCACCCTAGCAGGACAAGACATTGCAGGACAAGCCCAAACGGGAACAGGCAAAACTCTCGCATTTTTGGTGGCGATGTTCCACCATCTTTATAAAAACCCGATTCCAACGAAATCTCATCAGCCTCGAGCCTTAATTCTTGCCCCCACTCGTGAACTGGCGGTGCAAATCGCGTCTGATGCCTCCATTTTCTTAGATCATACCGAATTTAAACTCGCCCTTGCCTACGGCGGCGATGGCTATGACAAGCAGCTGCAAGCGATTGAAAAAGGTGTCGATGTGTTAGTCGGTACGACAGGACGAGTGATTGATTATGTCAAACAAGGGGTGATCAATTTAGACCACATTCAGGTGATCGTCCTTGATGAAGCAGATCGGATGTTCGATCTTGGCTTTATCAAAGATATTCGTTATCTGATGCGGAAATCACCGAAACCCGAAGCACGGCTGACGATGCTCTTCTCTGCGACTCTTTCTCATCGTGTACGAGAGTTGGCGTTTGAAGATATGCACAATGCGGAATATGTGGAAATTGAGCCACTACAACGCACTGGACACCGCATTAAAGAAGAACTTTTTTATCCGTCTAACGAAGACAAAATGGCATTGTTGCTGACGTTAATGGAAGAAGAATGGCCAGACCGTTGCATTGTGTTTGCCAATACCAAGCACAAATGCGAAGAAATTTGGAGTTATTTGAGTGCCGATGGGCATCGTGTCGGCTTGCTGACGGGCGATATTCCACAGAAAAAACGCTTGGCGTTGCTCGACAGCTTCACCCAAGGCGATTTGGATATTTTAGTCGCCACCGATGTTGCTGCTCGTGGTTTGCATATTGCCGATGTGACTCATGTGTTTAACTACGATTTACCTGATGATCGTGAAGACTATGTCCACCGCATTGGACGCACAGGCCGTGCGGGCGAAAGCGGCTCCTCCATCAGTTTTGCTTGCGAACGTTATGCTATGAATTTACCTGCCATTGAAGAATATATCGGGCATCAAATTCCAGTCAGCCAATATGACAGTGAGGCGTTATTGCCATTACCCAAACCGGCTCGCAGTCATAACAGCAATAAATTGCGTTCGCCATACAATTCTCGTAAGCGTAGTCGTTAAATAGCAAGACAAGCGGTAAGATTCCCCTTGTCATTTACCGCTTCTTTTTCGTCTCACTCTATAAGGAAATAATGAAATTTATTACCACAGCAATCGTTGTCGCAAGTATGCTCACGGTACTTTCAGGTTGTCGTTCAAATAATCTCTACGCCATATCAAACCAAGCTGAAAACATACCACATCCAACGCTAAGACCAACGGCACAAGCAAAGACTAAACGTCTTAATACGATCCAATGTCACGATCTTGATGATTGGTATTTAGACGGTTATCGGGTAGGCAAATCTTTCGCCCACGAAAAACATCAAATGCTACAACAGCGAATGCATTTTTGTCAGTTTTCAAAGCTGCCACAACAGTTTGCCATGAATTGGGAGCGAGGTTTTCATGTCGGTCATCATCAAAACAAAAATATTCGCAAGAATCGCAAAATTTAAACCTAATCTGACCGCTTGCGGTAAGGAGAAATAGATGCAATATACTATCGCACAATCAAAAGAAGGCATTCCACTTTCACTCGTTTCCCGAATGGCAAACCGTCACGGCTTGATTGCTGGAGCAACGGGTACAGGGAAAACAGTCACATTACGTAAACTTGCCGAAGCATTTAGCCAAGATGGCGTGCCTGTGTTTTTGGTCGATGTCAAAGGCGATCTCTCTGGCTTGGTCCAAGCGGGGAGTTTTCAAGGCAAAATTGCTGAACGTATCGAGCAGTTCCAACTCGGCGGCGAAAGCTATTTAGCAGGTTTTCCCGTCTCATTTTGGGACGTATTCGGTGAAACAGGCATTCCATTACGCACAACCATTTCTGAAATGGGGCCGATGCTACTCGCCCGTTTGCTCAATTTGAACGATACCCAAGAAGGCTTACTCAATTTAGTTTTCCGTGTTGCTGATGATAAAGGTTTATTGCTCATCGACTTAAAAGATTTACGGGCAATGCTGAAATTTGTGGCGGAAAATGCGAAACAATTTCAAATAGAATATGGCAATGTCTCCGCTGCCAGTGTTGGGGCAATTCAACGTGCATTGCTGGCACTCGAAAACGAAGGTGCAACGCATTTATTTGGAGAGCCTGCTTTAGATTTACACGACTGGATGCAAACTCGAGACGGACGTGGCGTGATCAATGTCTTAAATTCCGAAAGACTAATTAACTCACCACGAATGTATGGGGCATTTTTACTTTGGTTTATGGCAGAATTATTTGAGCAATTGCCAGAAGTGGGCGATCCTGATAAACCAAAATTTGTGCTGTTCTTCGATGAAGCTCACTTGATGTTTGATGGTGCCCCCAAAGTGTTGGTGGATAAAATCGAACAAGTCGTGCGTTTGATCCGTTCTAAAGGTGTGGGGGTTTATTTTGTCACACAAAATCCGCTTGATCTCCCTGAAAGCGTACTTGGTCAGTTAGGCAATCGGGTGCAACACGCACTGCGTGCCTTTACACCAAAAGATCAAAAAGCGGTGAAAGCGGCGGCGGAAACGTTCCGAGCAAATCCTAAAGTCAATGTGGTGGAAGCGATCACTCAACTTGGCGTGGGTGAAGCATTAGTGTCGGTGCTGGACGAAAAAGGAATGCCAACGCCAGTAGAAATCGCTTATATCTACCCGCCAAAAAGCCAGCTCAAACCGATTTCGGCACAGGAACGTTTAGATTTTGTAAAACAAGATGATCTCTATTTGCATTACAGCCAGTTTGTGGATAATGAGTCGGCATTTGAAACGTTAAATGCGCAAACTCAAGCGGTACAACAAGCCGAACAAAATGCAAAAGCGGAAGAAGATAGTTTCCTAGGTGGTATGCTTGGCAGTATTTTTGGCACTAAAAAGAAAAGCCAGCAATCCGTTGCTGAACAGTTGGTGGGTAGCGTAGCACAATCCGTTGGTAGAAACTTGCGTAACCAGGTCACCAAGCAAATTATGCGTGGGATTTTAGGGGCGATTAGCCGAAAATAAATCGCTTACCGCAATTCACAAAAAATTAAGGGAAAGTGACCGCTTGTCACCTTCCCTTTATCTTTCTCATTCAGAGAGTATCCATTATTTAATAACGTCTAACCCGGCCATATACGGCTTTAACACTTCTGGCACCGTGATTGAACCGTCGGCATTTTGGTAGTTTTCAAGCACGGCAACGAGAGTACGACCAACCGCCAAGCCTGAGCCGTTTAAAGTATGAACGAGACGAGTTTTCTTGTCGCCTTTGGCTTTGCAGCGGGCAGCCATACGGCGAGCTTGGAAATCCCACATATTTGAACAAGAGGAAATTTCACGGTAAGTGTTTTGGGCAGGTAGCCACACTTCTAAATCGTAGGTTTTCGCTGAACCAAAGCCCATATCGCCAGAACAGAGCAACATTTTGCGGTATGGCAAGCCAAGTAATTGCAACACTTTTTCTGCATGGCCTGTGAGTTCCTCCAACGCCTCCATTGATTTTTCAGGCGCAACGACTTGCACCATTTCGACTTTATCAAACTGATGCATACGAATTAAACCACGGGTATCACGCCCGTAAGAACCCGCTTCTGAACGGAAGCAAGGGGTGTGAGCTGTGAATTTCAACGGTAGACTTTCTTCGTCTAAAATTTCATCACGTACTAAATTAGTGACAGGCACTTCCGCTGTTGGGATCAATGCATATGGTTTTTGTACAGCATTTGGATCTTGTCCCTCTAGCGGTTGAGTATGGAATAGATCTTCCCCAAATTTTGGCAGCTGACCTGTACCAAAAAGCGTGTCGTGATTCACCAAATACGGTACATACGTTTCCATATAGCCGTGCTGTTCGGTATGTAAATCCAACATAAATTGCGATAACGCACGATGCAAGCGAGCGATTTTGTCTTTCATCACGACAAAGCGACTGCCAGTTAATTTCACGCCCGCAGGGAAATCTAAGCCCGCTAGATTTTCGCCTAAAGTCACGTGATCTTTCACCTCAAAATCAAACTGGCGTGGTGTACCCCAGCGAGAAACTTCCACATTTTCGCTGTCATCTTTACCCACTGGCACTTCATCTGCAGGCAAATTTGGCACAGAAAGCAATAGCTCACGCATTTCATTTTGCACTTTGTCTAACTCGGCTTTGGCTAAATCCAACGCATTGCCCATTGAATCTACTTCCGCTAATAATGCAGAAATATCTTCACCTCGAGCTTTTGCTGCCCCGATATTTTTCGAGCGAGTGTTGCGTTCTGCTTGCAACGTTTCGGTTTTGACTTGCAACGCTTTACGCTGCTCTTCCAATGCTGCCACACGGGCAACGTCCAATTCAAATTTACGTTTGGTTCTTAAAATCTCAGCCACTTCCGCCAAGTTTGTTCGTAATAGGTTTTGATCGATCATTTCAACTATCCTTTCTATTTTAAATTTGCAAAATTTTTATAACATCAGACCGCTTGTTAGCGATTTGTATGTTTCATTATGCGTTGTTTTGCGACTTGCCATTCGCGATCTTTGATGTCTTCACGTTTATCGTGCAGTTTTTTCCCTTTCGCTAAACCGATTTTGACTTTAGCCCATGCATTTTTCCAGTAGAGGGATAACGCTACTACCGTAAAGCCATCTCGGTTTACTTTACCAAATAAGGAATCCAACTCTCGCTTATTTAACAATAACTTACGCGTACGAGTTGGGTCGGTCACAATATGGGTGGATGCCACATTCAGCGGGGTAATCATCGCCCCAAACAGATAGGCTTCTCCGTTGCGGAAAATCACATAGCTATCGCCAATGTTCGCTTTGCCCGCACGCAAGGCTTTTACTTCCCAGCCTTGCAGCTCAAGCCCAGCCTCAATTTCATCTTCAATAAAATAGTCGTGGCGAGCCCGTTTATTTAACGCAATCGTATTGCTCGCTACTTTCGGTTTTTTGCTCATAATGTGAATTTGTTACTCAAAAATGGTCGAATTGTACCTGAAATCACGGAAAGTTTGAACGGACAAGCGGTCAGATCCACAGGATATTTTGCAAAAAACTGTCTAAAAAGCACCGCTTTCGACTAATCTAACATATCCGCCAACAAAAACTGCAGAACTGCATCCATTCGTAAATGTGGGATCGGTTGATCGAAATCGATCCGTTTCGGTTCAAACTGGTCGAAATCAAAGCGGTTGTATTGCCAATAATTCGCATCAGGTAAACGGCTTGGCACACTGCCAGGATAAAGAGTTACTCGTTTTTTATCGCTAGAGCGTATGCCTTGAATTGCCTTGAAAGATTGGCCATTTTGAGTCGCAATAACAGAATCAGTTGCTCGTACCGAGGCGATCGCTTTGTAATCCGTTTGAATCCCGTCAAATTCTGCATGCCGTCCACCTTCTTGCACGAGTTGTTTCATCAGACTCTCTAAATTCGGCACCTGATCGCTCGTGATATGATCGGCTTTTGTAGCAACAAAAAGTAATTTGTCGATATTCGATGAAAACAAGCGGCGAAATAGCGATCGGTTGCCATAGTGAAAGTGTTTAAAAAGTTGTTGCAAGCCAATTTTCATTTCAATAAAAGCTTGTTGGCTGTGATTAAGTGGTGTGAGACAGTCCGCCAAAATCACTTGGCGATCGAACTGCGAAAAATAATCTTCATAGAATGGCTTAACGATTTTTTGTTGGTAGTGCTGATAGCGTTTTTTCAAGGTGTGAAAAATACTGTGACTTGGGCCTTTTTCAAGCTGTTCCCAGTCACTTTCCGCTAAATCAAGTAGCGGGAAAAATTGATATACGGGTGCCCCTCGATCGTGGTTTGGTAACACAAATCGCCCCGGTTGGATATATTGCATTCCTTCAGTTTTGCATTCGAGCAAGTAAGCGGTGTAATCTTCGCTGAGTTTGGCAAGCTGGTTTTCGTCCGCTTTGGCAGTGAGATCGAGCTGCTTTACCTGCGTTTGCCAATGTTCCGCCAATTCTGCCCGCTTGCCTTTGTGTACGACTTGCTGTGCTTGCGACCATGCTTTAAACGACTGAGAAAGTAGCGGCAAATCTAATAACCATTCCCCCGGATAATCAAAAATATCAAGGTAAAGTGTTGCGGTTTCTTTTAAATGACGTAACAGGCTATTACGGCGTTGATAGCGGATGGCCAAGCGAATTTCGCTGATCCCCGTTGTCGATGGCGACCAAACGGGTGGCTCTGCTTCAAAACCTTGGCGGTTTTTGTCGTATTCAAAGCGGGGAATGGTCAAATCATGCTGCTCCACTCTTTTCACTGATAAAATTTGCCCATTACGAGCAGGTAAAAAAAGCGATAAATGCGAGTTATCTTGTTGATTAATATGTAGAAGCTGATCCACAAAGCTGGTAATAAACGCGGTTTTCCCGCTACGGCTCAGCCCTGTTACCGCAAGGCGAAGATGGTTATCTAATCCACGTTGTACAAATTTATGTAATTGGTTTTGGATTTGTGTGAACATAGTGAGTTTGACCTAATAAACAATTCTTTCTAAAATATAACACATAGCCTATCTACTCGATAGGCTTTTTTATTAGGCTTGAATAGTGAGAAAAATAGATAATGGAAAACGAAATTGAATTAAAAATAATGTTATTACCTGAAAATATTACATTATTAACAGACTACTTTAATCAACAAACGATTTTACATTCTGAGATAACTCATTTAGGTAACACTTATTATGATTCAAATGATCTCTATTTTGCTAAAAACAAAATGGGATTACGAGTAAGAACAAAAAATAATAAATACGAAATCACGTTGAAAATGAAAGGCGATATCGTTGGTGGGCTGCATATTCGCCCTGAATATAATTTAGCATTAGACACTCATCAACTGGATTTCAAGCGGCTAGTTTCTCATTATAATTTGCAATTAGAAGATAATTCTATTTTAGACAAGCAACTATTACCAACCTTTAGTACGGATTTTACTCGCACACAATGGCTGATTCGTTTTCAACAATCGGAAATTGAAATTGCATTGGATCAAGGTTTAATTAAAAATTTACAAGGCGAAGAAGCTATTTGCGAAGTGGAATTTGAATTAAAGCAGGGAAACTTAGCGGATTTATTTGATCTGTTATTGGCAATGCCAAAAGCAGACGGAATGTGGTTAAGTAGTTTAAGTAAGGCACAGCGTGGATACTTGGTTGGTAACACAGAAAAAATGGCAAAAGAAATGACTAAACTGACCGCTTGTCAGCCTGAATTAACCGATATTGAAAAATATCAGCTTACCCAACAAGTGGCTGATTTTATCAGACTAACACAAGATAGCTCGCTGATTGATTATTACCAATACCTAACTCAAACAAAATTAGCACATATTGATTATTTAACAAGTCAACATTATCTTCAGCAAAATATGTTACTTATTAAAAAGTATTATGCGAAATCCTAATAAAATATAAAGGCGTTTTAACGCCTTTATGTTTATTTAATCACCTCAAATGTCTGTGCGGGGAAATTAATACCGTTAACTTTTATCGAAAGAGTATATTTACCAACTGGATCTTTTTGATCAAATTTCCAACATCTTTGAATAAATTGATCATTCTGGCTCGGTAAATCAATTGAAATCGTATGGTTTTTTCCATTTTTTGAGACCTTTCTTGAACCATTTGGATCAGAAAAATTTGCTTTTTTAGGGGAAGAAAATACTTCAGTTATTTGATTACTGGGTGAAAATGGCATATTGAATACGATCCAACATAAATTATGCCCGCTATTTTTTATTGAATATTTTTTATCTTGAATTTCATTCAATGTGCCATCGCTAATGTCAACTACTGCCAATTTTAATATAGGTGGATAATCTTTAGGTAAATTGGCCATTTGTTGTTCGGCAACAATCGGAATAATCACGACTTCTTGTGCAAATGAGAAAGCTGAGATCACACTTAAAAATAACGCGATGATTTTCTTCATTCCATTTTCTCCGTTTTCATTTGATGCTGTTCTCGCAAAGCTTGGGCGACAATGGCAATTGCTTCGCCACTGCTCACGCCCTGCTGCATAAGCTGTTGAATTTGCTCCACGGCTTGCTGTTGTTGCTCGTGGCTTAAAGAAAGTAAGCTATTATCCATTTTGCGTTTCCATTAGTCTAATCAAATTGCGGAAAATTCCAGCCAAATTGCGAAAAAAGTTGCTGCCACTGGGTATCCAGCGGAGCATTTATGCTGATTTTTTGCAACGTTTTTGGATGGGTAAATTGTAGTTGGTTTGAGTGTAAAAACAACCGCTCGCAACCAGTATTTGCCGTCAAAGCCCGATTTTGATGCAAATCACCATAATGAGTATCGCCAATAATAGGGTGAAATAGGTGTTTGAGGTGGCGGCGAAGTTGGTGCTTACGCCCTGTTTTGGGAAAGAGCTGCACCAACGAATAGCGGGCGGTGGCGAATTTACCCGCAGGATAAGGCATTTCAACCGTTGCTAATGATCGATAATCTGTAACGGCTTGCTGTGCTTCCTTTTCTTGCGAAAACTTATCAGCGATTTTATCTAACTGCACTTTCAGCGGATAGTCGATCCGATCTTCGCCCAGCAGGTAGCCTCGCACCACCGCCAAATAGCTTTTTTCGATCTGATGCTGTTCAAATTGTTGGCTCATCATGCGAGCCATTTCGCTATTCAAGGCAAACAGCAACACACCAGAAGTCGGGCGGTCCAAGCGATGAATCGGGAAAACGCGCTGCCCGAGCTGATCTCGTAAGGTTTGCATCGCAAACAAGGTTTCGTGTTTGTCGAGCCAACTCCGATGCACCAACATTCCCGCAGGTTTATTGATCGCCACCAGTTCATTATCTTGATACAAAATATCCAATATCATTTGCAAAATTTTCCCCGAAACTGACCGCTTGTTAGTCCGCTTTCAGCAGTCTTTCGAGCTTCAAGAGCGGTAAATGCAGCGCTTCTAAGTGCGTTTCGTTTTGTACTGCTTCTTCCAAATAGGGGGTAATCGCAAAATTGCGGGGGATCTCTGCATTGGCATCAAGCAGTGCATTCATTCGCGGAATAAAAATCCATTGTAGCCATTGGGTTGGCGACAAGGTGCTAACGCAAAATGGCTCATCGCTCGCCAAGGCCTCTTCTGAGGGTGGCGTTTCTTCCCAAAGTGAATGCAATCGCATGGCAATTTGTAGATCGTTTAAGTGTTGACGAATTTCAGTTTTCATTTTCTCTCCAAATGATAAATCTGTGCAAAATCGTAAAAATAATTGACGTAATATGGGGTGAGATTTTGCAAAATCAAGGCATTTGAGATTTGCAAAATGGTTTGAAAATCTCACCGCTTGTCGTTGTGGTGGACGAAATCACTACGTTATGCGATTTAATTATAAAAAAATCGACAGAGTGAATTGACATATAGCAATCTAGACGTCTAAAATGCCAAACATTATTTTTTATGAAGGTGTGGATAAAACGATGATTGAGCTGAAACAGATCAGCAAACAGTTTGAGGTCAAAGGGCAGAAAATTACAGCACTCGACAATGTGAACCTTGAGGTGCCAAAAGGCACGATTTATGGGGTGATCGGCTCATCCGGTGCAGGTAAAAGTACCCTGATCCGCTGTGTGAATTTGCTTGAACGCCCAACAATGGGTCAAGTGATTGTCGATGGACAAGACTTAACCGCAATGTCAGAAAAAGAGCTGATTTTAGCTCGCCGCAACATTGCGATGATTTTCCAACATTTTAATTTGCTTTCTTCCCGTACGGTATTTGACAACGTGGCATTACCGTTGGAGTTAAGCCATACCGATAAACAGACGATTGAGAAAAAAGTCAGTGAGTTGCTGGAATTAGTAGGCTTAGCAGATAAACGTGATGTGTATCCTAGCAATTTATCAGGCGGTCAGAAACAGCGTGTTGCGATTGCTCGTGCTTTAGCAAGCGATCCGCATGTTTTATTATGCGATGAAGCAACCAGTGCTCTCGATCCAGCAACAACACAGTCGATCCTGCAATTACTCAAAGAGATCAACCAGCGTTTAGGGCTAACGATCTTATTGATCACGCACGAAATGGACGTGGTAAAACGCATTTGTGATCGTGTAGCGGTGATTGACCAAGGTCGCTTAGTTGAAAGCGGCTCGGTCAGTGAAATTTTCTCCAATCCCAAAACGGAACTCGCACAACGCTTTATTCAATCGACTTTCCATTTTGAATTGCCCGCAGAATATACCGAGCAGCTTTCGCCAACCCCAACGCCAAACGGCAAACCCATTATTAAATTTGAGTTTACGGGGCGTTCTGTGGATGCACCGCTTCTCTCACACGCCTCGAAAAAGTTCGGCATTGATTTCAGTATTTTAATGTCGCAAATCGATTATGCAGGCGGAGTAAAATTTGGTTTTGTGATCGCCGAAGTGGAAGGCGAAGCAGACAAAATCAATGAAGCGAAATTCTATTTAATTGATAATAATGTGAAAGTTGAGGTGCTTGGCTATGTGGACTGATTTTTTAAACGAACTTACCCCGAAAATGTGGGAATTGGTTGCAATGTCCACGTTAGAAACACTTTATATGGGCTTTGTAGCCACGTTATTAGCCGTGGTGATCGGTCTCCCGATCGGCTTTGTGGCATTTCTAACTGGCAAGGGGGAAATCCTTGAGCACAAAGCTTTACACCAAGTGCTTGATGTTATTATCAACATCGGGCGTTCTGTGCCATTTATCATTTTACTTGTGGTCTTGCTGCCATTTACTCGTTTAATCGTAGGCACAACGCTCGGAACAACAGCGGCAATTGTGCCATTGAGTGTTTCCGCTATTCCATTCTTCGCCCGTTTAACTGCTAACGCATTGCTTGAAATCCCAAGCGGCTTAACTGAAGCGGCAAAATCAATGGGCGCAAATAACTGGCAGGTGGTCACGAAATTCTATCTACCTGAATCGCTACCGATTTTAATCAACGGCATTACGCTCACCTTAGTGGCGTTGATCGGCTACTCCGCAATGGCAGGTGCTGTTGGTGGCGGTGGCTTGGGTAACTTAGCGATCAGCTACGGTGAACATCGTAATATGGTCTATGTAAAATGGATCGCCACCATTATTATCGTGGCAATCGTGATGGTCAGCCAAAAAATTGGCGATAACTTGGCGAAGAAATACGATCATCGTTAAATCCGCAACCTCCCTTTTTCAAAAGGGGGGAATACAAGCGGTCAGTTTGAATAAAAATTTTGCAAATCAACACAACATCAAACAGGAGTTTCCTATGTTAAACAAATTCTTAAAAACCGCATTAGTTTCCGCTTTAGCCTTCAGCGGCACAGCATTCGCCAAAGACAAAATCACCGTTGGCGTGATGTCTGGTCCTGAACACGTTGTGGCGGAAGTTGCTGCGAAAATCGCAAAAGAAAAATACGATTTAGATGTCGAATTTGTGCTTTTCAACGACTATGCGTTACCAAACACGGCAACCAGCAAAGGCGATTTAGATGCCAACGCCTTCCAACACAAGCCGTATTTAGACAAAGACTCTGCTACCAAAAAGTTAGATAACTTAGTGATTGTTGGTAATACTTTCGTTTATCCCCTTGCAGGCTACTCAAAAAAAATTAAATCAATCGATGCATTAAAAAATGGTGCCGTTGTTGCGGTGCCAAATGATCCAAGTAACTTAGCTCGTGCTTTAATTTTGCTTGAAAAACAAGGCTTAATTAAACTCAAAGATAGCACCAACTTATTCTCAACGTCTCTCGATATCGTTGAAAATCCGAAAAACTTGAAAATTCAAGAAGTGGATACTTCGGTGGCAGCGAAAGCGTTAGATGACGTGGATTTAGCCGTCGTGAATAATACCTATGCAGGGCAAGTGGGACTAAACACCACGGATCACAGTGTATTTGTTGAAAGCAAAGATTCACCATATGTGAACATTATCGTTGCTCGCACCAACAATAAAGATAGTGATGCCGTGAAAAACTTCGTAAAAGCCTACCAAACAGAAGAAGTGTTCCAAGAAGCCCAAAAACACTTCAAAGATGGCGTGGTAAAAGGGTGGTAGAAATCAATTTGTGGGTGGGTTTGCCCCACCATTTGCAAAATTCTTTGAGAATCTAACCGCTTGTTATTTTTGGTGGGGCAAGCCCCCCCTACTTAGCTTATAAAATCAATCTCACGGGCTGACACATAGGTCTGCCCCTATATCTGATAAGGAAAACACAATGAACTTCAAAAAACTACTCGGAACGCTTTTAGTTTCAACCCTTGTGCTCACTGGCTGTAAAGAAGAGAAAAAAGCCGAAGTAGCCCCTGCACAACCATTAAAAATCGGTGTAATGACAGGCCCTGAAGCCCAAATGACCGAAGTTGCGGTGAAAATCGCTAAAGAAAAATATGGGTTGGACGTGCAATTAGTACAATTCACCGAATACACCCAACCGAATGCTGCATTACACGCCAAAGATTTAGACGCAAATGCGTTCCAAACTGTGCCATATTTAGAGCAAGAGAGCAAAGATCGTGGCTATAAAATGGCGATCATCGGCAATACATTCATTTGGCCAATTGCGGGGTATTCTAAAAAAATCAAAACGTTAGATGAATTAAAAGACGGTGCGATTGTGTCAATTCCAAATAACCCAAGTAACACAGGCCGAGCCTTGTTATTATTGCAAGCAAACGGCGTGATCAAACTGAAAGATCCAACAAACTTATTTTCGACTGAAAACGACATTGTAGATAACCCGAAAAATATCCAAATCAAACAAATTGATACGGCATTATTAACCCGCTCGTTAGACGATGTCGATCTTTCAATCATCAACAACACTTACGCTGGCCAAGCAGGTTTAAGCCCTGAAAAAGATGGCGTGATTGTGGAATCAAAAGAATCACCGTATGTGAACTTAGTGGTAAGCCGTGAAGACAATAAAGACGACCCTCGATTACAAACTTTCGTTAAAGCATTCCAAACAGATGAAGTGTATCAAGAAGCGTTGAAATTATTTAACAATGGCGTGGTGAAAGGTTGGTAGATCCCGATTTGTAGGTAGGACCTCCCCATTTGCAAATTTCTCCTAAAATCTAACCGCTTGTTATCTTTTGGGTGGGTCAAAAGACCCACCCTAATTATGAGGAACCTTAAAATGAACTTTAAAAAATTACTTGGATTAGCGGCACTTTCTAGCTTGGTATTGACCGCTTGTAACGATAAAGCCGAAAAACTCAAAGTGGGCGTAATTTCAGGCCCTGAACACGAAGTGATGGAAGTTGCAGCGAAAGTCGCGAAAGAAAAATACAATCGTGATATCGAGTTAGTGATTTTCACCGACTACGCTACGCCAAACGAAGCCTTAAACAAAGGCGATTTAGACGTAAATGCATTCCAACACAAGCCGTATTTAGATAAACAGATCGCCGATAAAGGCTATAAACTCACACCCGTTGGCAATACCTTTGTTTACCCCATCGCTGCGTATTCGAAAAAAATCAAATCGATCACTGAATTAAAAGACGGCGATAAGATTGCCGTGCCAAATGATCCAACTAACTTAGGTCGCTCATTGATTTTATTGGAAAAACAAGGGCTTATCAAATTAAAAGACAGCAACAACTTGCTTTCAACCCGTGTAGATATTGTTGAAAATCCAAAAAATTTGGACATTCAAGAAATTGAGGCTCCGCTATTACCACGTACGCTGGACGATGTGGCATTTTCTATCATCAACACCACTTACGCAGGTCAAATCGGTTTAAGCCCAAATAAAGATGGCATGTTTGTAGAAGGCAAAGAGTCGCCTTATGTAAACTTAATTGTTGCTCGTGTGGATAACAAAGACAAAGAAATCGTAAAAGATTTCGTTAAAGCCTACCAATCAGACGAAGTGTTCAACAAAGCCAACGAAGTCTTTAAAGGCGGTATGGTGAAAGGTTGGTAATTAACAAGTAACCCATTGATTTTAAATAACTTGAAGGATAAAGAAATATCATCAGGCTTTACTTTTCAAAAAGAATCTAAAAATTTTTTGATTTTTAATGAACTTTTTATATAAGAGAAAGTCTGATTATTCGCTAAATGCTTGAATTCAGATAGCAAGTTTTTTTCATTTCCTTAGGTAAGACCTCCTCCCGATATCATATCCCTTTTGGTATCGGGTTTTTTTTATGCTTTTTGTTCTATTTCGCTTAAAAATCAAACTGTTAGTTAGCACAATCCTTATTATCTCACCATGTTGTATTACTATTTCATTACACACTTGATAGCGTTTAACTGCCATTTAATTCACGCCCAAAGCATCTCTTGATACATAAAAAATGCTTTTCCATACACATCCAGTGGACAAAATTCTTGAATAGATACAATAGAAAAAGATAAGATAGATCAAGTAAAAGGATTGAAGTTCTTGTCATTATTAGGTCTTATAGGAAATTTTTGAGAGATTATGATAAGGTAAGAAAGGATAGTTGGTGCCAGTGGTCGGACTCGAACCGACACGGTTATTCACCGGCGGATTTTGAATCCGCTACGTCTACCAATTTCGTCACACTGGCTTTTAGAAAGTAACAAAACGTGCAAGATTATAGAAATCTTCTTTTATTTATGCAAGCGGAAAATCGGGAAAAAGTTCCGCTTGCATTTATTTTCGGCAATTAGCTCAAATAAATGCCAACCAAAACCGCAATGAACACTCCCATTCCCACATAATGATTGTTAAGAAAAGCATTGAAACAGGCTTCTCGCTCACGTTGCTTGGTCAGTTTGCATTGATAAATAAATAACACTGCAGTGATGGCTAACGCAATAAAATAAAGCACTCCAAACTGCTGCACATAGCCAAATAGGCTCAAGAAAACTAATGCGAGAAATTGCAGCAAGGCAATGATTTTATTGTCATATTGAGCGAATAAAATCGCAGTGGATTTCACGCCAATGCGTAAATCATCATCACGATCAACCATCGCATATTGCGTGTCGTAGGCAACAGTCCAAAGCAAATTTGCAATGAATAAAAGCCAGCACGAAAGTGGCAAACTTTCGCTTACTGCCCCGAATGCCATCGGGATTGACCAACCAAACGCCACACCGAGTACCAGCTGCGGCAAATGGGTGTAGCGTTTCATAAAAGGGTATGCCATCGCCAATCCAACCGCAATAAACGACAACCCGATAGTGTAGCGGTTCAGCATCAGTACTAGTAAAAAAGCGATGGCAATCAACACGCCAAATAGCACTTTCGCCTCCATTTCAGTCGCCCTGCCCGTTGCAAGCGGTCGATTTTGAGTGCGTTTTACTTTGCCGTCAAAATGGCGGTCGGCATAATCGTTAATCACGCACCCTGCCGCTCGCATCACGACCACGCCAGCAATGAAAATCGCTAAAATCGGCAATGGTGGTATGCCGTTTGCAGCAGTAAACAACGCCCAGAGGGTTGGCCACAACAACAGCAACGTGCCGATGGGTTTATCCAACCGCATCAGCTGCATATAGGCAAGCCATTTGTCTTGGGTAAAATGAGATTTCATTCGTCTTCGTTGCAGATATAAATCGCCACATCGCTATGGCTGAGATAAAGCTGTAATTCTGATGGCAATGGTTTATCGGTGAATAAGTAATTGATTTCTTTGAGTTCACCGAGTCGCACGATCGCATTACGAGTGAATTTGGAATGATCGGTCACAAGCACGATATTGCGGGCATTTCGCATTAACGCCCGTTTCACTTGTACTTCGTGATAATCGTAATCCATCATCGAGCCATCACGTTCCACCGCACTAATGCCCAAAATACAGTAATCCAGGCGGAACTGGTTGATAAAATTGACGGTTGCTTCGCCGATAATACCCCCGTCTGCCCGTAATTCACCGCCTGCGATGGTGACGTGGCAATCTTCTTTTTGCAGCAAAATATGTGCTGCATTGAGATTGTTCGTCACCACCCGTAAATCTTTGTGGGAAAGCAGCGAATACGCTACGGCCTCAGGTGTCGTACCAATATCAATAAACAGCGATGCTCCATTCGGAATCATCTTCGCGACCGCCCTGCCGATACGGCTTTTTTGTTCGGAAAAGAAAAATTTGCGATCGGAATAGTCGCTATTTTCTGTTGTCGATGGCGATGCTGCCCCACCATGATGACGGCGGATCAAATTATTCTCCGCCAATTCATTCAAATCTCGGCGAATTGTTTGTGAACTGACGTCCAGCTCTGCCACCAGCTGCTCCGTGCTGACATAGCCAAGCTGATTGACCAATTCAATAATTCTGTTATGTCGAAAGGTTTGTTTCATAGTTTCTCGTTTTGCAAAACTTTTCCGAAAAGTGACCGCTTGCAAGCGGTCACTTTTGAGTAAAATTTTGCAATCATTTAGTTTGTCATATTTTATGGAGACCTAACCGCTTATGATGTTCGTCCATCTTATCGTAGGGGCGGTTCTTAACCCGCCCGTATGAATAGCAAAAATCGCTTATAGCTTCTCAACAAGCTCTACTGCATAGCCAATATAACTTGCTGGTGTCATCTGTTTTAAGCGTTCTTTTTCATGGGCTGGCAAGTCCAAGCCGTCAATAAATTGACGCATTGCATTACCATCCACACGTTTGCCGCGGGTGAGTTCTTTGAGTTTCTCGTATGGTTTTTCAATCCCATAACGACGCATTACCGTTTGAATTGGCTCGGCAAGCACCTCCCAGTTTTGATCGAGTTCATCACGCAAATGTGATTCGTTCACTTCCAATTTGCTGATGCCTTTAAGCGTTGCAGCGTAAGCGATCAACGCATAACCCAAACCAACACCTAAGTTACGCAATACCGTTGAATCAGTTAAATCACGTTGCCAACGAGAAATTGGCAATTTCGCTCCAAGATGAGACATCACCGCATTCGCCAAGCCTAAGTTGCCTTCGGAGTTTTCAAAGTCGATTGGATTCACTTTGTGCGGCATTGTGCTTGAGCCGATTTCGCCTGCAACGGTGCGTTGTTTAAAATGATTTAAAGCGATGTAGCCCCACATATCTCGGTCAAAGTCAATCACAATGGTATTGAAACGTGCGACACAATCAAAAAATTCGGCAATGTAATCATGTGGCTCAATTTGGGTGGTGTACGGGTTCCACGTTACACCAAGGCTTTCGATAAACTCTTGACTGAAAGTGTGCCAGTCAATTTCTGGATAAGCAGAAAGGTGAGCATTGTAGTTGCCGACTGCCCCGTTGATTTTGGCTAAAATCTCTAAATTTTCGAGCTGTCTATATTGACGTTGCAAGCGGTATGCCACGTTTGCCATCTCTTTACCGATGGTGGTTGGGCTGGCGGGCTGACCATGGGTGCGAGAAAGTAACGGAATAGATTTGTAACGCTCCGCCAATGCTTTCACCGCATCGATCACGTTTTTCCATTCTGGCAATAGCACCTCTTCTTTGGCAGTTTTGAGCATTAACGCGTGCGACGTGTTGTTGATGTCTTCAGACGTACAAGCGAAATGGATAAATTCGCTTACTTTCGCCAGCTCTGGCAATGCTTTGCTTTTCTCTTTTAAGAAATACTCCACGGCTTTCACATCGTGATTGGTCGTGCGTTCAATCGTTTTAATTCGCTCGGCATCTGCTAAAGAAAAATTCGCCACAATACTATCGAGGTAATCGTTTGCTTCTTTTGACAATGCGGAAACCTCTTGAATCTGTGCGTGAGAAGCCAATTTTTGTAGCCAACGCACTTCAACCGTCACACGAAATTTCAACAAGCCAAATTCGCTGAAAATCGGACGTAAAGCCGCTGCTTTGTCTTGATAACGACCATCGATCGGGGACAATGCCGTTAAAGCATTTAATTGCATAGAAATGTTCTCCAGTTATAACGAGGAATATAAAGATTGTGTTGCATTCAGAATTTTGCGACGAGAGAAGAAAAACTGCCAACGGCTCCCACCCACTTGTTGCCATAAAATGCCCGCCCGAATACCGGCGAGCAAGGTAGCACGAATACGGTTTTGAATATCCGTGCGAGAAAGCACATCACGATCGCCAATCACTTGAATACGCGAACCCAGCGGGCTGATGATGTCACTATAAATCGCTGCCATATTGGCAATCATCTGTTCATGTAAAATATCGCCTTCATAAAGCGACAGTTGGCGTTCAAGCTGTTGTAAACGTTGTGCCAATTGGCTTTTAGCTTGCGGATTTTTATCCAGTTTTTGGCTTAGGGCTAACACACCGATCCAATATCGACCGATTTCCGCATCCAATGGTCCTTGCTGTGAACTCAGCTGTGCTTGAACCGTTTCTAACCCCAGTTTGAGATTGGTAAGTTGATGGCCAAAAACCGCTAAAGTAGATTCTGGCTGCATCACCAATAAACTCTGTAAGCTATGGCGAAGGCTGTCACGATCTGCCACACCACCATGTGCAAATTTCTGCACTAAATTCGCTGCTTGGCACACGCCTGCCAACGCAATGGAAATATCCTGATAATTCGCCATTTTCTCTCAAATTCATTCAAAAAATTGGGGATGAATATACCATTTTTTGGGGGATTGTTGAAATACAAGCGGTCAGATTTCACAGATTTTTTGCAAATTTGTGAATAACACACTCACTCTCAACAACCTTAGGGATTTTTCTCATCCATCCCTTGCATTTCACAATTCCGCCCCCATAATGGGCGAATTACATTTTTCGAACAGTTTTAGCAAATAGAGAGCAAGAAAATGGCAAGAAAGAAAAAACCGATTGAATTACCATTATTACCGCTACGTGATGTGGTAGTGTTTCCATTTATGGCGATGCCGTTGTTTGTTGGGCGAGACAAATCAATCCAAGCCCTTAGAGCGGCAATGGAAACCAACAAACAACTGTTTCTAGTTACCCAAAAAGATCCAAATAACGAAGATCCCACCACAGAAGATATTTATGATGTCGGCGTAATGGCGAACATCATTCAAATGTTGAACCTGCCTGATGGCACGGTAAAAGTACTGGTTGAAGGGCAAGTTCGCGGCAAAATTGAACACATTCGCGACGATGAAAACGGCTTCTGGGCGGGTGTTACGCCGTTAATTTCTGAATATGAAGAAAACGATGAACTAAAAGCCATTGCCAAAACCACTCTCAGCGAATTTGAAAATTACCTAAAAAGCAATAAAAAAATCCCTGCGGAAATTTTGCCAAAATTGCAAAAAATCACGCTAGAAGATCGCTTGGCAGACACCATGGCTGCGAATTTAGTTGCCCCCGTGAAACAAAAGCAAGCATTGCTTGAAGAAGTGAATTTGGTAGCCCGTTTTGAAGCCTTGTTAGTGGCAATGGCGACCGAAATGGATACGCTCGAAATGGAAAGTCGTATTCGCAATCGCGTTAAGCAGCAGATGGAAAAAAATCAGCGGGATTACTATCTGAATGAGCAGATCAAGGCGATCCGCAAAGAGCTCGGTGGTGAAGAAGAACAAGAGCAGTCGGAACTCGACAAACTCAAAGCGAAGATTGAAGAGGCAAAATTGCCAACGGAAGTGAAAGAGAAAGTCGATAATGAGTTCAACAAACTCAAAGCAATGCCACAAAGTTCGTCTGAAGCAACCGTGGTGCGTGGCTATATCGACTGGATTTTGCAAATGCCGTGGCACAAGCGGTCAGTTGTGAAGAAAGATTTGCAAAAAGCCCAAGCCGTGTTGGATAAAGATCACTACGGCTTAGAGCGAGTTAAAGAACGCATTTTAGAATACCTTGCGGTGCAAAGCCGTTTGAACAAACTCAAAGGCCCAATTCTCTGTTTGGTCGGTCCACCAGGGGTGGGAAAAACGTCTCTTGGTCAGTCGATCGCCAACGCCACAGGACGTAAATATGTACGAATGGCGTTAGGTGGCGTGCGTGATGAAGCGGAAATTCGCGGTCATCGCCGCACTTACATCGGTTCAATGCCAGGTCAGTTAATGATGAAAATGGCAAAAGTGGGCGTGCGTAACCCGCTGTTCTTGCTTGATGAAATCGACAAAATGGCACAGGATATGCGTGGCGATCCTGCCTCTGCGTTGTTGGAAGTACTTGATCCTGAACAGAATAAAGCGTTTAACGACCACTACTTAGAAGTGGATTACGATTTGTCCGATGTGATGTTCGTGGCAACGTCTAACTCAATGCATATTCCACCTGCGTTGCTCGATCGTATGGAAGTCATCCGCCTTTCTGGCTATACCGAAGACGAGAAAATGCACATTGCTAAAGAGCATTTAATCGCCAAACAAAAAGAGAATAATGGCATCAAAGACAATGAATTAACCATCGAAGATAGTGCCATTTTAGGCATTATCCGCTACTACACTCGTGAAGCAGGCGTGCGGAATTTAGAGCGTGAAATCGCTAAAATCTGTCGTAAAGCGGTCAAAGCGTTGGTAATGGATAAAAAATTGAAATCCGTTACCGTCAGCCAAGACAATCTGAAAGATTACTTAGGCGTACAACGTTTCGACTATGGCAAAATGGACAGCAAAAACCGCATTGGTGAAGTCACTGGCTTGGCGTGGACGGAAGTTGGCGGGGACTTGCTTACCATTGAAACCGCATCGGTGGTGGGTAAAGGCAAATTCTCCTACACTGGCTCGCTCGGCGATGTGATGAAAGAGTCAATCCAAGCGGCAATGATGGTTGTGCGAGCTAGAGCAGAAAAACTGGGCATCGCCAGCGATTTCCACGAAAAACGCGATATTCATGTTCACGTGCCCGAAGGGGCAACACCAAAAGATGGTCCAAGTGCGGGGATCGCAATGTGTACTGCTCTCGTTTCAAGCCTAACTGGCAACCCTGTGCGGGCCGATGTGGCGATGACGGGCGAAATCACCTTACGTGGTAAAGTATTGCCAATTGGCGGTTTGAAAGAGAAATTGTTAGCTGCACATCGTGGTGGGATTAAAACCGTGATTATTCCGAAAGAGAACGAAAAAGATCTCGAAGAAATCCCAGACAATGCGAAAGCCGCTCTAGCAATTCACCCTGTCGAAACCATTGATGAAGTGTTAGCAATTGCGTTGGAAAACCACCCAGAAGGCGTTGAAGTTATTCCAACGGCAGCGAAAGGTATTAAGGTGAAAAAACCGAAAGCCTCTTCCCTTCAATAATACAATCCAATAAGACCGTTTGGCTGAGCAATACAAGCGGTCACTTCCAACAGATTTTTTGCAAAAAAAATAGCGATTGGCATTTACCAATCGCTATTTGCATTTTATCGTTCTAATCTAACCGCTTGTTAGAACGTGTAGTTCACATTCACTCGGAAATCACGACCTACGCCTGGTAAGGTTGTACCACGTTGGCTGTGTGGATAATAGAATTTATTAAATGCATTGTTCAACGCAAAGTTCACATTTAAGTTTTCCTGTTTAAGCGGTTTCCAGTTGAGGTGGAAATCGTGAACAATATAGCTATCACGACTTACTGCTGAACCACCAACAACCACAGCAATATTATTAACATCCTGCACATAACGCCCTTTCCAGCCTAATTCTAAGCTTGGGTTATCAAAGCGATAGGCTAATCCTGCTGTCCAAGTACGACCTGCTTGTACTGCAAACTCAGGGTTTACACTCTTGTCAGCCGTATTTAAATAGAATCTTGGTTTGCTATATGCAACACCTAAACGAGCGGTTAAGCCTTCATAGTTATAAGAAGTATTTAACTCATAACCATGATTCTTTGAATAGCCGTTATTGACAGCAATACCACTTCCCCGAATTGGTTTACCTTGTGCATTATGCTTCAGTTGTGGGCTAACAATTAAATCATCAACTTTCTGCCAGAAGTAACCAGCATCAAATGAGAATCCACCATTTTTATAGCTAAAGCCAATTTCCGTATTACGTGCCTGCTCTGCTTTAATCGTTGGGGAGATAGATACTTTTCGATCTTCAAGTCCTACCATTAAAGCATCATGTAAACGAGGGCTACGTGACGCATAGTTATGGTTTGCACTAAAGCTAAGTTCTGGCGTTGCTTGATAAATTAAACCAACACTTGGATTTAATTTTGATCCCGATGCCTGTACACCATCACTTGCTTTGTAATTAAAGTGATCATAACGTAGACCTGTAGTTAAGGTGAAATCACTGATACCACTAATAGCTTCTACATAAACTCCAGTATCAGTTTTTTCAGGATTATGTTTAAAGAATGTTCCAGTAATAGCTCCAGGCTTCACTTCTTGGTTACGATAATTCAAACCATATTTGACTAATACATTCTCACCAATGTAAGAATCAAGATTAACGTTAGCCCCTTTTGTTTCAATTACTGTCGTTGTTGGGCCATCTACATTGCCACAATAACCACAATCTTTATCATTAGCTGAATAACGCTTATTCTTCATCAAATACGCATTCGCTGTTAGTTCACTGACAAAACCTAAATTTTTACCCGTATATTCAAGGTTCGTATTGCTTAAAGTTGTTTCACGATAAGTAGGTGCTTGAGATCCTTTTCCTTGTAATTTAAGGCTATCTCTTGGTGCATTAGCATCTGAAAATGCAATAAACTCCTCTCGCACTACCCTTACACCACGATGCTGATCTTGTAAGTGACTTAATACAATACGGTGATCACCGAAAGTTGCCCCTAATTTTGCCATATAGTTACGCTTATCTAATGCGCTATAAGGTACTTTGCTATCACCATTTAAACCATTTTGATAGCGTTTACCCGCTTTGTAATTGTCTTCATCATTACGATTGAAAGAAAGTAACGCATCAAAATTGCCTGCTTTACCGAATACGCTTGCACCGTAAGAATGACCATCATTACTTGCATAGCCACCGTTTACCTTGAAACCAAAATCACGATCACTGCCTTTCAATAAATCTAAGGCATCCACAGTTTTCGCTACAATCGCACCATTAGTAGCACCAATGCCCGCACTGGCAGAACCAGCACCTTTTTGGACAGAAACGCTTTTCAGCAATGATGGATCGATGATGAAACGACCTTGGTGATATAAAATTTGGCTATCCGAAGAAGCACCATCCACTTTAATATCTACCGAGTTTTGGCCCATCCCACGAATGGTTAGGAACTGAGATGTACCATTACCACCACCAAACTCAATCGATGGTTCTGCTTGGAATAGACCACGCAAATCCGTTTCAGTACTGCGGTTGCGTTGCTCTAGGGTAATCACATCTGTCGCATATTTAGTACCTGAATGGGCGGTAACTTCCACCACATCTAAGGTTGCAGATTGATTCGCATAAAGACTAGAAGAGGCTGCGACTAAAATTGCGGCAGTCAGCTTATTTTTATTGAAGTGCATAATTGCTCCATTTGGGGTTATATTTACGCTATGAAAAAAAACGCCATGAAGTATATATAAGCAATAAATAAGAATCAATATCATTTTCTTTTGATTTGCAAAAAATTCTGCAAATCTACCCGCTTGCAATTCAAAAAGTCCCAGTTTTACGCTATTCTATGTAGCAATTTTTTCTGACAAATTTAAGGTTAAAAATAATGCAACAACACTATAATCCGAGTGCGATTGAGCCTAAAGTTCAGCAATACTGGGCTGAAAATAAGGTGTTCAAAGCAATTAAAGACACAACCAAAGAGAAATATTACTGTTTATCTATGTTCCCCTATCCATCAGGCCGCCTGCATATGGGCCACGTGCGTAACTACACCATCGGCGATGTTGTGTCTCGTTATCAACGAATGCTTGGTAAAAATGTGTTGCAACCGTTTGGTTGGGATGCCTTCGGCTTGCCCGCGGAAGGGGCGGCGATCAAAAACAAAACCGCACCCGCAAAATGGACATACGAAAACATCGAATATATGAAGAAACAGTTGCAATTGCTCGGTTTCGGTTTTGACTGGGATCGTGAAATAGCCACTTGCAAACCTGATTACTACAAATGGGAACAATGGTTCTTCACCGAGTTATATAAAAAAGGCTTGGTTTATCGAAAAACCTCAACGGTGAACTGGTGTCCAAACGATGAAACGGTATTGGCAAACGAACAAGTCCATGAAGGCTGCTGCTGGCGTTGTGATACTCCTGTGGAGCAACGTGAAATTCCGCAATGGTTCATCAAAATCACCGATTACGCAGAGCAGCTTTTAGGCGATTTGGACACTCTACCAAACTGGCCGGATCAAGTAAAAACCATGCAACGTAACTGGATAGGCCGTTCTGAAGGGGTTGAGATTACCTTTGATATCAATGAATTAAATGAGCAAGTGACGGTTTATACCACTCGTCCAGACACCTTTTATGGCGTAAGTTATATTGCTGTGGCTGCCGCTCACCCACTTGCGAGTTTAGCGGCTCAAGGCAATCCTGAATTGGCTCAATTCATTCAAGAAGCGAAAAATACCAAAGTAGCAGAAGCAGAACTTGCCACAATGGAGAAAAAAGGTATGCCTACGGGCTTATATGCCGTTCACCCATTAACCAACGAGTTATTGCCCGTTTGGGTAGCGAACTTTGTGTTGATGCACTACGGCACAGGGGCGGTAATGGCGGTGCCAGCTCACGATGAACGAGACCACGAATTCGCGTTAAAATACGATTTGCCAATTAAGCAAGTAATCCGACCGCTTGATCACAGTGAGTGGGATTTCAAAAAAGCGGCATTGACCGAACACGGCATTGCGGTTAATTCAGCTGAGTTCGATGGCTTAGATTTTGATGGTGCTTTTAACGGTATTGCGGATAAACTCAACCAAATGGGTGTCGGTAAACGCCAAGTGAATTATCGCTTGCGTGATTGGGGCGTCTCTCGCCAACGCTACTGGGGGGCCCCAATTCCAATGCTCACCCTTGAAAATGGCGATGTTGTGCCTGCACCAATGCAAGATTTACCCATTATTCTGCCAGAAGATGTGGTGATGAACGGCGTACAAAGCCCAATCAAAGCGGATCCAAACTGGGCAAAAACAACCTTTAACGGCGAACCCGCATATAAAGAAACCGATACTTTCGACACTTTTATGGAATCTTCTTGGTACTACGCTCGCTACACCAGCCCGCAATACCACGAGGGAATGCTTGACAGTGAAGAAGCAAATTATTGGTTACCAGTCGATCAATATATCGGCGGGATCGAACACGCTACGATGCACTTGCTCTACTTCCGCTTCTTCCATAAATTATTGCGTGATGCCGGTTTGGTGAACAGCGATGAACCAACCGATAAATTGCTTTGTCAAGGCATGGTACTTGCCGATGCGTTTTATTATACAAGCCCAACCAACGAGCGTATTTGGGTCAGCCCAACGGAAGTGACCTTAGAACGTGATGAAAAAGGTCGTATCATCAAAGCCTTTGATAAAGAAGGACGTGAACTTGTTCACACCGGAATGACCAAAATGTCGAAATCGAAAAACAACGGTATCGACCCACAAGAAATGGTGGAAAAATACGGTGCGGATACCGTTCGCTTGTTTATGATGTTCGCATCCCCTGCGGAAATGACGCTAGAATGGCAAGAGTCAGGCGTAGAAGGGGCGAAACGCTTCTTAGGCCGTTTGTGGAATTTGGTGTTTGAATACCAAAAAGATCCAGCAAAAGCCGCGGTCGATCCAACTGCGTTATCGGCAGCTCAAAAAGCCCTTCGCCGTGATATGCATAAAACCATTGCAAAAGTGAGCGATGACATCGGTCGCCGTCAAACCTTCAACACCGCTATCGCTGCGATTATGGAGTTGATGAACAAACTGACCAAAGCCCCACTTGCGGACGGTCAAGACAAAGCTGTAATGGCTGAAGCCCTAAGTGCGGTGGTACGAATGCTCTACCCAATCACTCCGCACATCTGTTTCGAGTTATGGCAAGCGCTCGGCAACGACAGCAGCATCGACTTCGCCCCTTGGGTACAAGCAGACGAAGCGGCAATGGTCGAAGATGAAAAATTAGTCGTGGTACAAGTAAACGGCAAAGTACGTGGCAAAGTCACCGTGCCAGCGGATGCAAGCGAAGACGATGTGAAAACCGCAGCCCTTGCCGATGAAAACGTGACCCGCCATTTAGACGGCTTGAACATCATCAAAACCATCTATATTCCATTTAAAATGTTGAGTTTTGTGGCGAAGTAATGACTCAGCTCTCTCCCGGTTACGGGAGAGAGGCCGCAGGAATACCTCCCGTATTTTTGCAGAGAGGGCAACAAGCGGTAAGATTTGAACAAAATTTTGCAAATCGACTCCTACCCCGCCTACGGCAAGGCAGTAGGATAGGCTTAAGCCCATCAATTGTTATGATGTATTGCTGATAAGCTACTACATAGCAAAAAAGAAAAACCAAGGATCTTCCTATGTTAAAAAAACTGTCCGTTCTTGTTGTGCTGTTGTTAACCGCTTGCGGTTGGCAATTTAAAAACAACGAATTATTCCCTGAAGAACTTCGTACTCTACGTTACGAAAGTGCTGACCAAAACAGTGATATGTCTCGCATTTTGCGTAACCAGTTGTTATTAAACGACATTACGATTGTCCCCGCAGAGAGCAAAATCCGCACCGCCACGTTGCGTTTAAATTCAACGGAAACGACCTCCCGTGTGGCATCGGTGTTTAAACAAGCACGTGAAGCGGAAAAAATTCTTAGCCTAACGGTAAAAGCCACGGTTTCTGTGCCTGAAAAAGCAAGCTATCCACTTGAAGTGTCGGTACATCGCACTTTCTTTGACGATTCCCGTGCTGCCTTGGCGAAATCAGAAGAAAAAGAGAGCATTATACGTCAAATGTATGAGCAAGCTTCTCGTCAGTTACTGATCAAAATCGCTGGATTGCATAGCGAACTTTCAAAAGTGAAATAACAATGTTGCAACGGATTTTTTCGGAAGCCGTCGATGCCAACCTGAGCAAAGGTTTACAACCATTCTATTTGCTTGTAGGACAAGATTTATTGTTGGTGGGGGAAAGCAAGGACAAAATCGTTCAATCCGCTCGTCAGCAAGGCTTTGAAGAAAAAAACGAATTTACGATCAATAACGATACGGCTTGGGAAAAACTGTTCGACCAAGCCCAATCTTACGGCCTTTTTGCGAGCCGCCAAATTCTCGTTCTCACCCTTCCCGATAACATCACTACCACTCAGCAAAAGCAGCTTGCTGAGTTACTTGCGTTGTCGAATCCTGACTTACTGTTTATTTTGCATCTGCCAAAACTCACCAAGCCTATGGAAAAACAAGGCTGGTTTAGTCAAATCGCTACTCAAAGCATACTGATTAACTGCCAGACACCTGATGTGTCGAAGTTACCAGTTTGGTTACAACATCGAGCCAAAGCAATGAATTTAACCCTTGAGCCTGAAGCGATGAAGTTGCTATGTTACAGCTATGAAGGCAATCTGCTTGCGTTGAAACAGGCATTGCAGCTACTGCAATTACAAACCCCTTCAGGAAAAATTAGCTTGGGCAAAGCCCAAGAGATCATTGAACAGTCTGCACAATTCACACCATTTCAATGGATTGATGCTTTGCTTGACGGCAAAATCGGACGTGCTACTCGCATTTTGCATCATCTCAAAAATGAAGAAGTCCAGACCGTGGTGTTACTGCGAGTGATCCAAAAAGAGCTAATGATTTTGCTTGAAATCACCCGCTCGCCACAGGCGATAAAGGGCTTTCAGCCGTTATATAACGGTAATTTGCGGGCGGAATTTGACCGTTTGAAAGTGTGGCAGAATCGCCGACCATTTTATCAAAGTGCAGTTAATCGCTTTACTTATACCAAGTTGTACAGCTTGATCCAAACACTTGCTCAGCTAGAAAAGCAAGTAAAACAAGAGTTTAGTGATGAGATTTGGTTAGAGTTAGAGCGTTTCGGCTTACAATTTAGTTAATTGAGAATTTCTACGCCACATTGTCGTAATAATTCTGCGGTTTCAAACAACGGTAAGCCCATCACACCAGTAAAACTGCCTTCAAGATGGGAAATAAAAATCCCACCCACACCTTGAATGCCATAAGCCCCCGCCTTATCCATCGGCTCGCCAGTGTCGACATACGCCAAAATTTCTGCTTCGCTCAAGGTTTTAAAAGTCACCTCGCTGGTTTGTACGCATTCAAATTGTTCACCGTTATGGCTCACACAAATAGCGGTAAACACTTGGTGTGTACGCCCTGAAAGCTGTTGCAGCATGGCAATTGCCTCGGCTTTATCTTTCGGCTTGCCTAAAATCTTGCCATCAATCGAAACGGTAGTGTCTGCTGTCAAAATCGGCAGATTTGCAAACTTTTCCGCTAAACTGACCGCTTGTGCCGCCTGATTTTTCGCTAAGGCAATACGTAAACAGTAAGCTTTCGCCTTCTCATTCGGCAATGGGGTTTCATCAACTTCTCCCGTAATACGATGCAGCTGTAAATCAAGAGATTGCAATAATTCCCAACGGCGTGGACTATTTGAGGCTAAATAAATCGCTTTCATACTATTTTCGAGTAAATTTATATACAAAACGCAATGCAGAAACGGGCAATAAACGAGGCAAGGCTCGTATTAAAAAGGTGACTAGCCCACTTGCCAAGCCTTGCAAACCCAATCGATATTTCAATTTAAATAATCGCCATTCCGCTTTGGCTTGCGGCAAACCACGGCGGCGACCAACCATTCCATTGCCCACGCGGGCGTAAACTAATACTTCTGACAAATTTGCCACTTTTTTGCCCAGTGCAACTAATTTGATCCACAAATAATAATCTTCCTGCAAATCTTCATAACCACCGACCTCTAGCACTGCAGACTTCTGGTACGCCACGGTCATATGATTGAACGGACAGCGTTGTTGGGTGAATTGACGGATTTCATCGTTACTCGTCGGCACTCGGCGATAACTCACGATGTCGTTGATATTTGAACCAAATTCAGCAATCTGTCCACCAAAGATGACGGTATCAGGATTTTTCTCAATGAAATCAACCTGCTTTTCAAACCGCTCTGACACGCAAATATCATCGGTATCCATTCTGAAAACCCATTCGTACGAACATTGCGTTAAACCGTAATTTAACGCCTTGCCTAAGCCTTGATTTTGCTCTAACCGAACAATCACAAGCGGTAAGATTCCGGTAAAATTTTGCACTTCTTGCTCTAATTCAGGGGTAATTTTGCCATCAAAAACCAATACAATTTCATCGGCGGGGCGAGTTTGGTCCGCTAAACTCTGCAAGGCATCCCGTAAAAATTGCGGATTTTCCTTAACATATAAGGACATTAGCACGGAAAATTGCATTAAATAAACCTTTTTATATTGATGGCTAATTTAGGTGAAATTAGCGTAATCATTGTAATCATTAAATATTTCATACTTTTACTTTGCTTAAATAACTCAAAATAATATTTAGCCGCTTTGCGTGATAAATTCATAATATAAGGATACGCCAGCATATACTGAGTATTAAATGCAAAATTACTTTTTTGCTGTGGCGTTTTTACATATTTATTCGCAATATATTCAATTGCTTTTTCAGTATGTTGATGATGAGTGGATACGCTCGATCGTTTTGTATGAAACGTACACTGACTTAATGCATTCTCCAAATAAAACGGTCGGAAGCTTTCATCTGAAACGACTTTTAATACAAATTCATAATCTTCTAATGAATGTAAATCGCTTGATAATCCATTAACTTTAAGATAAAGATCTTTTTTCACTGCTATCATTGGCATCCCACCAATTTTATTTGCCTTTAAAATATTATCTAAAGTCAGTTCCTGAACATTCGAATAAGGATGAGTAAAATAAGAAAATCCTTCATTAACCATAATACATTCCGCAGGATGATAGATGAAATTCACCTGTGGATTTTGTTCAATTACATTCGCTAATAGCTCACATTTTTCAGGTAAAAAACGATCATCATCATCTAAAAAAAGTAGCCAATCATATTGTGAGTGTTTTACTCCAATATTCCGACTTTCTGCTGCCCCTTGATTTTGTTGATTACGAATCAAATTCACTGGAAATGGATAGCGTTTTTGAATTTCAACAAGATCTTCAGAAGAATCATCAACAATAATCACTTCAAAATTATAAATGGTTTGTGACTCTAAACTAGCTAATAAATAGGGAATTTCTTCCTTACGATTATAAGAAGGAACAATAATACTAAACATTAGTTGTACTCTTTTGTTTAAATAGCACTATATTTTTACCTGAATATCCAAATAGAGATAAAAACATCAGTAAAATCATCATAATACCTGGATAGGCGTAAGTATCGGCTTTCACATTTAAAATAGTTAATATTGCTAAAGTAGATAAAATAAATTTCCAGCTACCATCAAACCAATTTTTTGCTATTTTCACGACAAAAAAAGCAGTAAAGGCAAAGCAAAGTAACATATAACTAACACCGCCATATAAGATTTGGCGTAAGAAGCCAGAATCTGTGCCACCATAATACCCGCCTTTTGGTGAATAATAGTAGCCATCACCAATTAAAATCTGTTTTAATTCAGGGATAAAGAGATGCTTTTGCATTAAGGTATCTGTTGAAGAACTAATTCTTCCTGTACCGTGAATTAAATTAATTAATGGTTCTAAAGCGTGTTCAACATATTTATTATCCGCATAATTAAAGGCTAAAAATAGACAAGTTGCAGTAAACAAAATTAATGTAGGAATATATCGCCACTTAAAATAAAGTACGATACTAATTACCGATAACATTAAAAAGGTTCTTCCAGAAACTATCCCAATACACAACATTAAAAATAGAAACACAGAATGAATGGTATTATGCTTTGCATTATAAGCTAATAGAAAATGCAATAGCATCAAATAGAAAATGCTTAACTGGAAAAATCCCGATGAAGTAAAATTATATAAACGATATTCCTGTTCTGAACCATAAAATTTAGGTAATACAACATGAGTTGAAAGGGCAAAATCAATCATAGAAGATACACCCACTAACGCGAATAAGCCAACAATTGCTTGAACACTAATACCGATTTTAAAGTCGTTAACCAACCTTTGTGGTTGATTAAGATAAAATAAATTATAAATGGCAATACCAAATAAAAATAAAATCAGACTTTTACAATACATAATAAGTACTGAAAAATCTTTTGTACCATATATTAACGCAGGAATTGTACTCAATAACATAAACCCAGAGACAACCCATAAGCTATCTACTGGAATAGTAATGCCTTTTGTTAATTTCTTTTGATACCACTGATAGCCTAACATCAACATAGCAATAATGCCTGACACAAATGCCATTCGCAAGAAATGGAATAACCAAGGATCATAAATGTAAAATAGATTGAATATCACAGACATTATAATCTTCCTAAATTACGCTTTACTGCTAATATTTTTTTTAGTGGATATTTAAGCATTTTTTTCAATAGATTATTTGCTTCGGAACCACGAACAGATTGTAAATTACTATTTAATGAAGGATTTTCAATAACCATGAGCGGACGAACAATTTGAATATCAAGATGAAATTGATCACCTAATAAAATAAAATCATCGGCTAACCAATAAGCCTTATTATGCTGTTTTACTTTTTCTAAAATCAGTCTTGCGGCTGATTTTTTAATAAGATAAGCTACGGTACCCGCAAAATAGTTTTTATAAGGATAACAAATAGCAAATCGACAATCTTCAGACCGTTGAAGTAAAAAGTTAAACGTGGTTGGATAATTAATTTCTAATTCAATATCATTAAATCCCGCAATTTTAGATTGCCCAACTAATAAAATATCCGCATTAGGATTTTGATTTAATAGCTTATCCAAATTTTGCTGAAACGCTTGGTTAAACTGGGCATCATCTTCACAAATTAATACATAATCTTGTTCTGCAATATCTTCATCATCAATAATCTGCTGATAAACTGATAAATGACTTAATGTACAACCAATTTCCCCTTTAGTTACATGACGATGATAGAGTTGTTCAAACTGGTTTATATCAAATTTTTCTGATAATTCCGAAAGCTCACTATTCATCGTATTAATGGCAGAAAACACCTTGAAATCTTGAGTGTTTGGCTGAGTAAAAAAGCGTTCTCGACGATATTCATCTTTATCTAGTGATATTAAGTATTTCTTCATTTTCTTCTCGAATATCAATAACAGGAATATCTGCCTGTTCTAATAAATCATAACAGCTAATAAAAGCTGGATTATCTATTTCAATTCTTAAGCCAATCGTTTCGATATTAGGACTTTTAATATTAAGTACCGCACTACTAAAATAAGTATAAACTCGGCATTTCTGGTTGGAAAAATATTGAGCCATATAATCTTCAAAAATCAGCGGAGTTTCAATATATCTTACATTATTTAATTTATATTGCTCACGTGGGTGCGGTAAATAATAGTCAATATTAAACCGCTTAATCACCCGATCTGCCAATGCAATATTGGCTTGATTATCGAAATACACGGGCTGCCCTAATAAAATATTGACAACATTACTCTCATCTATTTCAGATGAGCTAGGTAAGTTAAATAGATCAATATATTCCGCATTAGCAATAATATTAGGAAAATCAGGATAGATAGTATAATGTTTATGCGACAAAATCTTGAGTTTTGCAATGCTATATTTATTATTTAACAGTCTATTAATCGCTTTGCGGATAAAGGTATTGGGTTCATCATTATAATAAACACTGGTATTCACAATATTTGCAGTACCATCATCAAAGGTATATAGTGAATTAAATTCAACACTACTTAGCAAAAATTGAATTTGGATATCGTTGATGCTTGCCACAAAAGTTTTATCAAACTGTTTATTTTTAAATTGGCATTTAATTTGAAAAATTTCTTTTAAGAGATTAAAACGATCAATATGTTGATGCAAACTGAAAAAAACATCACATTTCTTTGCTAAACGCTTTGCATAAAATTGAAATTTTGGATTATCCACAGAATAGATCATTACTCCATAAAAAGACTCTTGCGAGTATTTTTCTATAATTTTTTCTGCAATTAAAACTTGCAAAGGGGTATAACAAATAATTAGATTCATTATGAACTCTCAAACTGTTAAGCAACGTTTTTCGTCATCGAAAATAAGATAGGAATAATTGCAACCGCACCTAAAATACTAGCAAATGGCACATATTCAATACGGATTAATGTAAATCCAATTAAACTCCCTAGATAAATTAAAGTCGATAAAATTGAGCAAATGGAAATGAGCTTATTTTTCCCATGATAGAACAGATAATTAACCAAAATAAAATAAGGAATAATTAACGCTACTGCTAATAAAAAGCAGATAATATAATATTTTGTACCTACAAATTGACTCCCTAACAACCACACGACTAAACTTTCAGGAATGATCCACATCAATAGTGCAGGTAATGGCACAACAACAAGCGAGATCAATGCCCATTTATGCACCTGTTGAATACCAATTCTGTTTTGTTTTAATCCCTCAAAAAAATAAGGCACTAAGGCTTTATTGATTGCTTGTAATACTACCATCAAAATGGCTGCCACTTGAGCACCCATTGCATATAAACCCAACTCTGTTTGGCTATATTGATGGAAAATAAAAATACGATCGAGCTGCCCTTTTAAAAATAGGCTTACGTTATGCAAAATCAATGGCACACCAAATACAAACAAATAAGCTAAGGCAATTTTATATTTTTTAAGAGAATACCGTTTTAATTTAGTTTGTCTGCTATATAAAAAATAGGAAATAAGAAATACCGTAATATATCCCAATAAAATAGCAATAATACGTTTCTCAACCAAATTTTGCTCAAATAGCTCTAATAAAACAATCGTATAAATAACTGCTGAAATACTCGAAATAAATTGAATAATGGTATAAGGAATAGCCTGTTTTTGGCACTGCCTAATACCCAATTGCACACTAAAAAAGGATTGAAAGATAGCCGTTAATGCCACATAAACTAATACTTCTGATTGAGCGATCCAACACCCAATCAGAATTAAGCCACCACTCAATAAAGTATATGCATATCCCGAAGATACAACCAAATTTAACGAGCGTTTACCATAAAAATAAAAATAGCGGGTGACCGCACCTTCTTGGCTTAAACTGACAACAATAAAAAATAAAACCGTAAAGGTTTGATAATAAGAAAGCTCACCAAAGCCTTCTACGCCTAATTTACGAGATAAATAGGGCAATAATAAAAAAGGCATTGCTCGGGAAAATAACTCCCCAAGCAAATAAATAACGCTATCTTTTACTGCTTTCATTAAATTTCTTTCTCAATCAAACTTTCGGCAAGTTGTAAGTCGTGAGTGGCATCAATATCGACTGAGCGATAGGTTGGCATTAAATAAAATTTCACTTGCGGAATAAAGAAATTCTTTTCTGCTAATAAACTGGCAATATCATTGATATAAATTGCACCGTTGGCACGATACATTTTCGGCAATTGTTGGCGTGGGGCTTCAAAGTCGCATAATTCACGCACAGGCACCACCTTATCTCCATCTAAAGAAAAGGACTTGAATGGGTGATGCTCACATTCACAAGCCGATACGACTGACTTGCAATTACCCGATAAATAAAGCTCCATCGCATTACGCACATCTAATGCGTTGCGTAGCGGGCTAGTTGGTTGAAATAACGCAGCAACACCTTCAGTAATTCCTAGCGTTTGTAAGCAATGCAACACGGCATCAATGGTTTTAGTATCGCTTTGTGCCAATTCCACAGGGCGATGTAACGCCTTCGCACCATATCTTTCGGCCTCTGCTAAAATTTTTTCGCCATCTGATGTCGCCACAATTTCATCGAACATTGCCGACTCTTTCGCCGCTAAAACCGCTCTCCCGACTAGCGAGATTCCACCAACGAGTTGGAGATTTTTGTCTTTGATCCCCTTCGAGCCTGCACGAGCAGGAATAATTGCAATTTTTTTCATAAATCTGACCGCTTGTGGTAATGAAATTGCCTGCCATTCTAATTTCAACAGAGATGTTAAACAATAGACAAGCACCAACCAATTAGGAATAATAACCACATTTTACTTAGCTTGACACAATCCTATGTTTGAACTCACCAAAATTATCACGGCAGTTATTTTACCGCCATTTAATGTTCTGATTTTATGGCTACTTTCTTTGCTTTTCGCCAAATTGAAATGGAAAACCTTGAGCCTTTTCACCTCACTGTTAGGCATTGGCATTTTGTATATGTTCAGCATTCCCTACACTTCACAAAAACTGCACGACTCACTGGTCACAGAAGATAATTTAACCCTTGAAGATTACCGCTCTGCCCAAGCTATCGTGTTGCTTGGCGGTGGCTTACGAGATAACAAAGAGTTGTACGCCAAACTCGCCACCAATCAAATTGCGTTTGAACGCGTTCGCTACGCAGCCTATTTGCAGAAAGAAACCGGTTTGCCTTTATTAATTACGGGAAGCAGCCCGAATGGCACATCAGAAGCGGCAGTGATGGGGAGAGAACTAGAGATCTTTTTCAACGTGCCTACACAATGGCTTGAACAACAGGCGAGAACCACTCGAGAAAATGCTGTCTTTAGTAAAGAGATTTTAGCCAAAGAAGGGATTAAAAAAATTGTGTTAGTCACCAATCAGTGGCATATGATGCGAGCAAAATTGCTCTTTGAACGGGAAGGGTTTGAGGTTTTGCCTGCGAGCGTAGGAGCAGGCATCACGCCAGCGAATTACGTCTTGAACGTGATGTATTTCATTCCACAATCAGGAGCCTTGCATAGTAATATGCACGCCTTAAAAGAATGGCTCGGCTATTGGAAAGAAAAATAACTGAAATAACAAGTGGTCAGTTCCACTCATTTTTTTGCAAAAGGGTTCGCCTAAGCGAACCCTTTGTTTTATAAACGAAATACTTTCACATTGCTAAAGCCATTCTCTTTGAGATATAAGGCTTGCAGTTTACTCATCACGCCACGTTGGCAGTAGAGCAAATAGTTTTTCGATTGATCTAATTCACTGAAATAGTGGGAAAGTTTGTAGAACGGCAGTTCCTTGATTTCCACCCCCTCCAGTTTGAACGGTAATTCTTCTGTTTCTTCGGGGCTGCGAATATCCAAAATCACATCGTTTTCACCCAATTCAGACGTCGTTTCCACAGAAATCACTTCTTTTTCGGTCTGTTCGGCAATCTGTCGAATGTCTAAAAACTGAGCAGAACGGACCGCTTGTTCAAGCACATCAAAGTTAAAGTTGCCTTCTTCTTCGATGATTTTACTTTCAATCGCTTTCACTGTTGGATTTTTTGAAATCACACCACAAAATTCAGGCATCGATTTAGCGATATCGTCAGTGCCGATTTGCTTCGCCATCGCAATAATCTGCTCTTTGTCGTGGGTGATGAGTGGACGCAACACTAAAGTATCCGAGGCTTTATCAATCAAACGCAAATTCGTCAGCGTTTGGCTAGAGACTTGCCCGAGTGCTTCACCGGTGACAATCGCTTGAATGTCGAAACGCTCGGCAATTTTGCTTGCGGCACGCACCATCATCCGTTTTAGCACCACACCCATTTGCCCGTTATCGATGTTTTCTAAAATTTCGCCGACCACATTTTCAAAATTGATCGCCACAAAACGTACTTTATGTGAACTGCTGTAACGGCTCCAAATGTGGTATGCCATCTGTTTCACGCCGATTTCGTGGGCTGCACCGCCCAAATTGAAAAAGCAGTAATGTACCCGTGAACCACGGCGGATCAACATATAGCTTGATACACCCGAATCAAAGCCACCCGAAATCAGCGATAACACATCTTCTTGCGTACCAATCGGATAGCCACCAAGCCCGGCGTGACGAGCCTTAATCAGCAACATTTTGTCGTGTTCAATATCAATTCGCACCGTCACATCCGGATTGGTAAGTTGCACTTTTGCCGATTCAATCCGTTGATTTAAGCCACCACCAACATAACGCTCCACGTCTAATGAACGAAATTCGTGCTTGCCTTTACGGCGAACTCGCACACAGAACGTTTTGCCTTCTAGCTCGTCTTTTACTGCCGTATAGGTTTGTTCAAAAATATCGTGCATCGTTTTAAACGGGGTTTCTTCCACCTGTAAAATATGGTGAATACCGGGTGTGCGTTGCAATAAATCCAACACTAACGGCGCTTCTTCCTCCACTTTGGCACGCACTTCAATAAAGTCCCAATTGCGAATTACCGCTACGTTTTCCGTTTCACGCAACAGCACGTTACGAATGTTCGAGGTTAAAATTTTGATAAAGCGTTTTCTAACCGAGTCGCTTTTAATCATAATTTCAGGGAAAAGTTTAATAATAAATTTCATAATAAAAACAAGAAAATCAAAAAGCGGTGGATCCTACCACAATTTGCAAAAAATCCGTAGGATCTGACCGCTTGTAAATGAGTCCACAGGCAAATTGATTACATCATCACGACGCAATTCACTATATTTACATCATAAATTTTATCCTATATGATAGCGAGCCTTTTAACCATAAAAAATATATGGAATTCTTCATGAAGAAAATTTCTTACCTATCATTATGTATTCTCTGTGGGATTCACAACCAGCTCGCAGTGGCACAAGACAAACAAGAGCATCTTGAACTCGAACAAATCTCTGTTCATGGCGTAACCGACAATCGACAAGGAAGCTTGTTAAGCGGTCGTTTAGCGTCAAGTGAAAAAGTGATTCAATCTTATGCACTTAAACAACGAGCAAGCAATATTGGGGATGCTCTCTCGAATGAACCAGGCATTCACGCAAGCCAGTTTGGTGGCGGTGCATCAGCCCCTGTGATTCGGGGACAAGAAGGCAAACGGATCAAAATTCTCACGAGCGGTAGCGAAACACTCGATATGTCATCAATGTCACCCGATCATGCTGTTACAGTAGATAGCTTGTTGGCAAAACAAGTAGAAATTTTACGTGGTGCAAGCACGTTACTATATAGCTCTGGCAATGCTGCTGGTGTGGTAAACGTGGTTGACAACAAAATTCCAACGGCTACGGTTGATGGCGTTCAGGGGGAAATCGGTGTTCGCACGGGCACGGTTGATCATGAGCGTTTAGCGAATGTAGCGTTGGATATTGGTCTAGGTAAGAATGTCGTTGCCCATATTGAAGGCCTACAGAAAAAAGCAGATGACTACCGTACCCCATCTTACCTCTATCAAGGCACTATCCATAAGAAAATGGATAACAGCTTTGTGGAAAACAAAAGTGGTAGCCTCGGACTTTCTTGGGTTGGAGATAAAGGCTACTTAGGGGCTGCTTACACTGAGCGTAAAGATAAATATGGCTTACCTGCCCACTCACACCTTTATGATGACTATTATTTACATGTGTTATTATCCAACGCCCACTGGCGTAAACCCTATTTGCAGTACTATCCATTTTTAATGGAAGAAACGGATATTGATTACAATAACCCAGGTATTGACTGTATCAAAAAAGAGTGGCATAGCCATGGTCACTTATGTGGTCATGGACATTCTCATGGCCCGAATGATAAAAACCATGAACATACTCATCATGATAATCCGCACATTTTGCTAAAGTCAAAACGTTGGGATTTGCGTGGTGAATGGAAAACGCCGGTGAAAGGCTTAGATAAAATTCGTTTTTCAGTGGCGAAAGTCAATTATCGTCACGATGAAAAATCGGGAGCGATCTCCGATAACGCTTTCAAAAATAAAGGATACTCAGCTCGTATTGAATTTGTTCATCAACCAATTGGTCATGTCACAGGGGTAATCGGTATCAGCAAAGCTAATCAAGACAGCTATGCCTTAGATAACCATACGCTTGAGTACCGCCGTCAAAACCTGCTATCAGACCACACGACTGATCAGCAAAGCCTATTTTTAATAGAGCGTATCGAATTAGGTAAATTACAATTTGATGTTGGCGGACGTATTGAGCGTCAAAAAATCACCATGAAATACAACCTTGATGTGCCTGCAGAAAAAAAACCATTTGGCGATCTAACCAAACCGCATAAATCTACTGCTTACTCTTATGCGTTATCGGCAAATTATCAAGCGACGGATACACATCAATTCAATGTAACCTTTTCGCACCAAGAGCGTTTACCAAACGCCCAAGAGCTTTACGCTCACGGCAAACACTTAGCAACCAACTCTTTTGAAGTGGGTAATAAAAATCTGAAAAAAGAAAGTTCAAACAACATTGAACTTGGCTGGGCTTACACTGGCAACAAATTAGGGCTTAAGTTAAGCGGTTATTATCAAGATTTTTCTAATTATATTTATTCTGCGATTCTGAACGACAAAACCTGTTCTTGGCGAAAAAATGGGCGTTGCACTCGTTCTTTAACCGATGATTACCCATTACGTTTATATCGTTACAATCAATCTGAAGCGAATATTTATGGTTTAGAAGCGGAGGCGGATTATCAAATTTCATCTGCTTATGTAGTTGGCGTCTTTGGAGACTATGTGCGTGGCAAACTCAAAAACTTACCCGCTCTTCCAACGGGCTATGAGCAAGTTTATGATGAAAATTATGAAGCTATAGGAGTAAAACCAACAGGCTGGGAAAAACAACCCGATGGCAACGCTCCACGTATGCCTGCAATGCGTTTAGGTGCGAGATTCAACGCCTATTTTGACAATGGCGTGAGTTTCAATACACAGATTTATCGTGTATTCAAACAAAATAAAGTCGCACGCTTAGAAACACCAACACCAGGGCATACCATGTGGAATGCCGGTGTTAGCTATGACGGGCGTTTTGGCAACAGCAATGAATATACGCTGTATCTCAATGCCAACAATTTACTCAATGTGAAAGTTTATAACCATACGTCGTACTTGTCTTACATTCCACAAAGTGGACGAGGCATTAATGCTGGTATGAATTTAAGATTCTAAATCACATCGACTAAAAAATCCCTTATAGAAAATATAAGGGATTTTTTATATTACCGTTCAAATAGCATAGGAAAATGTTGCAATTCTTTTGCAACATTTTCCGAGAAACTGACCGCTTGTATCAGACTTATCAACAACTAACGGCTATATTTCCCTGCCATTGCTTGATAAATTGCCGCTTCGTTTTTGATTTGAGTGAATTTGGCTTCAAGCAAAGAAAGTTCAGACGCCCGTTCCGTGTTCAAGGCATTTAACCAATCACGCAGCTCGGAAATACCTTGATCATAACGATTTTGGTAGTAACCGCTGATTTTTTTATCACTTTGATATTTTTTCTGTAAATTTGCATAGCGATGTTGTGATTGTTGATAAGCGTAGTAGTAGCTGTCTATTTCATTGAGTGCCGAGGTGATGGTTTGCTCATAGTCGAGTTTCGCTAACTTATATTTCTCTTCCGAGATTTTCACGTTATTCGACACACGGTTCCAATCCAAGAATGGCAAATCAAAACGAATTAAGGCTGAGCCAACTGGATTATCGGTTAAATTATCCACTTTGGCTGCCGTGCCCGTTAGGCTTCCACCTAAAGTTAATGTCGGGAACCAGCTTTTTTCCATGGACGTGAGATTTTTAAATGAACTTTGCAAACGGTTTAAACTCGCCACGATGTCTGGACGGTTAGCAATCACCGAAACAGGGACATTCATATCTACCTTTTGCAATTTCACTTTGCTCAAGCTGGCTGACGCCACCGCAAGCGGTTCGTTCGGTTTTAAGTTTAGTAAATTGCGTAGCGTCTGCTCTGCGGTTTTCTGCCCCGTACGTAAATTGATCAACGTGTTTCTCGCCGCAAGCACCGCTTGATTAGACTGCTCAACACTCAAATGATCGATCAACCCTACTTTATATTTACTCGCTAAAATACGGTTCATCTGTTCGTAGGCTTTGATACTCTGCTCAGTCACACGAATGGCATCATTAAAATACGCTAAATTGTAGTAGCTGCTGATCACGCCATTGATCAATGATAACCTTGCCGCTTGGAGATCTTCCTCCGTCGCTTTTTGTTCCCATTCCGCTGCACTCGCTGCATCATGCAAACGTCCCCATAAATCAAGGGTGTAGCTCAAATTAAAGCCGAGCTGATGGTTGATTTGTGACACGCCTGTTGAAACTGCATTGCTGGTTGAGCCCACGCCTTTCGAAGCGGAAGACTGCTCAGTAGCACTAAAAGTAGGAACGAGATTGGCTCCTACTAAGTTAGCGTTATACAACGCCATATTGACCGCAATCGCGGCTTTCGCCAAATTGATATTATTCGCTAATGCCGTTTCAACTAATTGATTTAATTTCGGATCTTTATAGCCTTGCCACCATTTTGCATTAATTTGATATTGCTTAGTGATATTTTGATATTGTTGGAAAGTGTGTTGTGCCTGACCTAAAGAACCATCTTGGCTCATTTTATTCGCACAGGCAGAAAGCGTTAATGCTGCAGCTAAAGTAAGGGTGAATTTCATCATGTGCATAAAAAATTCCTTCGATTAAAAATATCGGGCTATTCTAATGAATTGCCCGACATTCGCCTAGCAGAAAATGAACGGTCATTCATTTTTTGCAAAAGTTTACAGATTAGTAATCTAAATAGAGATCGTTTTTCCCGCTATTCATCCACAATGGCATTGCTCCTATCATTGCTAAATAGTGAGCCTATTTCGTATAAAGCGGTCATTTCTTCACAAAGTTTTGCATTTTCGTGCTCCAGTACAAAGATGTCTTTCGACAACTCGCCAATCTGAGATAAGGCTTTGACCTCTTTTTACGATAGCTACATAGAAAATCAAGATACTCGTAAAGATCAAAACGAATAATGCTATTTCATCTAACATCTCGTTAAGAATCATAAAGCTAGCTCTAAATAAAGAAAAACGATGAGATTAGCATTTCTGCATTTTATAGTGTGCTTGGACAAGCCGAGCTATCGTTGACTAATTGAAAAAAGTGGATAAAGGTGAGTAAATAAAAAGTAAAACTACAAGCGGTCAGATCACCGACATTTTTTGCAAAATATTGTCAGGATCTGACCGCTTGCAAGCCGCCTTAGGCAGCAAGAAGTTGAGCAATTAAGGATTTATGGCGTTCGGCTTGCGTCGCTTGTTTCAAACGTTCAGCGGTTAAAATACTTTTCAGCTCGTTTAACGCTGTTTGGAAATCATCATTGACAATCACATAATCAAACTCGTGATAATGGCTCATTTCCGACACGGCTTCCGCCATACGTTTAGCGATAGTTTCTGCCGAGTCTTGCCCACGTCCAATCAAACGCTGTTCCAATTCCGCTTTGCTTGGTGGCAGAATGAAGACCGTTTTTACATTCGGCACTTTTTCACGAATTTGGCGAGCCCCTTGCCAGTCGATATCTAAAAAGACATCAATGCCTTGCTCTAGACTACGTTCGATCATCGGTAGCGACGTGCCGTAATAATTGCCAAACACCTCCGCCCACTCCAAAAAATGCCCTTGTTCGATCAGGCATTTAAATTGCTCGTGGTTGGTAAAATAGTAATGCACGCCATCTTCTTCCGCTGGGCGTGGGTTACGAGTAGTGTGTGAAATGGAAAGTTGTACTTCAGTGCGGGGTAAATCCGCCAGTAACGCATTGATTAATGACGATTTTCCCGCACCACTTGGGGCAGAAATAATATAAAGATTACCTAAATTCATAGTTGCAAAATAAGAGTGAAATGTGACCGCTTGTCAATACGTTTTAAGCAAAAAATTATCCCCCTTTGAAAAAGGGGGACTTAAGGGATTTATTGCTTAGACAAAGGTTGTACGAAAGTGATGCCTAAATCCCAAGGCTGTTCAATCCATGTTTCTTGTGGAATATCCACCACATAGTCATCGACTAAACCCGCTCCCATTGGTTTGGCGAAAACGGTAACAAACTTCGCATGTGGATACATTTTACGAATTTCACGAGCGGTGTTGCCAGTGTCAACTAAATCATCAACAACAATCCAGCCTTCGCCCCCATTTTCTAATTCTGCAGCGTGTAACACTTTTAATTCGCCTTGATCATCATGATCGTAGCTCGCAATGCAGACGGTTTGAACGTGGCGAATGCTCAACTCGCGGGCTAATACCGCCGCAGGAAATAAACCGCCTCGGCTTACTGCCACAATGCCTTTCCACTGTTTTGCAGGCAATAAACGGCTGGCTAATTTGCGTGCGTGCATATGGAACATATCCCATGTCACGATGTATTTTTCGTTTGTATATTTTTCGCTCATAAGTTCTACCTAAAAAGAAGGGTGACAAGCCACCTAATAAAAAAATTGCGTAAGGATAACCCGAAAAGCCGTTTCGTGCTATCATTTCAGCCTTTTTTTACAATTAAAGTGAGACTCCTTCGCAAATTTTGCAAAATTTTACGAAAAAGAGACCGCTTGTTATCCTTACAGGAGTAAATATGTCTGAAATTCAAACACTTACACCAAATCTATTATGGAAATGGTTTGATCAAATTTGTGCTATTCCACATCCGTCTTACTTTGAAGAAGAAATTGCCAATTTCATCGTGAATTGGGCGAAAGAGAAACAATTCTTCGTGGAACGAGATGAGGCGGGCAATATTTTAATTCGCAAAACAGCAACCAAAGGGATGGAAAATCGCCAAACTATCGCTATTCAAGCCCACTTAGATATGGTGCCGCAAGCGAACGAAGGCACACAGCACGATTTCAAAAAAGATTCAATTCGACCGTACATTGATGGCGACTGGGTAAAAGCCAAAGGTACAACGCTTGGAGCGGATAACGGCATCGGCTTGGCTTCTTGCTTAGCGGTGCTGGATGCGGACGACATCGCTCACCCAGAAATTGAAGCCTTACTCACTATGACTGAAGAAGCGGGAATGGAAGGAGCGATTGGCTTGAGAGCAAACTGGCTGAAGTCAAACATGATGATCAACACCGATACCGAAGAAAACGGCGAAATTTATATCGGCTGTGCAGGCGGTGAAGATGCTGAATTGACGTTGCCGTTGCAATATCAAGCTAATCCGTTTGATACCGCATTAAAAATCAACTTAAAAGGCTTACACGGTGGGCATTCAGGCTGCGATATTCACACCACTCGTGCGAATGCGATCAAATTACTCGCTCGTACGTTGTCGGAATTAAAAGCTGCGGTGCCATTCCAATTAGCTGAAATTCGTGGTGGCTCAGTTCGCAATGCCATCCCACGCGAAGCCGTGGCTGTGTTGGCATTTTCTGCAAAAGATCAGGCGAAACTGACCGCTTGTTTAGCGACTTTTGAGCAAGAACTCAAAGCTGAACTCGCACTTGCCGAGCCGAATTTAACCTTTATCGTAGAAACGGCTGAAATCCCTGCTGAAGTGTTCGATAAAACCAGCAGCGATAAAACGATTCAGCTACTCAATGTGTTACCAAATGGTGTAATCCGCAACAGTGATGCCGTGAAAAATGTGGTGGAAACGTCATTAAGTATCGGGATTTTACGCACAGAAAATGGCGTGTTAAAAGCGAAAATTTTAGTTCGTTCGTTGATTGAAAACGGCAAAGCAGACGTTCGCAGCCGTTTATCCTCTCTGGCAGAATTAACGGGGGCAACTGTTGCTTTCTCGGGCAGCTATCCTGGTTGGGAACCCGATCCAAATTCGCAGATCACCGCATTAACCAAAACGATCTACGATGAAATCTTAGGCTACGAAGCGAAAATCCAAGTGATTCACGCAGGCTTAGAATGTGGTTTGATCAAAAAAGTGTATCCAAAAATGGATTTAGTTTCTATTGGTCCAACCATCCGCAATGCCCACTCACCTGACGAAAAAGTGCATATTCCTGCAGTGCAAATTTACTGGGAATTGCTCACGAAATTATTAGCACAAGCACCGAATAAATAACCATAAAAAATGGTTGCTAGCTTAACATTAGCAACCATTTTTTCTTTTATCTCTTCAACATTATTTTTCAGTTTGAGAAGGTAGATTCTCTTTTACTGAAGATATTTGCGATTTTTCTTTTTCTGTTTCACTCAACACAACTGCTCCCACATTCGTACGGCGTTGCAACTCGTGATTTTGTAACAACGCATTAATACGACGTTGTTGATATTCAAGCTGTTCTGCCGTCGGCTGTTCTTTGGCAGGTGCATTGTAGCTCACTTGTTGTACTGAATTGCTAAATGGCAACGTTTGCAGCACAGGCTGTTCGACTTGAGCCACTTCATTATTGCTGTTCACGATATTCACACCGAGCACTGCAACTAAGCAGACTGATGCCGCAATTCCTGCTTGCATAATTGGTGTGCTCCAACGTTTAAGTTTAAGCAATAAGCCTTTTTTCTCTACTGTTGGTTGAGCGGCTTCAATGACTTCATCTTCTAGTAATGCGGCCATTTTCGCTGAAAAATCAGCACCTAAAATTTGCTCTTCGCCACGCATTACACTGCGAATAGTGTGATAACTCGCCCATTTTTGTTGTAACTCGCTGCTTGTACACACTGTCTCGGTAAACTCCCCGTTGACATTGTGTCCGTCCATATAGGCGGAAAGCGTTTCTCTATTTTGCATAGAATGCTCCAGTTGATAATTCTGAGTGTTGGTTTAATTCTGTTGCATCAGCGGATTGACTTTCGCATCAATCGCTTCCCTTGCCCTAAAAATCCGAGAACGAACTGTTCCCACAGGGCATTGCATCACTTCGGCAATTTCTTCGTAACTTAGCCCTTCAAGCTCTCGCAACGTGATGGCGGTTTTGAGTTCATCAGGTAAATTTTCAATCGTATCAAAGACAATTCGTTTTAATTCGTCTGAAAGCACTAAATTCTCTGGGGTATCAGCTTCACGCAAATGCACACCACTGTCGTAACTCTCGGCATCTTCCGCCAAAATATCTTCTTTTGGTGGGCGTCTGCCTAACGCCGTTAAATGATTTTTAGCTGTATTGACGGCAATGCGATAAAGCCAAGTATAAAAAGCACTTTCGCCGCGAAAAGACTCAAGGGAACGATAGGCTTTAATAAAAGATTCTTGCACAATATCTGGAATATCATCTCGTGCAACATAGCGTGTCAGCAATCCTGCGACTCTATTTTGATAACGGACGACGAGTAAATTAAATGCTTTTTTATCACCTTGTTGTGCACGTTCAACCAATGCCTGATCGGTTATCTGTTCACTCATCTATTTGCGTTCTCCTAACTTCTACGCTCTGCTCTCTTTCTTAATTTCTCAATGCACGCTCGGTTAGTGCCTTAAAATAAGGAAAAGTTCAGAAAACTCACTCAATTGATTAAATTTTGTTCTTTTTTTTGCAAACACCTACTCTCGTCTCTTTAGGGGAAAGCGTGATTTACTTACGACGAGCAATCCCCACAAGCAAAATCAATCCACAAATGGCATACCACAGCCAACGCCCGAATTGTGCGTAAGGAGTTTCGCCTTTGGTACTTTGGAGACTTTGGGTTAAGGTGTTAGCTTCAAATTGTGGTAATAAAGCGGTGACTGTTCCGTCGAAATTGACAAATGCAGTGACGCCTGTATTAGTGGCTCGCACTAGCGGCTTGCCGAGTTCCAAAGCCCGCATTCTTGCCATTTGGAAATGCTGCCAAGGACCACTACTCTCACCAAACCATGCATCGTTGGTAATAGTCAATAAATAATCAGCTTGCTGTGCTTGCTGATTTTGTTGCAGTTGATGTCCGAAAATGATTTCGTAGCAGATCGCTAAATTAAATTTTTGGTTGCCCGCCAACAATGAAGGCTGCACAAATTCCCCTTGCGACAAGTTGATCGGTAGGATAAATACCTCCCGCATCCAATCCAGCAAATTGCCAAACGGCACATATTCCCCAAACGGCACAAGATGATGTTTATTATAACGAGGCGATTGGTGAATAGCATAAGGCACTGATCCGCCTAGCATTACCGCACTGTTATATACCCCATTTGAGTTGCGGTAGAGCGTGCCGATAATAATTTCACTACCATTCTTACGCCCGAGTTGGTCTAGCTGCTGCAAAATCGGTTCGATCTGTTCTTCTGTCGCAGGAAGAGCAGATTCAGGCAAAATCACCACATCGCTCTCACCGATCACTTGGTTGATCAAACGTCCGTAGGTTCGCAAGGTGTCTTCAAAATGAGCAGGGTTCCACTTCATTTTCTGTTCAATATTGCCTTGCACCAAGCTGATTTTTATCGCTGGTTTGCCGTGATCGATTTCGACCCAATTTGCTAGTTTTGTAGTAAAACTGACTGCAAGCACCGCAATCAAGCCGATACAAGCGGTCAGTTTGTGCGAATTTTTTGCAAGTTGTACCACATAACCGCTAACGATCATCACAAAAGCCGTCAAGCCTTCCACACCAAAGAGAGTCGCTATATTGGCAAAAGGCGTATCGATTTGTGAATAGCCAAATTGTAACCACGGAAAGCCCGTAAACACCACTCCCCGCAAATATTCGGTGACAGTGAACACGGCTGCCAATAGCCAAGGATGCTGCCAATGAAAACGCTGTACCACAAAAGTGAACAGCAGCGGATATAACGCCAAATACGCCGCCAACAGCAATACTGCCAAATAACTAACGATTTCAGGCACACCACCGAATTGGATCATACTGACGTGAACCCAATTAACGCCAACAGCAAAATAGCTCACGCCCCATAAAAATGTGCCGAGTAACGCGGTGCGTTTTGAATTGCAAGTCGCCAGCCAAATCAGACCGCTTGCAGAAAGAAAGGCAATCCACCAATAATCAAACGGGGAATAGGCAAAGATGCCAATTCCCCCTGAAACTAAGGCAACCGCATAGGCAAGCCAAGCGGTCGGTTTTTGCTGATTTTTTGCAACTGTCATTCGTTGCTCTCTTTGCTATTCATCAATTCGAGCTGCTCATCGCTCACCGTCACTCGCAACTGAATTAAGCGACGGCTGTCGGCAGACGTGACTTTAAAGACCATTCCCCCCAACTCAATTTCTTCTCCCCGCTTTGGCAAATGTCCGAACGCTTGCATCACCAAACCACCCACGGTATCGACTTCTTCATCATCAAAATCAATGGCAAATTGCTGGTTGAAACGTTCAATATCGGTTAATGCCAACACGGCATAAGAGTGTTGCGAAAGTTGGCGAATCGGCTCAATTTCCGCTTCGTCAAACTCATCTTCAATATCACCAACGATTTGTTCCAAAATATCTTCAATCGTCACCAAACCCGAGACTGCCCCAAATTCATCGACAACCACGGCCATATGAAAACGTTCGGAACGGAACTCTTTGAGCATTCTATCCACCCGTTTGCTTTCTGGCACAATCACCGCAGGACGCAAGATTTCTGCCATTTCAAAAGGTTGTGAGTCAGAACGCAGGTATTTCAGCAGATCTTTCGCCAGCAAAATGCCTTCAATCGTATCTTTACCATCACGAATCACGGGGAAACGGGAGTGGGCCGAGTCGATGATGATATCCACGCAGGCATCAAGAGGTTGGTCAGCATCAATAAACACAATTTGCGGGCGGGGGATCATAATGTCTCGTACTCGCAATTCGGAGATTTCCATCACCCCTTCGATCATCTCTTTAGTATCGCTGTCGATCAGCTCATTTTCGGCAGAGTCCCGAATTACCTCGACCAAATCTTCCCGATTTTTCGGCTCTTGTTGAAACAAGCCACCGAACAAAGATTTTAAAAACGATTTTTTTTCTGGCGTATTTTTATCAGACAAATTTACGCTCTGCGAATCATCACTCATAGGTTTCTCTTTCAAAATAAAAACTTGTGAAAACTATCACAAAATAGACAAAAAATCGACATGAGAACGCATTCGTTGCTTTCTATTTACAAAAATTTAGCATAGGATATGCACAATTTTTTTCCATTCAGGAGTGAATTTATGAAATTAGCACAACTCGCCTTAACAGTTGCCGCATTAGCTGTCACAGGCTCAGCCGTTGCTGGCACGGTTACTGGTTCGTCAAACGTGAATTTTTTAGCGTTCGACGGCCATAAACTTAAGAAAAAAAGCACCATTCAAATTAACGACAACAATCCACACCAAGTCGTTGTTGAAGTGTCGAGCATTTACCAATCTGGCTCTGACAGCAATTTCTTTGAATCTTCTCCAATTGTTATCACTTTCAACGGCAGTCAAGAAGATATTCAAGTGATTGCTCCAAACTTACGTAGCTCATTTGATGTGGAGAAGTTTAAAGAAAATCCAACCTTTACGATTAAAACCGCATCAGGCAAACAGTTAGACTACAAAAAAGATTATTTAAAAGGCGAAGGCTTTATGCCAAATGCGAATATTGAAGGCAACCTAGCTACCTACAATGCTGGTGAAGGTGTTGCGGCAGTGAAAAGTTTTGCCGTTATGCCAATGGCAGCCATGATGCCAGTAGCCGCAGGAAAAGCCGCAAAAGGCAAAGTGATGGTACAGGGCGAAAACATCGCTGAACAACAGTTACAATATTGGTTCCAGCAAGCGGACAAAGAAACCCAAAAACGTTTCTTAGATTGGGCGAAAAAACACTAAATGATGTCGCTACAAGCGGTTAGATCAGCAAAAAGTTTTGCAAAGCTAACCGCTTGCTTTATTTCTCAATGTTCTTAAGCAATTCATCGACAAACTCTGGCACGATGTCACTCGCTTTACCGTATTTTGCCTGTTTAAAGTGGGAACGGACTTTGCTCGGCTCTAAATTCAACTCGATCGTTTCTGCTTCAACTGGTACTTCTTGCACAAATCCAGCGGCTGGATAAACATTGCCCGATGTACCAATCGCAATAAAAAAGTCACAATCATTAAGCATGGCATAAATTCGTTCCATTTCAAGGGGCATTTCACCGAACCACACAATATGCGGACGCAACTTTCTCGGCGTAGTGCAACATTCACATTGGTCCTTTTCCGTCACGTCTTTTTGCCAATCATAAATGTTACCTGAATGAGTGCACCGTACTTTGAGCAGCTCACCGTGCATGTGTATGAGATTTCTCGATCCTGCACGTTCGTGCAAGTTATCCACATTTTGGGTGATTAAAAGCAAATTTTCACCTAACTTTTCTTCCAATTGTGCCAACGCAAAATGAGCCGCATTTGGCTGAATATCAGGATCAAATAGTTTTCGACGGCGTTCATTGTAAAACCGCTGAACGAGCTCAGGATTACGCCAAAAACCTTCGGGCGTGGCAACATCATCAATACGATGATTTTCCCACAAACCATCGCTGGCTCGGAACGTTTGAATGCCAGACTCAGCAGAAATGCCTGCCCCGGTTAAAATCACGACTTTAGGCCTTGATCGACTCACCGTTTTTTCTCCTTCCACGAAATTTTAATGCAGATTATAGCAATGCAAGCGGTCAGTTCCTGATAAAAATTTGCAAATTTCTCCTGAAATCTCACCGCTTGTTCCCACTTTTTCCCCCTTGGGCTATAATTGCCCGCTTTTAAAAATCTGAGGACACAAATATGTTTGAATTAAATCCAATTAAAACACAACTGGCGGATATGGCACAGCGTACTGCAATGTTACGGGGGTATCTTTGACTTTGATCTGAAAGTTGAGCGACTAGAAGAAGTCAATGCCGAATTAGAACAGCCCGATGTGTGGAACGATCCTGAAAAAGCCCAAGCCTTAGGTAAAGAGCGGGTAACACTTGAAAGCGTGGTGAATACGATCAATGCCCTTGAACAAGGAATCGAAGATGTGGAGGGGTTGATCGAACTCGCAGTCGAAGCGGAAGATCAAGACACGTTTAACGAGGCTCAACAAGAAGCGGATCAATTACAAGAAAAATTAGCATTGCTTGAGTTCCGCCGTATGTTTAGCGGCCCACACGATGCGGCAGATTGTTATGTCGATTTGCAAGCAGGCTCAGGCGGTACAGAAGCACAAGACTGGACAGAAATGTTGCTACGAATGTATTTGCGTTGGGCAGAAAGTAAAGGCTTTAAAACAGAATTGATGGAAGTCTCAGATGGCGATGTGGCAGGGATTAAGTCAGCGACTATTCGTATTTCGGGCGAATATGCGTTCGGCTGGTTACGCACCGAAACAGGCATTCACCGCTTAGTTCGCAAAAGCCCATTTGACTCGAATAACCGCCGTCATACGTCGTTTAGTGCCGCGTTCGTTTATCCTGAAGTCGATGATGATTTTGAGATTGAGATCAACCCAGCCGATCTTCGCATTGATGTGTATCGTGCTTCAGGAGCGGGCGGTCAGCACGTCAATAAAACTGAATCGGCGGTGCGTATCACTCATATGCCATCAGGTATTGTCGTGCAATGCCAAAACGGCCGTTCGCAGCATCAAAATAAAGACCAAGCGATGAAACAGCTCAAAGCGAAGCTGTATGAAATGGAAATGATGAAAAAGAACGCTGAAAAACAAGCGATGGAAGAGAGCAAATCCGATATCGGTTGGGGGAGCCAAATTCGTTCTTATGTGTTGGACGATTCTCGTATTAAAGATCTCCGCACGGGCGTAGAAAACCGCAACACGCAAGCGGTATTAGACGGCGATCTAGATCGTTTTATTGAAGCTAGTCTCAAAGCAGGACTATAAAAATCACAGGTGGGCGGAACTTCCGCCTACTTTTTTTGCCTGACAAGCGGTCAGTTTCTCACAATGTTTTACGATTCGGATAGCTCATGAAAAAATCTCTGCTTACTCTACTCCTCTCGCTGTTTTCTACCACGCTGCTCGCCCATCCGCACGCCTTTTTGGATATGCGAAACAAGGTCTTAATTCAAAATGCGCAGCTACAAGGCTTTGAAATGACCTGGATTTTGGATGAAATCACCTCATCGGAATTGATTTACGAAATTCAATCAAGCAAAAATCGCAAAGCCGCTGAAACCAAAATTACCGAAGAACTGAATCAATCCGCGGTAGATAATCACTATTTCAGCGAGTTATATGATGAACAAAATACCCCTATTAAATTCAAATCCAAACCGACTCAACCTTCGATTGCAATTAAAGACAATCGGCTTTTCTACCATTTCACGCTCTCGCTTGCTCAACCTCAAGCAGTCAAAGGCAAATCGTTTCGCTTATTCAGCTTTGAGCCAAGTTACTATCTCTATATAGGTTATGAAAAATACAGCGACTTAACGAGTAGCGAGCAGAATCTCTGCCAGGTTTCATTGGAAGAACCTAAAGTGAATCAACAACTTAGACTCTATGCTTCAAGTTTGGATAAAACAGAATCGCCTGATATGCCATCAGAGAATAGTTTATCGCTCGGGGCACAATTTGCACAAAAGGTGAAAATTGAATGTCAGTAAAACAAAAATATGCGATTGGCATAGCCGCTGCTTTTGGGCTGCTTTTTGCACTTTATCAACTCTACCCATTGATTTTATTTCACGTGTTGGAATGGCAGAAAAGTTTTAACAGCCAACTTTCCACCGCCCTTCGCACGATTCACGACAATCCACAACAAGCGGGAGCAAGCCTGCTTTTGATCAGCTTTTTGTATGGTATATTTCATGCGGTCGGCCCTGGCCATGGCAAATTTATTTTGACCAGTTACCTTTCTCTCGAACAAACTAAACTGCCACAAACCCTGAAAATCACGTGGCTGTCTGCGATTGTACAAGGTTTGGTCGCGGTAGGATTAGTAACGCTACTCGTGGTTGGGCTTACCCTTTCCCGCCACTATTTCAATCTCACACTAAAATGGGTGGAACGTGGCAGTTTTGCCGTGATCATCGCCTTTGGGGCATATTGGATCTGGCAAGCGGTCAAAAGCCATTTGCAAAAAAAAGTGAGAAAACGACCGCTTGCGATCCGCCAAATTCGCCCGATTTCTGCGATGTCGCCAGTAACAAACGGGCATACTCACACCGAACATTGCAGCTGCGGACACAAACATTTGCCGAGTTCGCAAGAAATGGCACAGATCCACGATTGGAAATCAAGGTGGGCAGTGATATTCAGTATCGGGCTACGCCCTTGCACAGGGGCAATTTTAGTGTTGTTTTTATCTTATACTCTCGATCTCTATCTCTGGGGCGTGGCATCCGCGTTGATGATGGCGATCGGCACAGGGCTAACGCTCAGCCTGTTTGCTTGTTTGGTGATGTTCGCCCGCAACAAAGCTGTGCAAGCCAGCCGTTGGTATCTTTCTATTCAAACCAGCCAGCAACTTGTGTTGATCCTCAAATTTCTGTTAGGCGTGGCACTCATAAGTGTGGGTGTTATTCTGTTACACAGCAGTTTCATTGAAATCAGCAATGTTTTTTTGCGACGTTAGTATTACTTTTTTTATAAAAAATCTTAAAAACCGTTTTCAAATTTATGAAAGCGTTTAGAATGCCAATTTCATTACAAATACATGAGGTCTTAATTTATGGATGGCATTGTTGCCACATTTGAAAATTGTCTAAAATGGATTGTGGACAATGTAGATGGCCCATTGTGGGACATTACGGTTATTACCCTGTTAGGAACAGGTCTTTTTTTCACCATTTCAACAGGCTTAGTGCAACTGCGTTTACTGCCGCAAAGTATGCGAGAAATGTGGTTTGGTCGTGCCACAAGTGGTGATTCCTTAACACCGTTCCAAGCCTTTGCGACGGGACTTGCCAGCCGTGTGGGTGTCGGTAATATCGGTGGCGTGGCTACAGCGATCGCATTAGGTGGCCCTGGTGCAGTCTTCTGGATGTGGGTCACGGCGTTAATTGGAATGAGCAGTGCGTTTGCCGAATCTTCTCTTGCTCAAGTCTATAAAATTCGTGATCCAAATGGCATGTTCCGTGGCGGCCCTGCTTACTATATTTCTAAAGGCTTAAAAGCCCCTTGGTTAGCGGTTGCCTTTGCAATCACCTTAATTTTCACCTTCGGCTTTGCCTTCAATGCCGTGCAAGCCAACTCTATCATGGAAGCCACCCGCAATGCGTGGAAGTGGAATGCAGACTATGTCGGTATCGGGCTTGTGGTGCTTACCGCGGCCATCATTTTCGGTGGGGTAAAACGTATTGGTAAAGTTTCATCAAGAGTGGTACCTACCATGGCGTTGTTCTACTTAATTATGGCGGTGATCATTTTAGGGATGAACATCGAAAAAGTCCCTGCCGTGTTAGCAAATATCATCCGTAGTGCCTTTGATTTCTCAGCAATGGCCGGTGGTATGTTTGGGGCATTATTCTCAAAAGCGATGTTAATGGGGATTAAACGCGGTTTGTTCTCAAACGAAGCCGGTATGGGGTCGGCACCAAACTCAGCGGCAACCTCTGATGCGAAGCATCCCGCATCACAAGGTTTGATCCAAATGCTCGGTGTGTTTGTGGATACTATCGTGGTATGTACCTGTACCGCAGTTATCATTTTGATGTCAAACGACTACGGCGGTGAACATTTGCGTGGCGTGTCACTCACCCAAAAAGCGTTGGAATTCCACGTTGGTGAATTTGGCTTACACTTCCTAGCCTTCATTTTGTTACTGTTCTGCTACACGTCAATCATCGGTAACTACGCCTATGCAGAAAGCAACATTCGCTACATCCGCAACAAGCCTTGGGTCGTGCTCGTATTCCGTTTAGTCGTCTTATTCTTCGTCTATTTCGGTGCGGTGCGTGATGGCGGAATCGTCTGGGCATTTGCCGATACGGTAATGGCATCAATGGCGATGATAAACTTAGTCGCCATCGTGCTACTTGCTCCAATCGTGTGGCTGGTGCTGAAAGACTATCAACAACAAGTCAAGGCAGGTAAAGAACCAATATTCAACATTGAAAATCACCCAGAGTTACTCAAGCGTGGCGTTGATGCGGAAGTATGGCGTAAACTGGACTAACAAGCGGTAGGATCCGAAGAAAATTTTGCAAATGAAAGGCGAGCAATGCTCGCCTTTTTCTTTAGCCCATGTTGACCCGATGACGAATCGTCTCTAAGTTGTCATCCACAAGCAGCTCACCATTGTGAAAAATAGGGCGAAGTTGGTTGGTTCTTTCGCCTAATTCTGCTTGTTGAATGGTTTTCCAACCATTCTGTTCTTTGACTAATGCAAGAACACCTTTTTTAGATCGCTTTGATTGGCTTGTGATTGGATCTTTATAAATATCCCGCCATTGATCCGCAATACAAATACTGCTGGCTTTCATCGCCCAGCCCATTGTATCTCGATTGATTTGTTGCAATAGCCCACCGCCCATACCAAAATTAACATTCTCAACGCTGAATCCTTTCTGCATAATGGCATCTAAAATCAGTGGCAGCGAATGGCGATTAATGCCATCGCCTTGAATAATTCGAATAAAATCAGGCAATACTTTGTAACCCTTACTATTTACCGTATAACCAAATTTTTCAGCCAAAATTTCGAGACAACGACAAACGACTTCTGTCGGTTCACCACTATCAGGGCGAATCACTAACCGCCCACCACGTTGTTCAACAAGTTGCTTGAGCTCATTGCCCCAAAGGTGCTCTAACGCATTCCATAAGTCATAACTATCTGAAACAACAGCATAAATCTTTCCTTCTCCAGCAAACTGCTCAACCATATTTTTGTAGGCATTGACTTCATTTTCTCTGCCCCAAGCAGTAATCGTGCTATGTTCTGCAGCGGGAATCGAGAAAGCGGCAATCGCATCAGCGTGATACCAACGATTCGCCGCCACCAATGCTGAGACACTATCAGTGCCTTTGAAATTGACCAAATGAGCCAAGCCACCTAACGCCACGGTTTCTAAACTTGATGCACCACGTGCACCGAAATCATGTAGCTGAAAATCAAGCCCGTCTAAATGGTCTGCTGATTTCACCAGTGCATCTCGAATGTTTTGTTTACAGAAATAAGAGACACTTGCCACCGTTGAGGGATACCACACCGCACGGAGTAAAGCTGTTTCTAAATAGCCAACCAACCAAAAAAATTCAGGATCGGTATTACGAATTTGGCAAACCACATTCCCTACGGGAAGCACGGTGCCTTCAGGCACCGCTTCAATAACAAGCGGTAACTTCCCCGCATATTTTTGCAAAATGCGTTGCCAACCAGCTCGGTTAAACGGTAGCCCATGAGCCGTTAAAAGTTGTTCAGCTTCATCAATATCTTGCTGTGTAATTGGCTTAGAAAGGTATTCTTTGATAAAAGCTTGCAAACCAAACATAACGACATCCAATTCGCCGCTACGAGCTTCAATATAGTAAGAAAGGTATTGGGTTTCGGGAGGATACTGCAGCCAATGTGATGCTTTATAGCTATCCACATTCAGTAAGAGATTCGCCAGATTGGAAGTATACATATCAATTTTCTCCAATTTACACACAGAAATGTTTTTTTTGATATATATACTTTACCAAAAATAGATAACGAAGCCTAGTAAGAAATCACAGCCACGCAGGCAAATCTGCCAAGCTATCCAAGACTTTATCGGCTTTCGCTTCGGCTTCCGGGGTTACCGCTTTGCCTGTGCGAACCAAAATTTTGGTTTTTACGCCCGCATTTTCGGCAGCGAGCAAATCTTCTAATTTATCGCCGACCATAATCGACTGGGTAGGATCAATATTCAGATCAGCAATCGCTTGGGTGAACATGCCCGCTTTGGGTTTACGGCAATCGCACTCTTCCCGATATTCTCCCTGTCCTTCTGGGTGGTGCGGGCAGTAGTAAATGCCGTCAAAATCTACCCCCCTATCCGCAAGGGACCAGTCAAACCATTCGGTCAGTTGTAGAAATTGATCTTCGCTAAAGTAGCCACGAGCGATGCCTGATTGGTTCGTGACTAGCACCAACAAATAGCCTTTCTGCTTGAGTTTCAACATGGCCTCAATCACGCCATCAATAAACTGAAAATCATCAATTTGATGCACATAGCCGTGATCGATATTGATCGTACCATCACGATCCAAAAAAATGGCTTTATTCCCCATGTTGCTGTCCTTTTACAAAATCAACGATCATCTGGTGATGTTCCGACGTTTTGAATTTGTCAAATACCGCTTCAATTCGGCCACTTGCATCCACCAAAAAGCTGATACGATGAATGCCATTATAGGTTTTGCCTAGGAACTTCTTCTCCCCCCACACCCCAAAGGCTTCTGCAATTTGGTGTTCGGGATCGGATAACAATGTGAAATTTAGCCCTTTTTTCTCGACAAATTGTGCCAGTTTTTTCGGCTGATCAGGGCTGATACCAAGCACCACCACATTTAATTCATCCAACTCTGCTTTGCTATCTCGCAGCCCACACGCCTGCGTAGTACAGCCTGGGGTTAACGCTTTTGGGTAAAAATAGACCAATACTCGCTTACCACGAAATTGGCTTAATGAAACGGAAGAATTATTTTGATCCAACAACGTAAATTCAGGGGCGAGATCGCCGATTTTGAGGGTATTCATTGTTATTCCTTTTATTTTGCTGGCGATCGTCTGTGACGAGTGCCTTATTAATAGCAAAAGCACCCGTTAGACACGGGCACTATTTTTCATCGGATTTTATTTTAATAAATTGTTAAACGGCTGAATAATCACTTTTTCGCCTTTTTCAACATTGCCACGCATCTGTTCCAGTACGATAAAACAGTTGCTGTCATGGAATGCACTGAAAATATGTGAGCTTTGGTTGCCAACGGTTCGGACTTCTAATTCACCGTTTTCGTTAGCGTAATAAAATCCCCGTTGGAAATCTTGGCGGCCGACGGCTTTTTTCAAGTTTTCGGCACTACAAGCGGTCAGATTTGGCGAGAAATTTGCAATTCTATCGGCATTCAAGCCTGAGAGTTTCATTAACGCAGGTTGCACTAACTGATAAAAGGTAACCAAGGCAGAAACGGGATTGCCTGGCAAACCGAAGAAGTAAGCATTTTGCAATTTGCCAAATGCGAACGGTTTGCCTGGCTTCATTGCGATTTTCCAGAAGCCGATTTTACCGAGTTTTTCCAGCACCGTTTTGGTAAAATCCGCTTCACCGACCGACACACCACCACTGGTAATCAGCACATCTGCTTGGTTTTGAGCTTCGGTGAAGGTTTGTTCAAATAAAGCAGGATCGTCGGGCAAAATGCCGTAATCGATCACCTCACAATGCAATTTTTCCAACAATAAACGGACGGTAAAGCGATTGGTGTCGTAAATTTGCCCGTCTTGCAACGGCTCACCTACGCTGACTAATTCATCGCCCGTTGATAAAATCGCCACTTTCAAGCGGCGGAAAACGGTCACACCGGTAATTCCCAGCGATGCCAATAGTGGCAGAGTTACCACACTCAATGGCGTGCCTTCCGCCAATACTAACGCCCCTTGTTGCACATCTTCGCCTGCTCGTCGAATGTTTTCGTTCGGCTTTGGTGTACGAGTGAAACTGACTGAGCCATCGGCGTTTTGCACGCTGTCTTCTTGCATAATCACCGCATCACAGCCCTCGGGGATTTTTGCTCCAGTCATAATCCGCACACATTGCCCTGAAGAGATCGGCTGGGTAAATGGCAGCCCTGCAAAGGCTTTGCCCGCTACCACAAGCGGTTGGTTTTCGCTGAAATGTTGCAAATTGACCGCATAGCCGTCCATCGCAGAATTATCAAAACTGGGCACATTGATCGGCGAATAAACCGCCTCCGCCAACACACGATTTGCTACTTGGCTCAACGGTAACGTTTCAGTTTCCGTCGGCTTCGGCAATGCCTTGAGCATCTGCTCAAGGGCTTGGGATAAAGAAAGTAGGGACATAATGAATTCTCGTTCTAGTCGGTTCGGACTTATCTGTCCGCCGATTCACATTTGCAATATTTTTCTGAAATCTGACCGCTTGTCGTGGGGAATATCTCCCCACCTATAGGTTATGATGCGACAGCTGACATCTGCTGCACAAAATCTCGCAAGCCGAGCAAGATGTTGTTGATCGCCACAGCACACAAAATCAAGCCCATTACCCGACTGATAATCGCCGCTCCCGCATTGCCAATTAAGTGTTGAATACGGTTTGCGATGAGAAATAGCAGGTAGGCAATCAACAAAATGGCCAACATAATCCCTGCGGTGACGAACTGTTCACCTAAATTATAGCGGTGGTTGTCGGTCAAAAGCACTACCGCCATCATCGCCCCAGGGGAAGCGATAGATGGCACCGCAAGGGGATACACCGCCAATTCGCTCAAATTGCTTTTCATTTTAATTTCTTGGTCGGGCTTACTTTCGCCAAAAATCATCGACAACGCAAACAGCAACAGCACCAATCCGCCCGCGATCTGGAAGGCTGAGAGCGGAATTTGCATCGCCTCAAGTAACCATTGTCCCATTACTAAGAAAAAGAGTAAAATCCCCGCCGCAATCACAACCGCATTACGGGCGATTTTACGGCGATCATCTGGCGAAAGTCCGATCGTTTTGGCCAAATAGACAGGAATGGAACCAATCGGGTCGATGACCGCCCAAAGTACCACAAACTGTACCACTAATGAGTCAAACATAGATTTTCCTTGTCTTTGTCAAATGCGGTTATTGTGCCTTAATTTAACCTTATAAACAAACGTCAATTTTCAATGATTTTCTTTACTGATTTAACTTTAAAACGTGGGCAAACGGTTTTGCTCGAAAATGCGAATGCCACTATTCATACGGGGCAAAAAGTGGGGCTGGTCGGCAAAAATGGCTGTGGCAAGTCCTCATTACTATCCCTACTTAAAAAAGAGATGAGTGCGGAAGGTGGCGAAGCGAAATATCCGCACAACTGGGCGTTGGCATGGGTGAATCAAGAAACACCCGCACTAGATATTTCGGCGATTGATTATGTCATTCAAGGCGATCGAGAATACACCGCCTTAAATGCTCAACTTGCTGAAGCCAATGCCAACAATGACGGCAATTTGATCGCGATCCTGCACGCTCAGCTCGACACCATTGATGCCTGGACAATCCACGCCCGTGCTGCCACCTTACTCAACGGCTTAGGGTTTGCCACAGAACAGCTATCACTGCCAGTGAAATCTTTTTCGGGCGGTTGGCGAATGCGGCTAAACCTCGCTCAAGCGTTGATTTGTCGTTCAGATTTATTACTGTTAGACGAACCCACCAACCACTTGGATTTAGATGCGGTGATTTGGCTTGAACGTTGGCTGACAAATTATCGTGGCACGCTGTTGCTGATTTCCCACGACCGTGACTTTCTCGATCCAATTATCGATCGCGTGCTGCATATCGAACAGTATAAATTGAACGATTACACGGGCAATTATTCATCTTTTGAAATTCAACGAGCAACCAAACTGGCTCAACAGCAATCTGCTTATCAGCAACAGCAGCAAAAAATTACTCATTTACAGCGTTTTATCGATCGCTTTAAAGCGAAAGCGAGTAAGGCAAAACAAGCACAAAGCCGTGTGAAAGCCTTGGAAAAAATGGAACTGATTGCCCCCGCTTACGCCGACAGTCCATTCTCGTTCAGTTTCCGTGAACCACTTTCGCTACCAAGCCCACTGCTATCAATGGAAAAAGTCAGTGCGGGCTATGATGGACGCACGGTATTGCACTCAGTCAAGCTCAATTTAGTCCCCGGTTCTCGCATCGGTTTGCTCGGTCGCAATGGAGCTGGGAAATCAACCTTGATCAAACTGCTCGCAGGGGAAATTGATGCACAATCCGGGCAGACACAACTTGCCAAGGGCGTGCAGCTTGGCTACTTCGCCCAACATCAGCTCGATACGTTGCGAGCCGAGGAAAGTGCCTTGTGGCATCTCGCTCGCCTTGCACCCCAACAAACGGAACAAGAGCTGCGAAACTATCTCGGCGGCTTTGATTTCCACGGCGATAAAGTCAAACAAGCGGTAAAATCATTTTCAGGCGGTGAAAAAGCCCGTTTGGTACTGGCGTTAATTGTATGGCAACGCCCGAATTTACTGCTGCTTGACGAACCAACTAACCACTTGGATTTGGAGATGCGTCAAGCCCTGACCGAAGCCCTCACCCAATATGAAGGCTCGCTGGTGATTGTTTCCCACGACCGCCATTTGCTACGCAGCACCGTGAATGAATTTTATCTGGTTCACGATGGCAAAGTGGATGAATTTAAAGGCGATTTAGACGACTACCAAAAATGGCTGAACGAACAAAATGCCTTGCTTGAAAGTAGCAAAAAAGCGGAATTTGCAAAAAATTCAGTGGAACTGACCGCTTGTCACGATAATTCCGCCGCGACTCGCAAAGAGCAAAAACGCCTTGAAGCCGAACGTCGCCAACAAGCAGCACCACTACGCAAAAAACTGACGCAGTTGGAAAACAATCTGGAAAAACTGACCGCTTGCTTAGCTGATCTGGAAACCGCTCTCGCCAGCCCTGAGCTTTACGAAGCGGAAAACAAAGCCAAATTGACAGAAACGCTCACCAAACAAGTAGACACGAAAAAACAGCTTGAAGCAGTCGAAATGGAATGGCTCGAATTGCAAAGTGAGTTAGAAGAAATGGTTAACCGTTAAAAGAAAAATAGCCTTAAAGTCTCTTTAAGGCTTTCTCTCTACCGACATGCTGCAATCAGTAGCTCTGGGCGATATTCAAAATGCACTGAATCATAACTTGCCCATTTCCCACCCCAAATGAAGCCGTGTTTTTCAAAAATCATCACAATTCGTTTCAGTTTTTCGTCTTCCATCAATACGTTTGGAAAAGGGCAAGGCTGATCTTCTGATTTACACCCATCCCAACGCCAATATTTATGTAACGGCTTTGGAAGTTGGAAATCAATTGCAATGCCAAAACTATGCGTACTAAGCCGAGTAGTGCCTGCAATTTTTCGAAAATGAAAACTGCCTAATGATTTATTCACATAGCTGATTAGATCAGGGTACTGAGCAATTTCATTGCCGACTTTTTGTAACTGCTCACTCGCTCCATTGTTTCGATTAAATTGCACTGATGATTTGCTTGGAGCCCAATATACAGAAACCAGATTCTTCTTGATCTCCTGTTGGTTAAATCCATATAAATGCTTAAAAAACAATTCATTACGAATTCGTCCTGCATCTTGATATTGCTTCGGCACACTGAATGTTAATGGATAACGCTGCGAAAGCTGATCGGCCAATGTGGCATTCTGTAATAGCTGACTAAAAGGTAAAGACGATTTCTCACCGATTTTCATCTGCTGACCGTTTGCAAATTGAATCGTTTGTTCATCAACCTTTTCCACGGCAGAATAGGCTGCGGCTAAACAGCTTGCATGATTTGCCAAGGCTTCCACAGAACAGCAGATACTTAGCAACACAAAATATTTTTTCATGATTAAACCTATCTTTCAGAACTCGTCCGATATTATACTGTGAAGCCATATTCTTTTTTCAATAAATTTGCCCATGAAAACCGCTGAACTCTACCGCTACCAAATTCCGATTGAAACGGGCGTGGTATTGCGCCATCGCCGTTTGAAATGCCGAGAAGGGCTTCTACTTTGCTTGCGAGAGAATGGTAATACCGGCTGGGGAGAGATTGCTCCGTTGCCTGAATTTAGCCAAGAAGACTTGATCACCGCAGAGCAACAAACTCGAACTTGGATCGCAGACTGGCTTTTGCAAAAAAAGGCCGAGATCGAACCGCTTGCACCGAGTGTCGCCTTTGGGATTAGCTGTGCGTTGGCGGAATTGCGGAATACATTGGGCGACCACGGCAATTATCGCACCGCACCGCTCTGCTATGGCGATCCTGATGCACTTTATGCCAAATTAAACCGAATAGAAGGTGAAAAAGTCGCCAAAATGAAAGTCGGCTTGTATGAGGCGAATCGTGATGGCTTACTGGCGGAAATGTGCTTAACCGCTATTCCTGATTTGAAATTACGCCTTGATGCCAACCGAATGTGGACGCTCGAAAAAGCGTTGCTGTTCGCCCGTAAAATTTCTCTGGAAAATCGAAAACGCATTCAATTTATTGAAGAACCTTGCCAAACCGCTGATCTTTCACGCCAATTTGCCGCAGAAACTGGCATTGCGATTGCGTGGGACGAAAGCGTGCGAGAGCCTGATTTTGTGGTAAAAAAAGAGCCAAATCTGGCCGCTTGTGTTATCAAACCAACCTTAGTTGGATCTATCGAAAAATGTGTCAAGCTGATCGAACAGATTCATCAGCAAGGAATGACCGCAGTGATTAGCTCAAGTATTGAATCAAGCCTTGGACTGACGCAACTCGCCCGCCTTGCTCATCAATATACCCCGAATACAACACCTGGATTAGATACGCTCAATTTAATGCAATCACAACTCTTGCGATCCTGGCAAGGTAGTGATTTGCCGATTGCCGATCTAAACAGCCCGTTTATTACTAAACTGGCTATATAAAACAAAAGGTTAGCATTACTGCTAACCTTTCATATTTCGTTTAATCAGAAATTATTTTGCGAATTTATTTTGTAATTCGATTTGCGATTTTTGTAATTCTGCCCCTAAAAGCATCAATTTTTGAGCTTTTTCTTGAATTGCCGCTTGAGCTTCTGGTGTTGGAGCGGTCATCACTTTCACTGAGTCTGTGATTAAATCGCTTGATAACATTAAGCTTTCTTTAGTTTTTGCTTTAAATGCATTCACTTCTTGGTTTTTGATTTCAAGTGAATCTAAGCTTTTTAGGACTTCATCTACTTTGCCTTTGAATGCCTTGAAGGCTTCTTCTACTTTCGCTTTATCTTGTGATGCCACACTTTGTTGAAGTTCAGCTTGTGCCTGAGCTAGCATCACTTCTTGAGATTGGTTCCACTCAAGTAATTTTTTGAAATCTTCCACGCCTTGTGCATCCGCAGACATATCTGCTTTCGCCTCTTCTGCTTTTGGTGTTTCTGTTACCGTTGCTGCTGGAGCTGGTGTCGCTTCAGGTTTCGGTGCTTCCATTGTTTGCTTGGTTTCTTGTTTTGCTGGCTCGGCGGCTTTATCTGCTGGTTTGTCGCAAGCGGTTAAGAAAAGAGCAAAAAGTGCTGCCGCACTGATTTTAGTAAATTTAGTCATTTAAGAATCCTCAAATATAAAGAAAAACTGCTTAAAAAAGCAGGCTAATTTGCTCGCTGATAGACAGGTAAAATTCCTATTCGTTCAACGACTTTCACTAAACAGGCACCAACTGAATAAAAAACAATCAGAAATGTAATGTCTGTTCAATAAAAAACTTTTTCGCGAGGGCATTTTGATTCGTGAGTGATAACCCCACGCCACGCACGAACTTTTTGAGTGGGTTATCGCCATGAAAGAGTTCTTTTAACCCTTTCATTGCCGCTAACACTTTAATTGCTTCTGTCTTACGTTTCCGCTCAAAATAGCGTAAATGGCGTTGCTCACCAATATCATGACCTTGTGCTAAATGGTGTTTTAGCTCACTCGCCAGTGTCATGGCATCTGCAAATCCTAAATTGACACCAAGTCCCGCCAAAGGGTGAATAGTATGTGCTGCATCTCCCACTAATGCAATACGCGGTTTGACAAAATCACGTGCGTAACGTGCAACAAGCGGGTAGATCTGACGAGAACTTTGCAACTCACATAAACCTAGCTGGTTATCAAATGCAATCGTTACTGCTTGGTTGAATAATGTTTCATCCATCGTTTGCAGAGCTTGAGCCTGCTCTGGCGGCAAAGACCAAACAATTGAACAGAGATGCTGGTCTGCCATTGGTAAAAATGCCAATATGCTGTCTGGCGAAAAAATCTGACGAGCGGTTTTTTCATGGGGCTCTACGGTTTTGACATTACACACTAATGCCGTATGTTGATAATCTTGGCTGATAAGTGGCATATGACTCTGCGTTCTTACCCAAGAATTCGCTCCGTCAGCCCCAACCACTAATTTAGTCGAAAGCATTTCACCTGATTCAAGGGTTAAAAACGCCCCTGTTTCGCTAACGCCTAACGTTTTAGGGCTATCTTGCAATAATTCCACATTCGCTTGCTGGCTGACCGTTTCCCAAAGGGCGGTTTGAATGCGATCGTTTTCAACAATCACACCAAGTTGCTCCAATCCCAATTGCTTAATCAGTGGATCATGATTATCAAAATGAATTTTAGCAAAACTGTCCTTTTCACAAACTGCCATTTGAGTGTAAGGTGAGAGACGTTCAGCTGCAATCTTTTGCCAAGAACCGACCGCTTGTAGCATCTGCTGGCTGGCAAAATTAATCGCACTGACACGATGAGAAAAGGCATCATCAAGTGGCTTGGGCGGATGTTTTTCCAGCATTTTAATTTGGCAGTTAGCATCCGCTAATAATGCTGCCAAAGCCAAACCAACCATACCACCACCCACAATGACAAGATCTGCATGTTTCATTCATTTATCCTTTCATTACGCTTTTTTATGGTGCTTTTCTAGACTGCGATGGCGAACTTTCACTTTTTTATTACGGCTTGCAAAATATTGAGCGAGCTGTTCCGCAATGAAGACGGAACGATGTTTACCACCCGTACAGCCAATCGCAATAGTGAGATAACTGCGATTATTTTTCTCGAGAAGTGGCAACCACATATCTAAATAATTGCGAGTTTGATAAATGAAATTATGCACTTCTGTTTGCCGTTCTAAAAAATCAATCACGGGCTGTTCAAGCCCAGTCATTGGACGTAATTCGGGATTCCAATGGGGATTTGGCAAAAAGCGAACATCAAACACATAATCAGCATCTGGTGGCAATCCATATTTAAACCCAAAAGATTCAACCACAATTTGCAACTCTTTTTCTGCGGACCCACGCAATAACTCGCGTAAGTTTTCCGCAAGTTCATGGGCTGAAAGATAGGTGGTATCAATCACGTAGTTGGCTTGTTGGATAAGCGGATCAAGAAGTTTGCTTTCAAGATCGATAGCCGCTTCCAGAGAAAGATCGTGATTTGAGAGTGGATGTAAGCGGCGAGAATCGCTATAACGACGGATCAATGTTTTACGTCCGCAATCTAAGAAAATCAGTTTTGTTTGAATAGAGTCAGGTAGCTGATTCAAAACGCTTTCCAATAATGTGGGATCATCCGGTAAATTTCGCACATCAAGGCTGACTACCGTCGCTTGATCTGATTTAGAAAAGTATTCCGCTAACTGGGGAATCAACGCTAACGGAATATTATCCACACAATAGTAGCCCACATCTTCTAATGCACGCAAAGCAACTGACTTACCTGCACCAGAACGTCCACTAATAATCACTAATTCCATTATGACTCCTGACTCTGTTCTGAATGCTGATCAGCATAGCTCAAAATTTGCCAAATATCTTCTGCATTTTCTGCTGATCGGAGATGCTTCAATAATGTTTTATCACTTAAACGCTCAGCTAAATCCACCAAACAGCCTTTTAACTCACTGCACACTTGTTCAGGAAACAAAATAGCGTAAATCAAATCCACTTCTTTGTGATCATCGGCTTCAAAATCAATCGGATTATCTAATTGCAAAAAGACGGCTATCGGCTTTTCAATTCGGACATCTGGATGATAGGGCAATTTTGCATGCGGTAAGGCGATGCCGTTATTAAGTGCGGTTGTGCCTAACTTTTCTCGTTGAAAGAGATGGCTAAAACAAGCGACAGAGCAGATTTGTTGCTCAGACTCGCATTCAATCTGTTGATTGAGTGAATCCGCAACCATTTTACCAATTAGCTCTAAGGCACGTTTCTTACTTGAGGCAAATACACCTGTATGAATATTTTCAGGCTGTAAAAATTCGGTGAGTTTCATAATGTTGCTAAACAAGCGGCCACTTCCTAAGAAAAATTTGCAAATTTCTGCAAGGAACTCACCGCTTGCTAATTAAAGTTTAAATTGATCGCCTAAATAGACACGTTTTACATCTGGATTTTCAAGTACGTCTTCTGGTGAGCCGCTTGCGATCATCTGTCCGCTACCAACAATATACGCTCGCTCACACACATCTAACGTTTCTCGCACATTGTGATCGGTAATCAAGACACCTAAGCCCCGTTCTTTTAAATTGACGATGATCTTTTTAATGTCTATCACCGAAATAGGATCGACGCCTGCAAAAGGTTCATCCAAGAGAATAAATTTCGGGTTTGCCGCCAATGCTCGTGCAATTTCAACACGGCGACGTTCGCCTCCAGATAAGGACTGCCCAAGGCTATTACGAATATGTTCAATGTGAAATTCTGAAATCAATTCATTAGCACGATCTTTGCGTTGCTGTTCGTTCAAATCTTTACGAATCTGCAACACCGCCATCAGATTATCGTAAACACTTAAACGACGGAAAATTGATGCTTCTTGTGGCAAGTAACCAATACCTTGTTTAGCTCGATCGTGCATTGGTAGTACACTGATATCGTGGTCATCGATCCGAATTTTGCCATGATCGTGGCGAACTAAACCGACAACCATATAGAAAGTCGTGGTTTTCCCTGCACCATTTGGACCAAGCAAACCAACGATTTCGCCTGATTTCACATTCAGACTAACATCTTTGACTACTTGACGATTTTTATAACTTTTCGCTAAATGTTCTGCATAAAGAATTGGCATTACCATACCTATTTTTTCGGTTTACTTTCTTGTAATTGGGTTGGAATTAAGACAGTTTTTACTCTGCCCTGTGTGCTACTTGTTGCTTTAAGCTGTTGTTTTTTAACGTCATAAGTAATTTTATCGGCCTTAACAAAACTATCTATCTGCTTTAACTCAGCCTTTCCAGTCAGCGTGAGAAATTCTTGATTAAGATCGTAAGACACGCTGTTTGCCTTTCCATCTACTGGCTTTCCACTATCTAGAGTCTGTTGAAAAGTCACGGGCGAGCCACTCGCTTCGATTTTTTCCTTTTTCCCTTCTTGGCGAGTGATAGTCACATTAGCCGCTTGGATTTTGATAGAACCTTGGGTAATCAACACATTGTCAGTTAAAACGACAATATTTTTTTCCAAATCTAATGATTGGCTACCTGATGAAATATCAATCGGCTGATCCGTATCACCTTTTAACGCATACACAGATACACTCATTGAGCATAACGCAGTGAGCAGTAATACGTTTTTCACAAATTTCATTGTATGTTCCTTATTGTGCAGCATTGCTTGATGGCTCAGCTTGTTTCTTGGTTTTTTGAATAATGGTTGGTTCAAGATATGTTTTGACATCTTTCGTCAAGGTGGCAACTTGCTTTTTCAAATTGCCCGTTAAACCTGTGCCTGTTGTCGTAAATCCCATTCCTTGAGATTTTACAACGCTATCACTTGAAATATCATAAGTTGCTAAATTAATCGACAATTCTTCTGTTTCAATGAAACTTAAACGAGAGTTGGGTTCTACATTTTCGATTCTGACATTGCCTTTTAAATGCAACATTTTGTCTTTGGTAATTTCAGCAATATCTGCAGTAACTTGCCACTGTTTTAATTGCTTTTCGGTATCAAATAAATCGAGCAAAGGCTTTAAAAATTCTGTTCGTTCCGTAGTTTCAAAACGTTTTATTTCTTGTGCTTTTGCAAAATATTGCGGCTTACCTTTTAGGTCATAGACCATTGTCGAAATTTGCTGTCCAACGTACTCTGGCGAACCTTCACGTTTAATCAAATCCGCTAAATCATGATTCTCTTTATGTTGTTGACTGAAATACCAGCCACCTAAAATAGCGGCAATCACCAACAAAATGATGGTTAAACGAATGTTCATTTTTTCTCTACTTTATTCAAATTTAACGCTGAATTCTAGCACAGTTTTTAATGCGAATATAGAACAGCTACCGACAAAAAAGTTTTGTAAAAAGCGAAAACCCTAAGGGTACCTTAGGGTTTTCGAGTTGCAAAATATTACCCGTAACGGACCGCTTGTAGAGACTATTTTGCAGCTTTGAGTTCTTGATAATATTTCTCGTAGATCTCAACAGCATCACCAACATCGACTTGCCATACGCTACGTTCAATGACATCAGGTGTTAAGAACACAGCAGGATCTTCCGTTAATTCTTTGGGTAGCAATTTCAATGCTTCTTTGTTTGAAGTTGGATAACCAATTGCTTCTGTGAGCTTAGCGGCAACAGGGGCTGACAACATATAGTTGATCAACTTATACGCCCCTTCTGGGTTTTTCGCCGTGGCTGGAATCGCTAAGTTGTCTATCCATAACGTTGTACCTTCTTTTGGATAGATCATCCCAATTTTCGCCCCTTCGTTTTTGGCAATTCGCACCGAACCATTCCACAGCAAACCGACTTCTGTTTCGCCTGAAATAAATGAGCTCGCTGGGTTGTCTGAGTTAAACGATAAAACATTTGGACGCAATTTGAGTAACTCTTGATAAGCGGCTTTCAACACTTCAGGATCTTGTGTGTTTGGATCTTGACCCATTTTGAGTAAGGCGATATTAAACGGTTCACGTGGGTCGTCTAAAATCTGTACTTTGTCCTTAAATTCAGGTTTCCATAAGTCCGCCCACGATTGCAAATTCGCTGGGTTTTGCGTTTCACTATTATACGCCAAACCCGTTGCGCCAAATAATTGCGGAATGGAGAATTTATTGCCCCTGTCGAACGGGCGATCCAACATTTGCGGGTCAAGCTCTGCCAAAACAGGAAGTTTGGAATGATCTAACTCTTTTAACATCCCTTCACGAGCCATTTTTGACACATAGTAGCTAGTTGGAGCTACGATATCGTAGCTACTGTCTTTACCCATTGTTTTCAGTTTGGCATACATCGTTTCGTTCGACTCCATACTAGAAACCATCACTTTAATGCCCGTTTGTTTGGTAAATTCTTCCAGTAAGCCTTCTGGCACATATTCTGTCCAAGTATAAAGATAGACGGTGTTATCGTCCGCTTTCACATTCGCCGTGGCAAACATTACAATACCAGCTAAAAGAGCCGCCCATTTTTTCATAAAGTTCTCCTGATTGTAGGATTTAAGTATAAAAAAACCCTTGAGCCTTGCCCAAGGGTTTTAACGTTGTTCGTTAAAGGCTTATTTTGCCGCTTTTAACTCTTGATAATATTTTTCGTAAAGTTCGATTGCATCACCGACATCATCTTGCCAGTGGCTTTTTTGTAGCACTTCAGAAGTTGGGTAAATCGCAGGATCTTCTGTGATCTCTTTCGGAAGATTCGGTAAAGAATTCACATTCGATGTTGGATAACCAATCTCTAATGTTAATTTCTCAGAAACAGGGGCACTTAATAAATAGTTAATTAATTTGTGCGCAGCTTCTGGATTTTTCGCATTCGATGGAATTGCAAGGTTATCTACCCATAAAACTGGGCCTTCTTTCGGAAATACCATATCGACTGGAGCTTGCTCTTTTTTTGCAATGCGTACTGAGCCATTCCATAATTGACCCACACTTACTTCGCCAGCAATAAATGAATTTGCAGGATTATCTGAGCTGAACGCTAATACGTTTGGACGTAATTTTAACAACTCTTCGTAAGCCGCTTTGATTTCTGCTGGATCAGTCGTGTTCGGATTTTTACCTAATTTTAACAATGCAATGTTGAACACTTCTCGAGCATCATCTAAAAGTTGTACTTTATCTTTAAACTCTGGATTCCATAAATCTGCCCAAGAACTGAACTTGCTACCTTGGTAATCGTTAGTATTGAATGCAATACCTGGTGCACCTAATAATTGTGGCAGTGAATATTTGTTACCTTTATCGTAAGGTTTATCCAACCAATCTGGGTTAAGTTCTTTAATCACAGGTAATTTGTTGTGATCAAGTTCCATTAACATTCCTTCACGAGCCATTTTTGAAACGAAATAGTTTGTTGGTGCAATAACATCATATCCACCATCTTTGCCCTGAATCTTTAATTTTGCATACATTGTTTCATTTGATTCAAGGGTAGAAACTTCAACTTTAATACCAGTTTCTTTGGTAAATTGGTCTAACAAACCTTCAGGCACATATTCAGTCCAAGTGTAAAGGTGCACAGTTTCATTTGCTGCCATTGTGTTTGCACTGAACATAACCATACCTGACGTTAAAGCCACAGCCCATTTTTTCATTTAAGTTTTCTCCAAATAATGAGTAAAAAGAAGCGGTTGGATTACTCCAAAGTTTTACAAGTTCTTCACAAAAAAGAACGGGGGCATTCTAAGCCCCCCCCTACATTTTGCAAGCCTTTTATTGTAAAAGTGGTGATTTTTTAGGCTATCAAGACGAAAAAATCGACGTATATTTCACTTACAAGCGGTCACTTCAGGCTATTTTTTTGCAAATTTCTATTTGCAAAACGTTTTAAGGATCTGACCGCTTATTACATCACCACCACATCAAATTGATCCTGATGATAGTAAGGTTCGATTTTGATTTCGACTTTTTTGCCGAGGAAAACTTCCAGCTCAGCAAGTAAGGCGTGAGATTCTTCGTTAATCAGATACTCTGCCACAGAGCGAGAGGCATACACCACATAACGCTCGGAACGGTAGAGATGATGCACTCGCACGATTTCCCGCAAAATTTCGTAGCAGACGGTTTCGACCGTTTTGATTGTGCCTCGCCCTTTGCACGATGCACAGTCGCAGCACAGCACACGCTCAAGGCTTTCTCGGGTGCGTTTGCGGGTCATTTCCACCAAACCGAGCTGGGTGAAACCGTTTACATTGGTTTTCACTCGGTCGCCTTTTAACGCTTGTTCGAGCGATTCTAACACGCGTTGGCGATGCTCTTCTTCCTGCATATCAATGAAGTCGATGATGATAATCCCCCCCAAATTGCGAAGTTGCAGTTGGTGAGCAATCGCTTGGGTCGCTTCAATGTTGGTGTTGAAAATGGTATGGGCGAGATTGCGATGCCCCACAAATGCCCCTGTATTGATGTCGATCGTGGTCATCGCTTCTGTCTGTTCGATAATCAAATAACCGCCCGATTTGAGATCGACTCGTTTATCCAAGGCTTTTTGAATGCCGTCTTCAACTCGATAAACATCAAACAACGGTTGTGTCCCGCTGTACAGGCTGACGTTATCGGTCAATTCAGGCATAAATTCACTCAAAAATTCTTTGACTTGTTCGTACGTCATTTTGGAATCGATCTGAATCGATTTAATGTGCGTACCGACAAAATCTCGCAACACTCGCTGGGCCAGTGCCAGCTCACCATATAGCATTGATTTTGCAGGATATTTTGCCTTGCGCTCCAATACTTTTCGCCATAAGCGTTTTAAGAATGCCACATCTTGTTGCAAACTTTCTTCACTCACCTCTTCTGCTGCTGTTCGCACAATAAAGCCACCTAGCTCATCACAATAAGGCTCAACAAGGGATTTCAATCGCTCCCGCTCCGCTTCACTTTCAATCCGTTGCGACACGCCAACGTGGCTATTTTCAGGCATAAAAACTAAATAACGAGAAGGCAACGTAATATCGGTAGTGAGCCTTGCCCCCTTTGTACCAAGGGGATCTTTCACCACTTGTACCACAATATCCTGTCCTTCCCGTACCAGCTCGCTGATATTTTTCACCACGAACTGTTTTTTCTCATTTTCATCGACACATTCCGTATGTGAAACAATATCGGACGCATGCAAAAATGCAGCTTTTTCCAAGCCAATATCGACAAATGCCGACTGCATCCCGGGTAACACCCGGGTAATTTTTCCTTTATAAATATTACCGACAATCCCCCGCTTCGCTTCTCGCTCAATATGGACTTCTTTCAAAATCCCATTTTCCACCAAAGCGACACGGGTTTCGCTTGGGGTCACATTGACTAATAATTCTGCTTGAGCCATTTTCAATTCCATTGTTTTTCAGCTAGAAATGGCGAAATTCTATCACTAACGTCAATTTCAATGTAAGAAAAACCTAAATTTACCGACTTTAATAAGGATTTTTTTGATTTTGATAGGATATTGTATGCAGAAATTAATCAACGCTTTCCGACACTCACAAATTGACATCGCCGTATTACGCCTAAGCGTCATTATCGTTTTCTTAGCCTTTGGAGTGGCAAAATGGTTTGAATTTGAAGTGCAATTACTCAAACCGCTCATTTCGCCAACGTGGCTCAATTTTCTGTACGATTGGTTTGGTTATCACGGCGCCAGCTATTTTCTTGGTGTAGTCGAAGGAATTGCGTATGTAGGATTGTTCGTTGGATTTTGGCAACCTAAATGGGGAATCGTGGGGGCAATTACCGTATTAGGAACTGGCTTTGTAACGTTGAGTATGATGCTTCAACTCGGTTTTAATGGCTTTATTTTTAAAGATATTTTATTGATCGGTGCAGGGCTGGTGCTACTTAAAACCGATTTAAATCGGTTATACACTGAAAAATAATCAACCGAAAGATGGGCAAAAGCCCATCTTTTCTCCACTACAAGCGGTCACTTCCGCTCAACATTTTGCAAATCGGCTATTCTGATATGCAAAGCTCCCTTTTTATATCTCCTTCAACCAAAATCGCTTGTTCGTTATTGATCACCCAAATTGCCAAATCAGGATTTTCATCAACAATTTGCTGCGAGCATTTCTCAAACGGGAAACATAAATAATGTGGCACAACATAAAAATCGATCAAATTTAATCCCAAATAGTCTGCTTGGGAAAAATCGCTCGGCACCTCGTCCATTGGCTTGATATAAGAGAGTTCGTCAGCACAAATAATGGCACCGCCCGATTCCCCCACATATAATTTTCCGCTTTCCACATGCTGTTTAATCAATTTATCCACACCTGTTTTTCTGATTTGATCAATTAAGAAAAAGGTATTTCCTCCCGTAAAATAAAGAATGTCTGCATTATCAAAGGCCCCCTGAATGTCCTCAAGAGAAGCCGTTGAAATTTCAAGCTCAATCAGATGGGTATTCAGATTGTGCCAAACGGCTCGAGCTTCATCTACATATCCTTTATAACTTTCATGTATGGAGGCAGTTGGAATAAACAGCACATTTTTACCTACTACATCTTCTTTTAACAAGGTTCCGACTTTCGCAAAATGAGAGCATAAAAATAGTTTCATCTCTTTTCCTCAATAACTCGTTTTTTTGATAAAAATTTGCCTTTCAATTTTACACAACACTGTTTAAAAAACCATAACAAGCGGTTACTTCCGCCTAAAATTTTGCAAATCTTTCCATTTTCTTTGTTAGAATAGCCGACTTTTCTTATCTCACCATTTACAAGGACACCAATGTCTCAACAAACCTTTATCATCGGCAAAGATGCTGCGTTAGAAGACAGTATTGCGAATTTTCAAACCAAGTTGAAGCAGCTCGGTTTTAATATTGAAGAAGCCTCGTGGCTCAACCCTGTGCCGAATGTGTGGTCAGTGCATATTCGTGATAAAGACTGCCCGCAATGTTTCACCAACGGCAAAGGAGCAACGCAAAAAGCAGCACTTGCTTCGGCGTTGGGCGAATATTTTGAGCGTCTTTCCACTAACTATTTTTGGTCGGATTTCTATCTCGGCAGCGAAATAGCGGAGAGCGAATTTGTGCATTATCCGTCTGAAAAATGGTTTCCAATTGAAGATGAAGAAGCCTTGCCTGAAGGCATTCTCGATCCTTTTTTGCTCGACTATTTCGATCCAAATGGCGATCTCACGCCTGATTTGTTAGTCGATTTGCAGTCGGGTAACTACGATCGTGGTATAGTCGCATTGCCTTACACTCGCCAGTCGGATCAACAAACAGTTTATATTCCGCAAAGCATTGTGGCGAATTTGTTTGTATCAAACGGAATGTCGGCGGGCAACAGTAAGAATGAAGCCCGAGTGCAAGGTTTGTCGGAAGTGTTCGAGCGTTTTGTAAAAAACCGCATCATCACCGAAGCGATCAGCCTGCCTGAAATTCCACAAAGGGTCATTGATAGCTATCCAACCATCAAAGCCTCTATCGAGAAATTGGAAGAAGAAGGCTTCCCGATTTTCTGCTATGACGCTTCTCTCGGCGGTGAATTTCCTGTGATTTGTGTGATTTTACTCAACCGCAATAACGGTACTTGTTTTGCGTCGTTTGGAGCCCACCCGAATTTCCAAGTGGCATTTGAACGCACCGTAACTGAATTATTGCAAGGGCGTGGTTTGAAAGATTTGGATGTCTTCGCTCCGCCATCCTTTAACAATGACGATGTTGCCGATCACGCCAACTTAGAAACCCATTTCATCGACTCAAGCGGTCTGATTTCGTGGGATATTTTCAAATCTGATGCCGATTACAGCTTCGTGCATTGGGATTTCTCTGGCACTACCGAACAGGAATTTGCCAACTTAATGGCGATTTTTAACAAATACGAACAAGAAGTGTACATTATGGATTACGAACATTTAGGTGTGTACGCTTGCCGCATTCTTGCTCCAGGAATGTCTAACATTTATCCTTCCGATGATTTGATCTACGCCAACAATAATATGGGAATGGACTGGCGAGAAATTCTGCTTGATTTACCACATTTCCATCACGATGCGGAAACCTACCAAGAGTTGCTGGATGAATTCGACGAACAAAGCATTGATGATATGACCCGTGTGCGTGAATTTATCGGCATCGTGGCAGAAAAAGGCTCAGCAATGCAAACCTTACGCATTGGCGAGTTGAAATCAATGTTGCACTTAGCTCTGGGTAATTTGGAACAGGCATTAGATTGGTCGAACTGGACGGCAAATATGAATGCCAGCGTGTTTAGTGCCGAACGCAATAACTACTACCGCTGCTTAATTCAATCCCTTGAACTGTTCTTAGATGAACGCCGTGAACCAGCCCAATATCGCAAGGTCTTTGAACGAATGTACGGCATCGATGCGGTCGATTTGGCGTGGTCAGCCATTCAAGGTGGCAACCCATTCCACGGCTTACAAGCCGCAGACGAAAGTTTGCAAAGTCTCGCCGCTCACCAAAAATTGCTTGGTGCTTACCAAAAAGTACAGAAAGCGAAGGTGAACCCAATCGCCAGATAGCAACAAGCGGTTACTTCCGTCGCCTTTTTTGCCATTTGCAAAATTTGTCTCGGAAGTGACCACTTGCCTTCAACTTACTGCAAAAATCTTACTGCTCGATCAATTTTTTAGTTAAATCAACTACTTGCTGAATTTGATCGGCAGATAATTTTCCCTCCGACACAAATTGCACTTTGCCGTTTTTATCTAATACGGCGATAAAACTCTCTTTTTCTTTCAACGCCCACGCCTTTTTTACCGCACTGGCTTGGTCTAACACCACTAAGGTATGTGGATTCTTCAACTTACCTTCTTCTGCTGAGCTTTTTACAAAAGATCCTGTCGCAATAATCGCATCATCTGCGTTGATGATCGTCGTGGTTTGGTATTTTGAACGATCAAAATTGGCTTGGCGGATCGCATTCATCAGCGGCTCATTTTTCTCTTTCACACTGCTTCTGCCTGCAATATGTTGTAGCACCCACACTTTTCCAGCCAATGTCGCAGATGACCAATTTTTATAGCTCACACTTTTACCTTGAACGACAAGCTCTCCATCTGTTGCAACGCTCACAGCAGGTAAAGCATGATTTAGCTGCACATTATGAGCCCAAGCACCATTTGCAAAAAACACGCCTAAAGTGACCGCTTGTAATAAAAATTTTTTCATCTTTTTTCCTTTTTATGATTGAATTTCGCCTAGCTGGCAACAATATCTGTCAGTCTATAACGAAAAAAGAAAATCAACAAAGCCGATCTCTCTGCTTGAATGGAATTTCTTCTCGTTTAATCATTGAATTTATGCTATTTTATCGACTGTTTTTCCGCTTAAAACGGAAATTGTCTTATCTACATTTATTTTTATTATAAGGAGCTTATATGCAACAAGGCGGCGGAATGGAAATGATCTTTATTTTGGTTATTTTCGGTTTAATTTTCTATTTTATGATTTACCGTCCACAAGCAAAACGCCAAAAACAACAACGTGAATTATTGGCAAGCCTTGCAAAAGGTAACGAAGTGCTTACCAATGGCGGCTTAGTTGGCAAAATTACCAAAGTATCTCCAGATGACGAAAACATCGTTATCGCATTAAACGATACCACTGAAGTAACAATTCAACGTGCATTCGTGGTTGCTGTGTTACCAAAAGGCTCATTGAAATCAATGTAATTTTCTTTCCTTTCAAATATAGGGACTTATTGTGTTAAACCGTTTCCCTCTTTGGAAAAATCTGATGGTGATCTTTACGGTCGCCATCGGCGTTTTGTACGCCTTGCCAAATCTTTATGGTGAAGATCCTTCCGTACAAATTTCTGGTACCCGTGGACAACAAGCAACTGCGGAAACCCTTTCTAAAGTACAAACTGTACTCAGTTCTATCAATATCACGCCTAAAGCAATGAGCTTTGAAAATGGCTCAATTTTAGTGCGTTTAAATAAAGATGAAGAACAACTGCCAGCAAAAGATAAAATTTCTGAAGCCCTCGGCAACAATTTCTCCGTTGCTCTCAATCTTGCCCCAGCAACACCTGAATGGCTCACTTCAATCGGTGGTGAACCGATGAAGCGAGGTTTGGATTTGCGTGGTGGCGTTCGCTTCTTAATGGAAGTGGATATGAACACCGCATTAACCAAACAGCAACAACAATTGCAAGATACGCTACGCACTGAACTTCGTCGTGAAAAATTGCAATATAAAGCGGTCAATAAAGGGGAAAATTTTGCAACTGACATTGCGTTTGCGGATGCAGATACGGCTGAGAAAGCGGTTCGCTTTGTTCGCCGTACCCATACCGATTTAGAAGCGAATTTCATCAATCCAACCGTCGTCTCTTTTACGCCTTCTGCCACTGCATTGGCAGCCTCTCGTGATGCTGCTATTGAGCAAAACTTATCCATTTTGCGTAAGCGTGTAGAAGAATTGGGCGTTTCGGAACCTACTATTCAACGTCAAGGTGCGGACAGAATCGTGGTGGAGCTGCCTGGTGTTCAGGATACGGCTCGTGCAAAAGAAATTCTCGGTGCAACGGCAACCTTAGAATTCCGTTTAGTCAATACCACAGCAAACCCAGATTCAGCCGCTCGTGGCATTGTTCCTGCTGATTCTGAAGTGAAGTTCACTCGTAATGGCGAGCCAACCGTCTTATTCCGTAAAGCCGTTTTAGGCGGTGAGCATATTATTAATGCAAGCTCAGGTCTTGATGATAAAGGCTTACCACAAGTTAGCATCAATCTTGATGGTGCTGGCGGTGATTTAATGGGGGCAGCGACCAAAAGTGCCGTAGGTAAACCAATGGCAACCCTTTATAGCGAATATAAAGATAGTGGCCGTAAAGATGCGAATGGTAAAGTGATTTTGGAAAAACATGAAGAAGTCATCAACGTAGCGACCATTCAGGCTCGCTTAGGTAGCCAATTCCAAATTACTGGCATTAATAGCCCAGCAGAAGCACAGAACCTAGCTGTATTACTTCGCTCTGGTGCATTAATTGCCCCGATTGTCATTGTGGAAGAGCGTACCATTGGGGCATCTCTTGGTGCAGATAACGTTGAACAAGGCATGCAAGCGGGTATTTTAGGTTTAGTGCTTACGGTTATTTTCTGTTTGGTGTTCTATAAAGTCTTCGGTATTTTCGCCACAATGGCGTTAATCACCAATCTTATACTAACTATTGGGCTGATGTCGCTTATTGGTGCGACTTTAACAATGCCAGGGATTGCAGGGATCGTACTTGCTGTTGGGATGTCTGTTGATGCAAACGTCTTGATTTATGAACGAATTAAAGAAGAAATTCGCAATGGCCGCTCGATCCAACAAGCCATCCATGAAGGCTACAACGGGGCGTTTACCAGTATTTTTGACTCGAACTTAACCACTGTTCTCACGTCTTTTATTCTCTATGCCGTGGGTACAGGCCCTGTCAAAGGCTTTGCTATTACGCTTGCATTAGGCGTCATTATTTCCATGTTTACCGCAATTACTGGAACACGAATGCTCGTGAACTGGGTATATGGCGGCAAACGAGTGAAAAAACTTTGGATTTAAGAGGAACAAGGCAAAATGCAACAAATTGAAAAAGAGGTAGAATTCAAACTACCATACCGTTTGGTGCCATTTATGAAATTCAGAATGGCGGCTTTTGTATTCTCTATCTTACTGACGATAGCGTGTATTTTCACTATTGCAACCAAAGGGTTCAATTGGGGATTAGATTTCACTGGCGGAACCGTTATTGAAACGCAATTTTCACAACCCGCTGATCTTGGCAAAATGCGTGCTATTTTGGACGAGAATGGTTATCACAGTGCGACGGTGCAAACTTTTGGCTCACAAAAAGATGTCATCATTCGTTTGCCCGCCTCTGCGGGAGATACCAAACTTGGTAACCAAGTCATGGGCTTGATCCATCAAAAACTCGATGCCGATGCTACGATTAAGAGTATTGAATTTGTGGGTCCAAATGTGGGTGAAGAATTAACTCAAGGTGCCATTTATGCCACCCTAGCCACTCTTGCCATGTTATTACTCTATGTGGGCATTCGTTTTGAATGGCGTTTGGCTGTTGGCGGGATCTTAGCGCTTTTCCACGATGTCATCGTCACGCTTGGCGTGTTTTCATTATTACAAATTGAGGTTGATCTCACCTTCGTTGCGGCGATTTTATCCGTAGTTGGTTACTCGTTGAACGACAGTATCGTGGTTTTCGACCGTGTACGCGAAAACTTCCCTAAAATTCGTCGTCGTACTGCGGTAGAAGTGATCAACATCTCACTTAGCCAAACGCTCTCTCGGACATTAATGACCTCGGTAACAACGTTATTCGTGGTATTAGCACTATACTGGCTTGGTGGTCCAACACTACACAGCTTCTCGCTTGCCTTATTAATTGGTATTGGATTTGGGACTTACTCCTCGATTTATATTGCCATTGGCGTAGCGTTACAACTCGGTTTGAAACGCGAACATATGACACCGCCAGTGGTAGAAAAAGAAGGGGCGGAACAAGAATCCCTTGTTGACTACTAATAACAAGCGGTCAGTTCCTGCCAGAAATTTGCAAAAAATAGGAAGGAAGTGACCGCTTGTAGAAACAAAAATCGCCTAGAAATCACTTTCTAGGCGATTTTTTTAGGCTTTACGCTCTTGCAAGCCTTTCCAAATATAGTAGGCATTGACACAGGTGACAAAAACATTCAATCCTGCAACGGGATAAGAGCCGACTAAAAATCCATAAATCACGAAACAAATTGCTCCTACAGCATTCATTAAACGTAATTTAATCATATCTTTAAGTAAAAAAGACGTTGCAACAAGTACCATCGCTACATAGCCTAAGATTTCAACTACATTCATATTTTATGCCCTTCTTATTAAAAAATAAAATTGGTCGTATTTTACCTGTTCTTTTTTAGCTTGTCGGCAGGTGGTACTGAACGCAAAGGTTTGCGTGAAAAAAATTTACAAAAAACACTGTTTTTTTGGCATAAATGACGTACAATGCATTCATATTTGTACTAGTTAAGTAGTATTTATGGACATTATACTGCAATATTTATCTTCCTTTCTCACCAACATCACTTGGATTGGTGCTTTAGAACTCGGACTGATTTACGCCTTAGTTGCACTTGGCGTACTGATCTCTTATAAAATTCTCGATTTCCCTGATTTAACTGCGGACGGTAGCTTTCCGTTAGGTGGAGGCGTATGCGTACTTTGTATTTTGAATCATGTCGATCCTTGGCTGGCAACATTGTGCGGTATGTTGGCAGGTTCGATAGCTGGCATGCTCACTGCAAGCTTACACATTGGTTTTAAGATCGAAAAATTGTTAGCGAGTATTTTGATGATGATCGCACTCTATTCGATCAACTTACGCATTATGGGCAAGCCGAATGTGTCTCTGCTTGGCGATCCCACTGTTTATGACAGTATCACTGCAAATGACGATCTACAACTAGCGATTGTCCGCTTGTTGATTGCCATCTTTGTGGTAGTGATTGCAAAATTGTTGTTCGATCTCTTTTTTGCGACACAAACGGGCTTGGCGATTCGAGCAACAGGCACGAACGCCAGAATGGCAAAAGCACAAGGCATTGCGGTGAATAAAATGACACTACTCGGCATGGCGATTTCTAACGGTTTAATTGCCTTAGCAGGAGCTTTGTATGTGCAAAGTAATGGCGGTTTTGATATTTCGATTGGTGTTGGTACTATCGTAATTGGTTTAGCTGCCGTGATTATCGGTGAAGCGATTTTCTCCGCCAAACGGATTGTCTGGCTCACTTTGGCGGTGATTATCGGCTCGATTTTATACCGCTTCTTCATCGCTTTAGCGTTAAATAATGACACATTAAACGGTATTGGCGTAGGTCCGCAAGATCTCAATTTAATCACCGCTTTGCTCGTGGTGGCTGTGCTTGTCTTTCCGAAATTTAAACACAAATTCGCACAAAAACGGGGGCGATAATGATCGAATTGGATAATCTATTTATCACCTTTAATCGTGGTACAGCAATCGAAAATCCTGTGTTAAAAGGACTTTCGCTGACCGTTCAAGAAGGCGAATTTGTTTGTGTGATCGGCAGCAACGGGGCAGGAAAATCGACGATGCTCAATGCAATTAGCGGTGATTGTGCGATTGATGCGGGCAACATTTTAATTCAAGGGCAAGAGGTCAGCCAACAAAGTAGCTGGCAGCGGGCGAACTTGGTTGCTCGAGTGTTCCAAGATCCAATGGCTGGTACGTGTGAGTCGCTCACCATTGAAGAAAATATGGCGTTAGCTTATCAACGTGGACAAAAACGGGATTTAGGTTTTGCGTTAAATCGCAAACGGCGTGAACTGTTTCGAGAAAAGCTTTCTCTGCTCGGTTTAGGCTTGGAAAATCGTCTCACGGATCAAATGGGACGTCTTTCAGGCGGGCAACGCCAAGCCGTTAGTTTATTGATGGCATCGCTACAGCCTTCTAGTATTTTATTGTTGGACGAACACACCGCCGCGTTGGATCCCAAAACCACCGCATTTGTGTTGGAACTCACTAATAAAATAGTGCGAGAGCAAAAACTTACCACCCTGATGGTCACACACTCTATGCGGCAAGCATTGGATTATGGCGATCGCACTGTGATGTTGCATCAAGGGCAAGTCGCATTTGATGTGGCAGGAGAAGAACGGCAGAAAATGGATGTGCCTGATTTATTGCATTTATTTGAACAGAATCGGCATGAAAAGCTGAGTGATGACGGCTTGCTACTTAGCTGATTTGCAAAAAACTCACAGTAACTGACCGCTTGTGATACTAAAATGGACGCAGTTGCGTCCATTTTGTGATTAATAAAACCCGCCAAATCCAATGCCAATACTTCCACCTGAGCGAGGATTTCCCCACGCCCTTTCATATCCTATGTGGGGAACTAAAACAGGCACTCTTTCATAGTGGTGATACACCTGCACTTTTGGCTTACGATCACTGTGATTTAAATCACTGTCATCAAAATGTGTCGCTGGTCCAACGGTTTTCCCACTAGCAATTTTTTGTTGGTACTCTTCAACTGCTTTCATATCCATTGGTACACTGCTCTGTTGTGGGGGGGTAGAACACGCACATAAACCGCACACGAACAAAGTCACTATTATTTTGTTCATCTTCTTAACTCCTATCTATTCAATTTTTCTAAAAACTCCGCAGTTGAAAGAATTGTTGCAAATTCGTCATTTAATGTCGCAATATTGATTTTATGAATATCTTCTGCTGAGATCTCTTCCCCATTTGGCATTTTTAATGGAAAAGAGGCTGTTGCATCTTCAATTAAGGTTACATTAAAACCTAGATTTGATGCCATTCTCGTAGTGGTTGAAACACAATGTGGGAGTGTTAAGCCTACAATGGTTAAATCCGTAATCCCCTGTTGTTTCAAGTATTGCTCTAAATCAGTACCAATAAATGCACTATTGACTCGTTTTCGAAATACTTTTTCATTTATTTGCGGTGTAAAACCTTGCTTAAAGCCCTGCCCAGTTGTGATATGAAAGCAAGACAGAGGATTATCTGAAATATGCTGAATATGGATCACCCGTAGCTTCTGTTGGCGAAAAAAATCGAGTAAACACAACATATTTTGTTCCGCTAATGGATTATTTCTTTTCCCCCATTTTGGATCAAAGAATGCTTGTTGGACATCAATTAAAATAAGTGCGTTCATTTTATACCTTAAAATAAAAAAAGGACGTTTAAAAAACGTCCTTATTCTCTATTCTTTAAAAATTAAAGAGCAGATTTTGCTTTAGCAACTAATGCTGCGAAAGCGACTTTATCAAATACTGCGATATCAGCAAGGATCTTACGATCGATTTCAACAGATGCTTTTTTCAAGCCATTGATGAATTTGCTGTATGATAAACCGTTTTGACGAGCTGCTGCGTTAATACGAGCAATCCATAATTGACGGAATTGACGTTTACGCTGACGGCGGTCACGGTAAGCATATTGTGCAGCTTTAACTACTGCCTGGAAAGCAACGCGATACACGCGTGAACGTGCACCATAATAACCTTTAGCAGCCTTAAGAACTTTCTTATGGCGTGCTCTTGCAATAACACCACGTTTTACACGAGCCATTATTAAATCTCCTAATTGTCTATTGGGCGTTTGCCCACATTTTTAAAACTAAAATTAACTAACCGTACGTTGTACTTAATCAAACGCTTATGCGTATGGCAAGCACGCAACTACTAAAACTTGGTCTGCTTTCGCTACCATGGATTTATGACGTAAGTGACGTTTACGTTTAGTGGTTTTCTTAGTCAAAATGTGACGTAAGTGAGATTGTTTACGTTTGAAACCGCCTGAAGCTGTTTTTTTGAAACGCTTAGCAGCACCACGTACTGTTTTGATTTTTGGCATTGTTTAATAACTCCGCATTGTTTGTTTAAAATTAGCCATTAGGCGAAACTTGCAAAAAAATATTGAAATTTAACCGCTTGTTTACTTGACTGCACTAATGACACAATGAAAGCGATTTTCATCACGGCAAGTCGAAACTTGCAAAGCAAATCAGGCTGCGAAATATGCCTGTGGATTGCTTAATTTCCCTTTAAAGGGAAACTTGAGAAGTATACTGTTTTTTTTTATTTTTTCAATATAATTACAAAAATTTGTCGTTCTTTTAGAAATGATGTGATAAAAATATCAGAATGTAATACTACTTATATGTATTATGCTGAAGTCTATTTAGAGGAATCCTTATGGAAACTAAATTCATAGCTATTATGGCCCTAGGACTATCTTGTGTAATGCCTAGCCAAGCTAATGTTGATCCTATTCGTGCTGGGGCCGTTATCGGTGGCGTGATAGTAATGGGATCGGTAAGTGAAGCAAAATGTCGTTTTGCCGATAGAGAATTTAATGCGATGGAAGTCAAATCACCGTATCTCAACTTATCGACATCCACACTTAAGCAAGCAAAATCGGCTTCTAAAGGAGCTAGATTAAAGGTAAAAGGAAAAGTATTTCCTCAAAATAGCATTGTGGCTGATGCTTTGTGGAATGAACTGCTACTCAAAGATGAAGAAGAAAGTTTGAATGTGGTGTTAAGTAATAACATTGTGTGTGGAGTAAGTCCTACCCCTTATCAAGGAGAAAACGTTTATTTTTATGGTCAGAAAAATGCACAAGGTGGGCTAGATGTAGAGTATTGGACACCACAAAATCCATTAGAACGCCAATCTTGGAATTATAAGACAGAATACGATTACCCTAGCTTTCAAGTTTTGGAGCAAACGGCTCAACAAGTTGATTCTGATTATGTTCAATTTTTATTAGCTAAAGCTTATTACGACGGCAAATTAGTCAACAAAAATGACCAAAAAGCATTTGAATGGGCAAAAAAATCTTACGAAAAACAAAGAGTTCGTTATAAAGATGGACGCTATTTTTTTGCAGGTCCCCTACTTGGTTTGCTTTATGCTGAAGGCAAAGGCACCCAACAAAACTTTAAGCAAGCCAAGGTTTTGTTAGAAAAAACGCATCAATATCTCGATCACCATTCTCATGAAATATCAGGTTTCGAGGAGTTATACGGCAAAGCTATCTACACTTATGGAATGATGTATTATCAGGGCAATGGGGTAAAAAAAGATCCTGATAAAGCACTAGACATTTTAAGTGTGGTAATAGATAAAAAACAAGAATATGCACCAAAATCCAAAGAGGCAGAAACATTATATCGCAATCTCTATGCTGAAAAACATAGAACGCCATACTCCCCAGATAGCATGCATATTGCACATTTTTATAGTGTAGCACTATCGCAATATCATAAAGGTGAACACGCTAAAGCTTTAGATACATTTGAAAAATTAGGAAAAGAGGGCGATACAGATAGTCAAGTAATGGCTGGTTTGATTCATTATGAAAGCGACATTGTTCCCCAAAATATTCCTAAAGCAAAAGAATGGTATTTAAAAGCGTTCAAATATAAACACCCTAAAGCTGCTTATAATTTGGCTGTGCTTTATTATAATGAAGAAGATAGCACTAAAAAGGCAAAATATTATTACCAAAAAGCCTGTGAATGGGGAGAAAAAGCTGCATGTAGAGAAGCAAAAGAACTTAAATAGCAAAAGCAGCCGATAGGCTGCTTTTGTACTTTTTTATTATTTTTTCTTAGGGGCTAACACCATGACGGCTTGACGCCCCTCCAATTTACCTGGTGCAGATTCTACGATAGAAATGTCGGCTAAATCGTTTTTAACACGCTCTAATACCTCTAAACCAATATCTTGGTGAGCCATTTCACGACCACGGAAGCGAACGGTAATTTTGGCTTTGTCCCCATCTTCTAAAAAGCGAATCAGACTGCGTAGTTTTACCTGATAGTCCCCTTCGTCTGTGCCTGGACGGAATTTAATTTCCTTCACTTGCACAACTTTCTGTTTTTTCTTCTGCTCTTTCGCGGCTTTTTCTTTCTCGTAAATGAACTTACCATAGTTCATAATGCGACAAACAGGCGGCTCGGCATTTGGGCTGATTTCAACTAAATCTAACTCTGCTTCTTCCGCCTTAGCTAAAGCCACTTGCAATGAAACGATTCCCAATTGTTCGCCATCTTGATCAGTTAAACGAACTTCCTTTACACCACGAATCTCATCATTGAGACGATGTGCACGATTTGTCTGAACACGTTTTACAGGTTTAATAGTACTATTCCTCTAGTAAATTTTTATTACGATCATACCGCTTGCAGAAGATATGATTTCGGGTTTGCTTACTGTCCAGCAAGACAAAAAACGGGCGAAATTCTACGAAATTTCGACTGGTTATGCAATAGTCAGTCACACATTTCCATAAAAAATGCGGTCAAAACGACCGCATTTTTCTTACTCTTCTCCCTCACCAAACAGTTTCAACTCACGCTGTTTGATTTGATTTTTGAGCATTTCGGTAAACTCTGCCACGGTGAAGGTGCCGAGATCCGCACCTTTACGAGTACGCACTGCCACCTTGCCCACTTCGATTTCTTTATCGCCACAGACTAACATATACGGCACACGGCGTAGGGTGTGTTCACGGATTTTAAAGCCCACTTTTTCGTTACGCAGATCGGCTTTAACACGAATACCTGCATCAGAAAGGGCTTTCACCACGCTTTGAACATAATCCGCTTGGCTGTCGGTGATGTTCATCACGACCGCTTGAGTTGGGGCAAGCCACGCAGGGAAGAAACCTGCATATTCTTCGGTGATGATACCGATGAAACGCTCTAGTGAGCCTAAAATCGCACGATGGATCATCACAGGCGTTTTGCGATCGTTATCTTCTGCCACATAAGACGCATTTAAACGCTCTGGTAGGAAGAAGTCGAGCTGAATCGTACCGCACTGCCAAGCACGATCTAAGCTATCGTGTAGGGTGAACTCAATTTTCGGCCCATAGAATGCCCCTTCTCCTTCTTGGATTTCATATTCCAAGCCATTTGCCACTAATGCAGCCGCTAGGTCAGCTTCCGCTTTCGCCCACATTTCATCGGTACCGATGCTGTTTTCTGGACGAGTGGAAAGTTTCACCTTGATATTTTCAAAGCCAAAGGTACTGTAAATGTCATATACCATTTTGATGCACGAAGTCACTTCGCTTTCTACTTGTTCTGGGGTACAGAAAATATGGGCATCGTCTTGAGTGAAACCACGCACACGCATAATGCCATGTAATGAACCTGATGGCTCATTACGGTGGCAAGAACCAAATTCCGCCATACGCAACGGTAAATCACGGTAAGACTTTAAACCTTGGTTGAAGATCTGAATGTGACCAGGGCAGTTCATCGGTTTGATCGCATATTCACGATTTTCTGATGAAGTGGTAAACATCAAATCACCGTAGTTTTGCCAGTGACCGGTTTTTTCCCACAACACTCTATCCATCATAAATGGACCTTTCACTTCTTGATAATCGTACTGTTTTAACTTGGTACGCACAAAAGTTTCAAGTTCGCGGAAAATTGTCCAGCCATCATTGTGCCAGAACACCATACCGGGTGCTTCTTCTTGCATATGGAATAAATCTAACGCTTTACCGATTTTACGGTGGTCACGTTTTGCGGCTTCTTCTAAGCGATGCAAATAGTCCGCAAGCTGTTTTTTGTCTGCCCAAGCGGTACCATAAATGCGTTGTAACATTTTGTTTTTGCTGTCGCCACGCCAGTAAGCTCCCGCCACTTTCATAATTTTGAAGTGGTGGCAAAAACGCATATTTGGCACGTGTGGGCCACGGCACATATCAATATATTCTTCGTGATGATATAAGGCTGGTTGATCATCCTTAGCGATATTTTCATCTAAAATCGCCATTTTGTACGGCTCGCCACGGGCTTCAAAGGTATCACGGGCAGTTTGCCAGCTGCCGACTTTTTTCACCACATCGTAGTTGGTTTTCGCCAACTCCAACATCCGTTTTTCAATATTATCTAAATCTTCTTGGGTTAACGAACGGTCTAAATCCACATCGTAGTAGAAACCGTTGTCGATGGTCGGGCCGATCGCCATTTTCACATCTGGGAAAAGCTGTTTGATCGCATGACCTAATAAGTGAGCCGTTGAGTGACGGATAATTTCCAAACCGTCTTCATCTTTGGCGGTAATAATTTCAAGGGTTGCATCTTCACTGATAATGTCTGATGCATCACGACGTACACCGTTCACACGCCCAGCAATGGTTGCTTTGGCAAGACCTGCACCGATACTTTGAGCAACGTCTAAGACTGAAACTGGATTATCAAACTGGCGTTGTGAGCCATCTGGAAGGGTAATAATTGGCATAATGTTTCCTTTACAGTGGTAGCCCATACGAGAGGCTACTTGTTCATTAAATAGTTGATGAAATAAAAAACCGCCTACAAGCGGTCGGATTCTTGCAAAATTTTGCAAATTTACTCTACGCTCGTTCCCACAATGAACGATCAAAAGTGACCAAATTTTAGCATAAAATCTTGTGGAAGAGCAAAGTTCAAGCACTTACAAGCGGTCAGTTTCGGCAAAAAATTTGCAAAAACGCTGCGGGGTTAGGCAAAAAGGCGTAAAATATCGCCATCAATTTTTCATTTTTAATAGGAGCCATTATGTTTGGTTTATTCAAAAAAACGACAAAAACTGAAAGCAACGAAACATTGCCGATAGATCCTGCAGACCTCTTGAAAGCCCTTGGAGGAGAAGGAAACATTGAACAAATCAGTTCATGTATCACTCGTTTACGAGCCAAATTGAAAGATTTGTCGAAAGTCGATAGTGAAGCGTTGAAAACACTGGGTGCCGCTGAAGTGGTAAACGTTTCATCAGGTGTTCAAGCCATTTTTGGCCCCCTGTCTGCGGATTACGCACAAGCGTTGAATAAGTTGCTCACCAAAGAGTAAAGCGTGAAGGCGAGAATATTCTCGCCTTTTTCACTTATCGTAAAAATGCAGGAATTTTACTTTCAAACTCCGCAATTTTATCGGCATGTTGCAAGGTCAAACCGATATTGTCCAAGCCGTTTAGCAAACAATGGCGGCGAAAGCTATCGATTTCAAAAAGGTAGGTTTTGCCGTTTGCGACGACGGTTTGGGCTTCTAAATCAACCGTAATTTCCGCCCCTTCATTTGCTACCACAAATTTGAACAGTTCATCAACGTCTTCTTCACTTAAGCGGATTGGTAACATCTGATTGTTTAAACTGTTGCCGTAGAAAATATCCGCAAAACTTGGGGCGATAATCACCCGAATACCGTAATCGTCCAATGCCCACGGGGCGTGTTCACGGGAAGAGCCACAGCCAAAATTTTCCCTAGCTAATAAAATGCTCGCCCCTTGATAGCGAGGGAAGTTCAGCACAAAATCGGGATTTGGCTGTTTACCTTCATCATCTAAAAATCGCCATTCGTGAAATAAATGTGCCCCAAAGCCAGTGCGATTGACTTTCTGTAAAAACTGCTTGGGGATAATTGCATCCGTATCAACGTGTGACGCATCTAATGGAACGGCTAAGCCCGTGTGTTGTTTGAATTCTCGTGCCATAAGTTCTTATCTCTTTTAAGGGCGGACTGATGTCTCCACCCGTTTGTCATTTGCAAAAAATTTGGTGAAAATGACCGCTTGTTCGGGAGGACACAACCCCTCCCCTACAATGCATATCAATTTGTTTGTACGTTAATGCAGTTCTACCTTACGAATATCGACGAACTTACCGTAAACTGCAGCAGCGGCTGCCATTGCGGGGCTCACTAAGTGAGTACGTCCGCCCCTGCCTTGGCGACCTTCAAAATTACGGTTGCTAGTGGAAGCACAACGTTCACCTGGAGCTAAGCGATCATTGTTCATCGCTAAACACATTGAGCAACCAGGCTGACGCCATTCAAAGCCCGCTTCGATAAAAATTTTGTCTAAGCCTTCTTTTTCCGCTTGAGCTCGAACCAAACCTGAACCTGGCACGACTAAGGCTTGCACGCCGTTAGCGACTTTGCGACCTTTCGCCACAGCCGCTGCTGCTCGCAAATCTTCAATGCGGGAATTCGTGCAAGAGCCAATAAAGACTTTATCAATAGCCACATCGGTCAATTTAATGCCGTGCGGTAAGTCCATATAGGCTAAGGCTTTTTCCGCTGATTGACGCTCAATCGGATCGGCCATTTCTGCTGGATTTGGAATCACATCGTTCACGCCGATAACGTGTCCAGGGTTGGTTCCCCAAGTTACTTGCGGTTCGATTTCACTCGCCTCTAACGTCACGACTGTATCAAATTCTGCACCATCATCAGTATGCAAAGTTTTCCAGTACGCGACAGCATCTTCCCAATCTTGTCCTTTCGGTGCAGAGGGACGACCTTTTAAATACGCAAAGGTGGTTTCATCTGGTGCGATAATGCCCGATTTTGCCCCTAATTCGATTGCCATATTGCAAACCGTCATTCGTCCTTCCATGGAGAGATCCCGAATCGCTTCTCCACAGAATTCAACAACATGGCCAGTGCCGCCTGCCATAGTGGTTTTGCCGATAATCGCCAACACAATATCTTTGGCAGTGATACCTTCACGCACTTTGCCTCGCACTTCAATTTTCATCTTTTTAGCACGAGCTTGCTTGACCGTTTGTGTGGCGAGAACGTGTTCTACTTCGGATGTACCAATCCCGAAAGCTAATGCTCCGAATGCACCATGGGTTGCCGTGTGGGAATCGCCACAAACAATCGTCATACCTGGCAAAGTTAAGCCTTGCTCAGGCCCCATCACGTGTACAATCCCTTGATTAATATGGTTAATATCATAAAGTTGGATGCCAAACTGGTCGGTATTTTTTGAAAGCTCGACCATTTGAATCCGCCCCATTTCGCCAGAACCGCCAAGATCACGGCTGTCCGTTGGTACGTTATGATCCATCGTTGCCACAGTTTTACTCGGCTGGCGAACTTCACGCCCCATTGCACGTAGTCCGTCAAAGGCTTGTGGAGAAGTTACCTCATGTACCAAATGGCGATTGATATAAAGCAATGGCGTTTCGCCTGGTGCTTCGTGGACGATATGTGCATCAAACAATTTTTCGTATAGGGTCTTTTTCATAGGTATGCCAACTCATTATATTTAAAGCTAATACAAGCGGTCAGTTCTGGATTACATTTTGCAAAATAACAAAACCATCTCACCGCTTGTGGAATGGCTCGACTATAACGACTCTCAAAATAAAAGTAAAATGCTATTTTTAGCTAAATTTCATATTATTATTCTATGTAAAAAGCTGAAAATAGATAAAAACAGAATCAAAAAAGTGAATTATTCTGTTTTTATCTAATTAGGTAGAAAATTATCCACAGCTTTAAAGGCTTTACAGTCGATTTATGGACAAGAAAATTTTTATTTAAAATAAAATTAACAGGAAAATCCTATTAATCTTTACGACTTTTGTCCCCGTAAGCAGAGAAAATAATAGAGAGTTGACGCTAACAATGTACAGATTGCCATTGTAAATACCATTGGTCGCTCGGTAGTAAGCGGAATAGAAGATACCCCTAACCCAATTAAGGAGGCTAATCCAAAACGAGCGGTCCCTGCGAGTGCATTGGCGGTTCCCGCCATTTCAGGATAGCGATCTAAAATCGCTGCTGATGCATTGCTGCCAATCGTTGAGATCATTCCGACAAAAACTGCAATCCCAATCACCATAGGCCATAAACCTAGTTGAAAGATGCCAACTATCATCAGCCAAATACCTGCGATCAGTTGAAGCCCTAAGCCTACTTGTAACATCTTCTCTGAGCCAATTTTCATGACAAGACGTCCATTGATTAACGTCATTGTTGCCATGGTGGCAATATTGAGCATAAAGAAATAACCAAAATGCTGTGGCGCTACATCATATAGTCCGATATAGACTAATGAGCCTGAGGTTAAAAAAGTGAACATCCCTGAAAAAGAAAGCCCACCAACTAATACATAGCCCAAGGTAGCTTTATGAGAAATTAAACGTACAAAGTTACGTAGTACCTTCCCAAAACTGAGTGGCATTCGATGTTCCGCTTTTAATGTTTCTGGCACACGCCAAGCAAATAAACCAAAGCAAATCACCCCCATCGCCATTAAAGCATAAAAAATGGAGTGCCAATGCCACCATTTCGCCATATAGCCCCCTGCAATCGGAGCAAGTAAAGGAGCAACTAAGGTAATAATAGTGATCGTTGACATCATGCGGGCAAACTGATTTCGATCAAATAAATCTCGAACCAGAGCACCAACAACCACTGTCGGTGCAGCACCAAAAAGCCCTTGAATGAATCGTAGTAGATAGAAGGTATCAATATCTGCTAATCGTGTTAAGAAAAAAGATGCAACCGCTCCACCTGCTAAGCCACATAAAATAATAGGTTTACGCCCAAAACTATCCGCAACGGGTCCCCAAAAAAGTTGGCCTGTTGCAAAGCCAAAAGTAAACACCGCAAGAGTGGCTTGCACTTTTTCTTGAGAAACATTGAGATCTCGAGCAATATCTAAAAAAGAAGGTAAATACATATCAATCGCTAACGGCGGAAACATTGATAGCATTCCGAGAATCACAACAAAAAAGGTATTTGGGCGAAGTGCTATTTTCATTTAAAACGCTCAACCTCTTCTACGGTGAGAGGCCTGAACTCCCCCTCCACTAAATTTTCATCTAAAATCACATGACCAATCCGCCAACGATGTAAAGCCTCAACCTTATTTCCTAACGCCGCAAACATGCGTTTTACCTGATGATAACGGCCTTCGCTGATGGTGAGATTAACATGGTAATCATCCAAAATGTCTAACTGAGCTGGTTTAGTTGGCGTTTTCTCGCCCCGTAGCATAATTCCCTCGGCAAATTTTTCCGCATAGCACTCTTCAACGGGATCCGCCAAGGTCACTAAATACGTTTTTTCACAATGATGTTTAGGGGATGTAATACGGTGTGACCATTTGCCATCATCAGTAAGCAGCACCAAACCAGTGGTATCCGCATCCAACCGTCCCGCACAATGTAATTTAGTGGTCAGCGGATAGTCGAAAAACTGAAACACCGTTGGATACTCGCCATCATCATGAGAACAAACGCAATTTTGCGGTTTATACAGCATAAAATATTGCCCATCTTCTACCCACGCCAACGGCTCGCCATCAAAGCAAATCTCATCTTGCTCGTTGATTTTCAATGCACTGTTTTTTTCCATTTTGCCATTGACAGTGACTTGCCCCGCCCGCAACGCTTTAGTTGCTTGGGAACGAGTCAGCCCCGTATTTTCGGCAATAAATTTATCTAAACGCATAATTTTCCTTTACCAAGCTCGTACTGAATTATGCTGAGAATTATACTCCAATTTCGTTTACCACCTTGTAAATTTTTGCAAGCCTTACATTATTCAAGAAAGATTCCCTATATAATAGCCAACTATTTTTGGCTTTATTTTGAGTTTGTTGTGGATCTCGTTATCAACTTTGCGATTTATTTGCAGTTCTTTATCGGGCTGTTTGCAATCGTCAATCCGTTCGGCACTTTGCCGATTTTCTTTAGTATGACTGCCCATCAATACGAGGCAGATCGCCATCGCACCAATTTGATCACATCCGTTTCCGTGGGGGTGATTTTGTTGGTCAGTCTCTATTTCGGAAAAGTGATTTTAGATGCCTTCAGTATTTCGCTAAACTCTTTCCGCGTTGCCGGTGGCTTTCTAATTGTGAGTATTGCGATGACGATGATCAGCGGCAAACTCGGTGAACATAAACAAAATAAAGAAGAAAAAAATGCCGATTTATCTGAATATGAAAATATCGGAGTGGTGCCATTAGCCATGCCAATTATGGCAGGCCCCGGAGCAATTGGTTCAACGATTGTGTGGGGGACTCGCTATCATTCGTGGGTTGATTATATCGGCTTTAGCATCGCTATTATTCTATTTGCGACGATCTGTTATGTGCTATTCCGCTTCTCAGCACCGTTGGTTAAACGCTTAGGTAAAACAGGCTCAAATATCGTTACGCGTATTATGGGCTTGATTTTGATGGCACTTGGTATTGAAATTATTGTCGCAGGGCTGAGCAATCTGTTTCCTGGACTCACTTCGATGAATTAAGCATGATGTTATTATCACAAGCGGTTAGATCCGTGAAATCTTTTGCAAAAAATTGGCTTTATCTGAGTGCTTGCTTGCTCGTTACCGTCAGCTGCGAGCAAGAGTCAGTCACTCGTCATCAAAAACCGTTAGTTGAATTGCATTCGCCTACGGAGCTGACCCGTGCTATCTACTCTGCCCACATACAGCTTGATCCACATTTTGTCAAAGCGATTGCCGATGCGGCCCCTGTTCGTGATCTTTTGCTTGGATTGATGATGTTCAATCCACAAGGCGAAGTGGTTCCTGCCATTGGACGAGAATTTTTCAGTGAGGATGGGAAAAATTGGTTGATTATTTTGGACGAGAAAGCCAAATGGTCGAATGGCGAACCAGTAACTGCTCAAGACTTTGTGGCAAGTTGGCAACGTCTTGCTGATCCTGCTAATGCCTCCCCACTTTCCCCTTATTTGAACTATATGGGCATTCAAAATGCAAAAGCTATTTTGCAAGGCGAATTACCACCAACGGAACTTGGTGTCACAGCATTAAATCCAACCAGTTTGCAAATTACGTTACACACAGCCAATTTTCAGCTTCCGAAAATGTTAGCTCACTTGGCATTGTTGCCAACGTATCAAGGTAAAAAACCACAGCCAAATCAAGCCTTTATCAGTAATGGTTATTATAAAGTTCGTACCCATGAAAAATTATTACTATTGCTAGAGGCTCGCTTCCCTGAACAACGATTCCAAACTGTTCGTTATCGGCTATTAACCACAGTGCAAAATGTTGATCGGTTTGATCTGGTTGAAAATCCATTAGAAAACTACGGACGAGATATCGTTCATTTACCGAAGTTGTGTAATTATTTCTATGAATTCAATTTTGAAGATCCACTGCTACGAAAAAAAGAAATTCGCCAAGCAATTCGAGCGATGATTTCGCCTTCTGAAATTAGCCGTGGTATAGGAATTCCAATACATTCCGTGCTGCCAAAATCGCTGGCGGTCAGTGATGATCATCATCCATCATCATATAGTGCCGAGCAGCTTCTTCACCAACTCGGTTTTGATGCTCATAATCCACTGAAGCTCACGTTAACGCATGATAATCATGGTCAGCACAATATCATTGCTAACCGTATGGCTCTTACGTTAAGCCGTTCGGATCTTTTCCGTGTACAGTTGCAAGCGGTTGAGTGGAAACAGCTTTTAACAAAGCGTCAGCAACATAACTTCCAGTTGATTCGCTCAGGCTGGTGTGGAGACTATTCAAATCCAGTTTTGTTTTTGATGCCGTTCCATTCCACAAGCCCTGATAATAAAAGTGGCTATGCAAATCCAGTTGTCGATAAACTACTTGAACAGCTTCAACAAACACAAACAGTGAAAGAGCGGGAACGACTTATTACCAAAATTGTGCAACAATTAGAAAATGACGTCGCCATTTTACCGCTTTTCCAATATCAAAGACGTCTCACTATTGCACCTGACATACGTGGCATAGACCCCAATAACAGCAGCGAAGTGATTTATAGCAAAGATTTATACCGACAATAAGGATAAACCAATGAACCAACTTAATGAACAGCAACTTGCTGAAATTAAAGGGATTTTACAGCAATTCCAACATCCAACCCTACAAAAAGATTTAGTCGCATTAAATGCACTCAAGAAAGCCGAGATCGGCGGTACGATCTTACGCATTGAACTTGCTATGCCGTTTGCGTGGAACAGCGGTTTTGAGCAATTAAAAGCGGAGACCGAAGAAAAATTAAAACAGATTGCCCAAGTCAGTGAGGTAAAATGGGTGATGAATTACCAAATCGCTACGCTTAAACGGGCGAATAATCACCCTGCGGTAAATGGGGTGAAAAACATCATTGCAGTAACATCAGGTAAAGGCGGTGTAGGCAAGTCGACAACCTCAGTCAATTTAGCCCTTGCATTAAAAGCGCAAGGAGCAAGAGTGGGCATTTTAGATGCGGATATTTACGGTCCGTCTATTCCACATATGTTAGGTGCGGCTGATCAACGTCCAACGTCGCCCGATAACAAACACATCGTGCCGATTGAAGCCCACGGGTTATTCTCAAATTCCATCGGCTATTTAATGTCGCCTGACAACGCAACGATTTGGCGTGGCCCCATGGCGAGTAGTGCTTTAAGCCAATTATTGCAAGAAACGTGGTGGCCTGACTTGGATTATTTGGTGATCGATATGCCACCAGGTACGGGCGATATTCAGCTCACCCTATCGCAGCAAATTCCAGTCACTGGAGCAGTGGTAGTTACCACGCCGCAAGATATTGCGTTACTCGATGCCATTAAAGGCATTGCAATGTTCGAACGAGTGTCAGTCCCCGTGTTGGGAATTATCGAAAATATGAGTGTGCATATTTGCTCAAACTGTGGACACCACGAACATATTTTCGGTACAGGTGGAGCGAATAAAGTTGCTCAAAAATATAATACTAACGTGTTAGGGCAGCTACCGCTCCACATTCGTCTGCGTGAAGATTTAGACAACGGCACCCCTACAGTGGTCGCGGATCCAACTCACGAAATTAGCCAAGCCTACGCTGAACTCGCTGCCAAGGTTGCCGCCGAACTTTACTGGCAAGGTTCCGTCATTCCGTCAGAAATTATGATTCGGGAAGTGAAATAAATAAACAAGCGGTTAGATTCTCACCAAATTTTGCAAATGCTCATTTGCAAAAAAATTCGATAAACTAACCGCTTGTAAAAACAAAAATCTCACTGTTTTCAGTGAGATTTTTTTGTAATTCTTGCAGACTAATCGTCAAAAATTAGCCCATACCGTACTTTTTTAGCTTTTTACGTAATGTCCCACGGTTGATGCCTAACATTGTTGCCGCACGGGTTTGGTTACCACGAGTGTATTGCATTACGATATCTAACATTGGATGTTCAATTTCAGAAAGTACCAACTCATATAATTCAGTTGGATCTTCACCATTCAATTGTGCTAAGTAATTTCTTACGGCTTGTTTAACATTGTCACGCAATGGTTTATTCACTTGTTGTGCATGTGAATTTAACATTGACACTGTTAATGGACTTGTTTTTTCTTGTTCTAACATTGTTATTTATCCAACTTTGAGATTCTAGCGAATCGATTTTACAAAATCTTCTAACACCTTAAGTTGATCTTTTGTCGTCTCTAAAGCATTAAAAGTACGTCTAAAATTTGAGTTTGGACTTAAGTTTTCGCTATACCAACCGACATGCTTACGTGCAATTCGATAACCTTTCTCTTCACCGTAAAACTGATGAAGATCTTCGATATGCTTCAACATCAATTGGCATTTTTGTTCGAGCGGTAACTCGTTAATCTGTCCGTGCTCTAGAAAGTCTCCAATTTCCTCAAACAGCCAAGGGCGACCATAACTTCCACGTCCAATCATTACTGCATCAGCTTGAGTATAAGCTAATACTTGTTGAGCTTTTTCCGCAGTGGTTATATCACCATTCGCAATAATTGGAATCGAAACTGCCTGCTTCACTGCCTTAATTGAGTCATACTCTGCTTCTCCTTCAAACAGACAGCGACGAGTTCGTCCGTGAATAGTAAGAGCGGAAATGCCTGCTTGTTCTGCAATTTTAGCGATTTCTAAGCAATTTCGGTTTTCAGGATCCCAACCCGTTCTAATTTTTAGCGTCACAGGAACATCAACAGCATTTACGACAGCATCTAAAATGCGACTCACTAATTCAGGCTCACGCAACAAGGCTGATCCAGCCATTTTTTTGTTCACCTTTTTAGCTGGGCAGCCCATATTGATATCAATAATCTCTGCCCCATATTCCACATTTACTTTTGCCGCCATCGCCATTTCTGTGGGATCAGATCCTGCTATTTGCACAGCGTTAATTCCGATTTCTTGATGATGCGACAATCGCAACTTCGATTTCTCGGTATGCCATACATCAGGATTAGTGGACATCATCTCTGAAAAGGTTAAACCTGCACCAAGTTGGCTACATAATCGACGAAACGGCTGATCAGTAATTCCTGCCATCGGTGCGAGGAAAATACGGTTTTTAATTTCATACTGTCCTATACGCATCGAAGTTCCATTGATTAAGTTTAATACAGATTTAATGAGAGACGTCCCCAAATAAAAAGTACGGTCAAAAACCGTACTTCTCATTTCTTTCCAACAGTAAAAAAGCCAAAGCTTTTTCACCTAAGGGGACGTATGATACGCATTTTTTGCGTATTTTGGAAGTCTATTTATTCGACAATTTTAAGAAATATTAAAATTTACAAAATTATTGTCATTTTCATACTATTTTACAACATTGGCGAATGGCTCTTATGCAAGAGCTTTGCAATTAAACGTTCTAAATGGCTTTCGATTTGATCGCCTAATCGTTGACGAAGTTTCTTTTTGTGGCGATATTTCAATTCAATAACGTCTTTTTCCTTCACCGCGTCAAGAATTAAATCATCACTGGTAGAAATCGCATCAACGAGTTGCAAACTGATCGCTTGCTGCCCGAACCAATGTTCGCCTGTCGCAATTTTCGCCACATCTAATTGTGGGCGATGCTCTGCCACAAATTGTTTGAATAACTCGTGCGTTTCTTCCAATTCTTGCTGGAATTTTTGTTTGCCTTTTTCGGTATTCTCGCCCACTAAGGTGACAGTACGTTTATATTCCCCCGCTGTCATTACATCCACATCAACATCGTGCTTTTTCAACAAGCGGTGAATGTTGGGCACTTGAGCGACCACACCGACCGACCCAATCACTGCAAAAGGTGCAGAGACAATTTTATCCGCCACGCACGCCATCATGTAGCCACCACTTGCGGCGACTTTATCCACGGCAACGGTAAGCGGAATTTGATGCGCTTTCAAACGTTGTAATTGCGATGCCGCTAAGCCATAGCCGTGTACCACGCCACCTGGACTTTCTAATTTGAGCAACACTTCATCTTTTTCTGGGTTCGCAAGGCTAATCACCGCATCAATTTCTTTGCGTAATGCACTGACATCACTTGCATGAATATCGCCATGGAAATCCAACACAAACAGGCGAGATTTGCTTTGTTCGAGATTTTCTTCGCCTTCTTTTAAACGCTTTTTCTCTGCTTTCGCTTTCTCTTTTTCTGCTTTTTTGTCTAACTTTTCTTGGTGTTTCAGCTCTGCTTCACTTAAGAAAAAACTCGATAAAATTTTGACCTGATCTTTATATTTCTCGGTTAAATTAGTGATCGTAATTGACCCATTTTCAGGCTGTTTACGGCTATCTAGAATCAACATCACAATAACCGCAACCACGCCAAACACCGTCAGCAATTCCAATAAGAAAATGCCGTAGTTAAGTAAAATTTCTTTCCACATTGTTTTGTCCTTTTTCTTTAAACTTGTAGGGGGGAACCTTTGTATCCACCTATTGCTTTACGGTGTAGCGCGGGTCTTGCCCCACTCATCACGATGACAAGCGGTTAGTTTTGATTAAACATTTGCAAATCATCATAGTGGGGCAACCCCCATCCTACTTATTTAATCAATATCCCATTTCTACAGGTAACTCCGCTCTCACCCAGCCCTCAAAGCCACCTTTGACGCTATACACACGATCAAAGCCTTGTTCGACAAGAAATTGGGCGGTATTACGGCTACTGATGCCGTGATAACAGCTAACTAAAATCGGTTGATCAAAATCGTATTCATCTAAAAATTTGCCGTAGCTGTGATTGGTTAAATGAAACGCATCTTGCGGATGGCTGTGGCTAAAGCGAATGCTGTCGCGAATATCGACTAATACCGCATCTTCGTTTTGCATCATCTCCCATGCTTCTTGTGGAGTGATTTCTTTAAAGGTTTCTTCCATTTTTTGCTCTAAGCTTGCAGATAAAGTGCGAAATATATCATCAAATCGCTCATTGTGCAGGTATTGTGATGATGAATTTTATTGCAGTTTTATGATTAACTTCTATAATACGAACCATTATCAAAAATTACCCCTATTTTTATTAGGCTTTAAGGATTGCTTTTATGGAACAGCTTTTTCAATTTTTACAACAATACATCGACTACATCATTCTAGGTTTGCTCGCCTTAATGAGCGTCATTTTATTCGCCAAAGTGATTGAACGAGTGCTGTTCTATAAAAAAGTGAATGTGAGTCAGTACGACACACTACAAGAGCTAGAAATCGATCTCACTCACAATCTCACCACCATTTCAACTATCGGCTCAAACGCCCCTTACATCGGTTTGCTCGGTACCGTAATCGGTATTTTGCTGACCTTCTATGAATTGGGGCACTCAGGCGGCGACATTGATGCTGCGTCTATTATGGTACATTTATCCCTCGCATTAAAAGCGACGGCAGTGGGGATTTTAGTTGCCATTCCTGCGATGATGTTCTACAACGGTTTCGGTCGTAAAGTGGAAGAAAACAAACTCAAATGGCAAGCCCTTGCCGCCAAACGTGGCTAACAAGCGGTCACTTCCTGCGAACATTTTACCAATGGACTCCCAATGAAAAAGTTTGACGAAATTAACATTATTCCGTTCATCGACATTATGTTGGTATTGCTTGCGATTGTGCTGGTGACTGCTTCTTTTATCTCGCAAGGTAAAATTCAAGTTAATGTGCCAAAAGCTTCCACGACGCAAGCGATCAAAGCCGATGAATTAGCTAAATTATTAACTATCACCGAAAACAACGAATTTTTCTACAACGATAAACTAATCGACCAAGATCAGCTCAAAATTGAAATTGCCACTTGGGATAAAACGCAAAAAGTGACGTTGAAAGTTGATGGGGCTGTTGCGTTTGAGAAATTTGTGGAACTGACTGATATTTTGGCTGCCAACGAAATTAAAAACGTGGCAATCGTTACCAAAAAAGAAACCGCGAAATAACGAGCAAAGTAGGATAGATAATGCAGAAACACCATTCTCGCCTTGGTTTGCTCGGTTCGTTAGCCCTACACAGTGCCCTGTTCGCAGGCATTTGGTGGGCGATGCACGCCACTCGCCCAACAAAAGCGGTTGAGGAAGTGACAAGTATTTCAATGGAAATGATGACGGCAATTTTAGAGCAGCCACAAGTGGCGGTCGCGCCTGAGCCAGAGCCAGAAGAAGTAAAAGAACCTGAGCCAGAAGAAATAAAAGAGCCAGAACCAGAAATTGAACCTGAACCCATTCCTGAACCGAAACCAGTTGAACAGCCAAAACCTATCGAGAAACCGAAAGAAAAGCCGAAACCAAAAGAGAAACCGAAGGAAAAGCCAAAGGATAAACCAAAAGAGAAGCCAAAAGCCGACAAACCCAAACCACCGATAAAAGCCGTGGAAAAAGGGCCAGAAGTCAAACAAGGTATTGTCGCAAAAGCCATTCCTGATGCTGTACAAGGCTCAAAATTACAGACCGCTGTTTCAGGCAGTGGAAACAGTAATAATGCGGCTGCAAGCGGTGAAATCAATGCTTATAAGGCTCAGCTGCAGCGAGCGTTACAGCAACGAGCCAATAACGCTTATCCTCAACGGGAAAAGATGATGCGTAAAACGGGTATAGTTACCCTGAGATTCACACTTTCTGGCAACGGGCAGGTCACCAATGTCAGCGTAGTAAAATCTTCAGGCAACAGCAATCTCGATGCTGCTGCCAGCCGTGCAGCACAAAGCACGAAGATGAACTCACCGCCACCCGCAGGCTTCCCAACTGATTTAACTGTGCCAGTTAAATTCAGCTTGCAATAAACAAAGCCCTTAATCTACGGATTAAGGGCTTTACATTTACAGCAAGCGGTCAGATCCGTACAAAAATTTGCAACATTTTATGCGGAACTGACCGCTTGTTATCCTGTTAAATTGGCTCTCGTGGCACGGCATTTTGATAACCGAATTGTCGCCACGCTTCATACACCACGACGGCAACCGAGTTCGATAAATTCATACTACGGCTGCCCGCCACCATTGGAATACGGATTTTTTGCGACATCGGCAAACTATCTAAAATCGGTTTTGGAATGCCTCGGCTCTCAGGGCCGAACATCAAAAAGTCGCCCAACTCATATTGCACATCACTGTGATTTGGCTCACCTTTAGTCGTGAGTGCAAAAAGGCGTTTTGGCTTTGCCGTGGCTAAGAACTCATCAACATTTTTGTACTTTTTAATATCCACAAATTCGTGATAATCCAGCCCTGAACGACGGAGTTTTTTATCATCCCAAGTGAAACCAAAAGGCTCAATCATATGCAGACGAAAACCACAGTTGGCACAAAGTCGAATAATATTGCCGCTATTTTGCGGAATTTCGGGTTCAAATAACACAATATCTAACATTTTCTATCCTTCGATATGTTTCACTATCCAACAATTATGAATTTGTGGATTGCGTTCAAAATCCAATGGCAACGTTTTATGCGAGATGTTTTCAGCGGTTAAACCAAGTTCCGCTAAACCATCAAAATCCATTTTAAAACCCCGTTTGTTGTTGGAGAAAATGATCGTGCCATTGGCAGTTAAGATCCGTTTGAGCTGTTTCATTAGCTCAATATGATCTCGTTGTACATCCCAGGTATTTTCCATCCGTTTGGAGTTGGAGAAGGTTGGCGGATCGACGAAAATCAGCTCAAAACGCTCACGGCAATTTACCAACCACTGTAAGCAATCTTCCTGGATCAAACGGTGATTTCTGCCGTTTAATTCATTTAACTCTAAATTTTGCTCTGCCCAGTTGAGATAGGTGTTCGACATATCTACGGTGGTGGTCGATTTCGCCCCATTTAACGCAGCGTGAATTGTTGCTGACCCCGTGTAGGCAAATAAATTCAAGAAGGTTTTGCTCCTCGCCATTTCACCGACCATTTTGCGAGTGAGCCGGTGATCAAGGAACAGCCCCGTGTCGAGATAATCGGTTAAATTCACCCACAATTTCGCCCCGTATTCATTCACAAAGAAATAGTCACCTTTGTTGGCTAATTTTTCGTATTGGTTGGTACCTTTCTGCTTTTGACGAACTTTGAGGACCAATTTATTGGTTTCCACACCTGTTACATAAAGGGTTGCCGAAACAGCATCTAACAAGCGTTGACGAGCTTTCTGTTCATCAATGTTTTTCGGTGCAGCATACTCTTGTACCACGATATGATCGCCATAGCGATCCACCGCTAAATTGTACTCTGGCAAATCCGCATCGTATAAACGGTAGGCATCAATGCCCTGCTGTTTCGCCCATTTTTCGACTTTTTTGATATTTTTCGCTAAACGGTTGGCAAAATCAGTCGCCACTTGGGCATTTTGCTCGAATTTCATATCTTCCGTTTGCTCTTGGCTGCGTTCACTAATCAAATAGTTTTTCTGTACACAATCAAGCGGTCCATTTTTCGCCTTAAATTGGCGAGAAGAACGCAGCCGCAAGCAGTTGAGCAATTCAGGTTCACCACTGAAAATTGAGGCATTCCAACCCGCAAATTGTTGTTTCAGGCGTTGCCCAAAGACCGAATACAATGCAATCAACGCAGGCGTTGTGCCTAGACGCTCACCATAAGGCGGATTGCAAACGATCGTTCCGATCTCACCGCTTGTTGTCGGATTCTTTAACGTCGCAATATCGCCCTGATGGAATTGGATCAAACTCGCCACACCTGCATTCTCGGCATTTTGCTTCGCTTTTTGTAGCACACGGTGGTCGAGATCGATGCCGTAGAAATGTGCAAAATCTTTGCTTAAATTAACCGCTTGTTTGGCTTCTTGTACAACTTCCTGCCACATCGCAGGCTGATGTCCTTTCCAGAAATCAAAGCCCCATTTTTTGCGAGTGAGCTGCGGAGCAATATTCGCTTGCATTTGTGCCGCTTCAATCAGCAAGGTGCCCGAACCGCACATTGGATCGATAAACGGCGTGCCTTTTTGCCAGCCTGAACGCAGTACAATCGCCGCCGCTAAGGTTTCACGCAGAGGGGCTTTGCCCGTCTCTTCACGATAGCCCCGCATATGCAACGCATCGCCGCTTAAATCTAAGGAAACAACCAGATTTTCACGTTCTAAATAGACATGAATGCGAATATCTGGCGAAATTTTATCTACTGTTGGACGTGGTGAACCTTTGCGTTCAAAGTAATCGACAATGCCGTCTTTGACCCGCATCGCCCCGAACTGTGTATGGCGAATTTCACGATTCGTACCGTTGAAATCGACAAAAAAGCTATCACGAGCATCAAACAGCTCTTGCCAGTTAAACGACACAATCGCGGCATACAAATCGCTGTCGCTGAAAATGTTGGTGGAAATCAACGGCAGCAAAATGCGAGATGCCAAGCGGCTATGCATTAAGGCTTGATACATCCCTTTCTGGGTGGTTTTGAAATGCACGCCGCCTTGAGCAACTTTGCATTCTGCGCTACAAATTTGCTCGAGCTCCGTTTTAAGTAATTCTTCAAAGCCACGTGCAGTGGTGGCAAAATAAGTGGTATAAGTGGTCATTATTGCTTTTCTTGGAAAAAATTGGGGGAATTATAGCGGAAATGGCTTACAAGCGGTTGGATTTTCGGGAAATTTTGCACGTTTCTATTCGAAACAAACTCTTTTGGTTAAGTTATCGTTTCCATTTGTGTTCAATGAAAAAAGTAATTATTCGGATGACGGTTATAGATTGTGATCCTATTGTATTTTGAGAGCTACAATGCTTCCAATTTATATGAAAATTGAACCACTACCACTGCAAGGAATTCAACCAATCATATAGCTCCTTAACACTCAAATACTACACTGAGTGAATAAGGAGCAGTTAAGATTAATTATAAATTATTCAAGCGAATGTCGATTAGTATTTTATCTTGCTCGCTGGCGCTCGCTTTCGCTTGCTCATAAGCACTTTTTGCGGCAGCTTTGTCGCCTTTTGCGGTTAGCACATCGCCCACTAAAATTTGCTTACGTAAATCCCATGCACTGTCTTTCAAATTGGCTAACACCGCTAAGGCGCCGTCGAAATTGCCAAGTTGATATTCCACTAAGGCTAAGCGGAAGCGGATCACGTTTTGCAAAGTGGCATCTTCGCTCGCTGCTAAAGCTTTTTCTAGCTGGCTTTTGACTGCAACAAAATCACCTTTATTGGCTGCTTGGCGAGCCTGTTCCAACTGAGCAAAAACCACATATGTTCCTTGGTTTTCACTGATGAATTTCTCCACAAGCGGTGCGTTTTTGTCAGGATTTTGCAAGTAGCTGTCGAGCACTTGTTGATAGTTTTCAGAGGTTTGTTGTGCTACTTCGATTTGGTGCTTTTTCCAAAATTGCCAGCCGAAACTTGCACCAGCGACGACGCAAATAGCAAGTAAAATTGGGGTGCCGTTCTTTTTAAACCAGTTTTTTGCTTCATTAAACTGTTGTTCTTCAGTGCTGTTGTAATATTCGCTCATTCTATCCTCTCTTATGCAAAACGTTTGCCCAGTTCGGCGATTAAATCCGCTTGGGCGATAGTGACTTGCTCCGCTTCACCAAACAAATCTTTGATCACCACGCTGTTTTCTGCGACTTCGCTTTCACCTAATACCAAGGCGATTTTTGCCCCTGACTTATCGGCACGTTTAAATTGTTTTTTGAAATTGCCACCGCTTGTGTGCAACATTGTGCGTAACTGTGGAAAGGCCGTGCGTAAGGTTTCAGCTAAACGAAATGCTGCAGCAGTCGCGCCTTCGCCAGTGTGAACGACATAAATATCTACCGCTCTTGGCAAGTTGATATTTGGGTTCACTTCTTGCACCAACAATACCAAACGCTCTAAGCCCATCGCGAAGCCCACACCTTCAGTGGCGTGTCCACCTAGTTGTTCAACCAAGCCATCGTAACGTCCGCCGCCACATACTGTGCCCTGTGCACCAAGGGCAGTGGTTACCCATTCAAATACCGTTTTGTTGTAATAGTCCAAGCCACGTACTAGTTTTTGATTGATTTCGTAAGCAATACCCATTTCATCTAAAATCGAACAGAGTTTGGCGAAGTGCGCTTTGGACTCTTCGTCTAAGAAATCGTGCAATTTTGGTGCCTCGTTTAGCACCGCTTGCAATGCTTGATTTTTGGTATCCAAAATGCGTAGCGGATTGGTGGTTAAACGGCGTTCGCTATCTGGATCTTGTTTTAACACATCTAAATGATTCTGTAAGAATGCGACCAAAGCTTCACGATATTTCGTACGAACTTCCAAGCCGCCGATCGAGTTTAATTGCAAGGTAACATGTTCACGAATGCCCAGTTTTTCCCATAAACGAGCGGTTAAAATAATCAATTCGGCATCGGCCTCAGCGTTTGGAATGCCGAAAATTTCTACACCTGCTTGGTGGAATTGGCGGTAGCGACCTTTTTGCGGACGTTCATAGCGGAACATTGGCCCGATATACCACAAACGCTGTTCTTGATTGTAGATCCAGCCATGTTCAATGGCAGCACGCACACAACCAGCCGTACCCTCAGGGCGCAGAGTGAAACTTTCGCCCGCTTCTTCATCACGCGAGAAAGTAAACATCTCTTTTTCCACAATGTCAGTCGCCTCACCCACACCACGTTTGAATAGGTTGGTTGACTCCATAATTGGACTACGCATTTCAGTGTAACCGTAGCTGGCGAAGGTCGCCTGAATTTGCCCTTCTACCCATTGCCATAATGGTGTGTCCGTTGGGGCAAGATCATTCATACCCCGTAGGGCTTTGATTGTTTTTGACATTATTGTGTTATTCCTAATTGTAAAACTTTTTGAAAATCTGACCGCTTGTTTAGCCGTTTAGCACGCTATTCGGACAATGCTGCCCTTTTGCCAAGCAGTTGATATTAGATAATGTGGTATCTGAGATACTCATCAATGCTTCTTCGGTTAAGAACGCTTGGTGCCCCGTGAGCAAAACATTGTGGCACGATGATAAACGGCGGAAAACGTCATCCAAAATCACTTCGTTGGATTTATCCTCAAAGAACAAATCCCGCTCGTTTTCATATACGTCCATTCCCAATGCTCCAATTTTCCGTTGTTTCAACGCTTCGATCGCATCTTGGGTGTTGATCAATGAACCACGGCTAGTGTTGATGATCATCACCCCATCTTTCATTTTAGCGAACGTGTCTTTGTTGAGCAGATGATAATTTTCAGGGGTCGCTGGGCAATGCAGGGTAATCACGTGGGATTTCGCATACAGCTCATCAAAGCTAACATACTCCGCCCCCAAGGCTTCAGCTTCAGGATTTTTAAACGGGTCGTAGGCTAAAATATGCATGCCAAATCCTTTCAGAATTCGCATTGTTGCAATACCGATTTTGCCTGTTCCAATCACACCTACAGTGCGTTTGTGCATATTAAATCCGATCAAGCCTTCTAGTGAGAAATTGGCTTCACGGGTACGTTGGTAAGCCCGATGAATGCGGCGGTTGAGAGTAAGCATCAAGCCAACAGCGTGTTCCGCTACCGCTTCTGGCGAATAGGCTGGCACCCGCACCACGTCAATACCAAATTCTTTTGCCGCATCTAAATCGACATTATTAAAACCAGCACAACGTAAAGCGATCATTTTCACGCCCACTTCTGCCAGTTTTTCTAGCACTTTACGGCTGCCGTCATCATTCACAAAAATACAGACCACATCGCAACCTTCTGCCATTTTTGCTGTGCGTTCGTTGAGCATAAAATCGAAAAACTCCAAGTCAAAATGATATTTCACATTGACCAGTTCTAAATATTTTCGGTCGTAATTTTTAGTACCAAATACAGCGACTTTCATCTGCTCTCCTGAATGAAAAATTAAACTTGGGCAATATCAATTCGATTATGCTGCTGTGCCACTCTGGCACGGATTTTAGCTTCTAATTGATCGATCAACTTGTCGTTATCGAAACGCTCTTTTTGGCGAACGCCATCCAAATAGTAGCCACTCATTTTGTTGCTACCCGTTACGCCGAGATCAGAAACTAACGCTTCACCCGGTCCATTTACTACGCAACCGATAATCGACACATCCATTGGCGTGATGATATCTTCCAAACGTTGCTCAAGGGCATTTACCGTGCCGATCACATCAAATTCTTGACGTGAGCACGTTGGGCACGCGATAAAATTGATGCCACGAGAACGAATGCGTAGCGATTTCAAAATATCAAAGCCGACTTTGATCTCTTCCACAGGATCTGCCGCCAACGACACACGTAAGGTATCACCGATACCTTCTGAAAGTAGTAAACCCAAACCGATTGCTGATTTCACCGCTCCTGCTCTCGCCCCGCCTGCTTCCGTAATACCTAAGTGGATCGGCTGTTTGATCGCTTTCGCAAGCAAGCGGTAAGATTCCACCGCTAAAAAGACATCTGAGGCTTTCACACTCACTTTGAATTGTTCGAAATTAAGGCGATCTAAAATGTCAACGTGGCGTAATGCCGATTCCAATAACGCTTCTGGTGTGGGCTCACCAAATTTTTCTTGAATATCTTTTTCAAGTGATCCCGCATTCACACCGATACGGATCGGGATATTTTTATCGCGAGCACAATCGACCACCGCTCGAATCCGCTCTTCTTTGCCGATATTGCCTGGGTTGATGCGTAAGCAATCTACGCCATATTCTGCCACTTTTAAGGCGATGCGATAGTCGAAGTGAATATCCGCCACCAACGGCACATTCACTTGTTGTTTGATCAATTTGAACGCTTCGGCAGCATCCATTGTCGGTACGGAAACCCGCACGATATCCGCCCCAACACGTTCAAGGGCTTTGATTTGAGCAACCGTTGCTTCCACATCGGTGGTTCGAGTGTTGGTCATAGATTGTACGGCGATCGGTGCACCGCCACCAATGGGTACATTTCCCACAAAAATTTGGGTCGATTCACGACGTTTGATATTCGGTTCTTGTAACATAGTTAATTCGCTAAAGGGAGTTTGAAACGAGCAACACGGCCATCTACTTTTAATGGCACTTGTTCGCCCTTGTAATAAATTTTCACGTTTGCTGGTGCCCCAACGGTTAAACGATAGTGTTCGTTGCCGTTAAATGTTAGTACTTCACCTGCGTTATAGAGTTTTTCAGCAAGTTTTTTGTTTTTCGCATCACGCACAGTAATCCAGCTATTTGCGTTGGTGATTTCAATACGTAATTCATCATTGATTACCACAGATTCAGGTTGCTTCGTTGGTTCTGTTGTCACTTGCTCAACGGCCTCGGGTTGTTGTAATACATTCACAGCCACTGTTGGTGGCGTTGGTTCAATAACCAAAGGAATCTCAGTAGCAACGGGCGTTTGAGGTTGTTGTCGCACTGTTTGAGCTTCAGGCGTTACGAGCATTGGCTCCGTCGTTGTGGAAACAGGAATCACCACACTGCCTTCATTCGCATTAGTTTGCACCATTTCAACCGAACGATTGACGAGTTGCTCGCTACTTGCTTGATCTTTTTTATGCTCTTGCCACCACCACGCTAATGTCATTCCGACTGCACAAAGCAGAATTAACCAAGTAAGCCCTTTTACCCAACGAGTTTGAGATTTGTAGTTCGTTTTAACTGGCACTGAAACAGCAACTTTTTTCATTTCCTTAGGAAGGGTGACTTCACCATAATTAACAGAATCAATTAATTCCGCAGGCAACCGTAAAAAACGGAGATAGTTTCTGACATAGCCACGCACAAAAGCAGGAGGAATATTCGGTAGGATGAAAACATCGTCTTCTAAAGACTCTAAATGATTACGCTTTAAATTTGTCTGTTGAGCGACTTCAACTAACGAAAGCCCTAAAGCTTCTCGAGCCGTTTTAAATTGTTGTCCTAACGATAAAGTTTGAGTATTTTCGGTCATTGCTGTCAATTTTCGGGTCAAAATAAGTTAGGAAGTTTAAAGGGCAACGGGGTATTTTGCAATCTAGAATACGCCGTTTGCCCTAAATTTTATTGATTTACAAGCGGTCCGCTTCTAAGCATTTTTTGCAAATTTCCATGAGAATCTGACCGCTTGTTGTTACTTCACCGTGCCGCAATTTAAGCAGTAAAGGTACATCTGTTTTGGATCGTTAAATTTATTCAATAATTCAAGTGGTTTTTCAGCTGACTTAACGAGCGGTAAATCAAATAATGTACTCACTTTGAATGGTAACTGTAACTTGAAATCACGCATAAATTGGCTCAGTAAGTCATCATCTTGAGTAATCATCCATTGCGTTGAAAACCCTTCGATTTCAGACTCGCCTTTTGCTTTACGCTGCTGATTTACAAGCTCCACCACACTTTGATAGGCTTGATTGAAATCACCTAATTCATCAACCAATCCTCTTTCGAAAGCGGCTTGTCCTGTCCAAACTTGACCTTGTGCAACTTTATCTACTTCCGATTTACTCATCTTACGTCCGCGGCTTACCAATTCAATAAAACGGTCATACCCATTTTCAATACCGATTTGTAAGATTTCACCCTGTGCCTTGGAAACGGGTTTGAATCCAATATCTTTGGCAAGTGGCGAGGTGGCAACGCCATCTTCGGAAATACCCAAATTTTTGGCTGTTTGCTCAAAGCTAACCGCTAAACCAAAAATGCCAATCGAGCCGGTTAGGGTATTCGGGCTGGCGACAATCTTATCACTGGTTGCAGAAATCCAATATCCGCCCGATGCCGCCATTCCGCCCATCGAAACCACTACGGGTTTACCTGCTTGCTGAACGGCATCAATTTCTTGTCGAATCAATTCAGACGCCATTGCACTACCACCTGGGCTGTTTACTCGTAAAATAACGCCTTTCACATCATTATCTTCTCGAGCCTTACGCAACAAATTCACAATGGTATCGCTCCCTGCACTACTTTCATCGCTTTCACCTAAAATAATTTCGCCTTCAACGTTCACAACAGCAATTTTATTGCTATCTTGCACATCAAAGCGATCAGAAAGCGTGGCGACATAGTCAAAGAAACTCACATAGTTGTAATCACCATCAACATGTTTACCAAACTGTTCAAGTAGAATTTGTTGTAATTGCTGATTATCAACTAATTCTGTCACAAACCCTTTTTGCAACGCATATTGAGCATCATCGCCTTTGGCTTTTTTATAATCTGCAAGATATTGGGAAATTTCAGGTACAATCGTTTTTGCATTGATTTGGCGGTTTTCCGCCACTTTTTGGCTAAATTGCCCCCACAGTTGCTCTAACCATAAACTTGCATTCGCTTTTGCTTCTGGTGACATATCATCCCGCAAAAATGGCTCAACGGCAGATTTATAGGTACCAACACGGAAAACATGTGGGATGGCCTCGATTTTCTCAAATAAACTTTTGAAATAGAGTGTTGAGTAATTTAAACCGTGAAGATCAACAAACCCAGCTTTGTTTAAATACACTTTATCCGCAAAACTGGCTAAGAAATACTGCTTTTGAGTGTAATATTCACCAATCGCTAAGACAGGTTTATTTGATTTTTTAAAACGAGTGATTTCATCTCCCACAAAATGAAGCGATGCTAAATCACCGCCTTCAAAATAGCGAAGATCGAGAACTAATCCCGTAATCTTATCGTCATACTCAGCCGCTTTAATCGCCCTTACCACATCAAATACTGAAATTTTAACGGGATCACTGCTACCGCCTAACTCTGATTGAACAAAGCGATGAAAATCACCAAACTCATCATGATTGTCCGCCAAATAGCCATCTAAATTCAGTAACAACGCCCCTTTCTCAACAGGCACAGGTTGCTTTACCATTTTAGTGTCTGTTTGTAGCAAACTCACCACGGCAAAACAAATCATCACAAATAAAATAAAGAACAGGCTCATTACAAACTCTCGAATGCAACGAAACACCTTATAAATACTTTTAAAAATAACTAACATTGTTGTTCTCTTTTGTTTTTGACCACACAAAAAATACTGCGTAAGCTACCATAAAAAGGGGCAAATATGCTATTCTTCGTGCAATTTTTTCAACCGAAACTCAATATAAAAACATGAAATCTTCAATCGACGCCCTACACCTACTTCAACACCGCCGCTCCAGCAAAAAATTCGGCAACATCGCCCCAAACAAAGAGCAACTTGAAGCCATTCTCAAAGCTGGTTTGCGAGTGCCTGATCATGGACATCTTAAGCCTTATCATTTTGTCGTGATCGAAAAAAGTGGCATGGAGACCTTCCATCAATATCTACGTTCGGTGGTAGACGAATTTGGTTTAGACGATGAAATGTATAAAAAAGCCAGTAAATTGAGCGAACGTGCTCCGATGGTGATCGGTGTAGTGGCAAAAATTGCAAAAGATATCGCCAAAGTACCCGCTTGGGAGCAGATGCTTACTGCAGGCTGTGCCACCTATGCGATGCAACTCGCCGCCAATGCTCAAGGGTTTGAAACTTGCTGGATCAGTGGAAAATGGGTAAACGGTTCCGCAATACGTAACGCGTTTGGCTGCGGTGAATTTGACAAAATCGTAGCCCTAGTGATGATTGGTTCACCACAAGACGATGAATGCGGCATTTCTCTCGCCAGCCATACGGAAGAGATTGGCAATGTTGTGAGTTATATTCGTTAATTTGCAAAAAATCCTTAAAAATCGACCGCTTGTATGCTCTATTTAACTAAACAATCAACCCAATGAATCAAGACAACCATAACTACCACGATTTAATTCAAATTTTTGACGACTGCTTTGCCGAAAGTTATAACACCCGCTTAGAACGGGGTGGCGATTATCCCATTTACTTGCCTGCATTTATTGATGAAGACAATGTGCCAAGCGAACGTCCATATAATGTTATTTTATTCGCCCACGGCTTCTACAGTAGTGCATTACACGAAATTTCACACTGGCTAGTCGCTGGCAAAGAGAGACGTAAATTAGAAGATTTTGGCTACTGGTATGAACCAGACGGACGTTCCGAAGAACGCCAACGGGAATTTGAGCAGGTGGAAGTCAAACCGCAAGCCATCGAATGGATTTTGGCCACGGCTGCCAATTTCCGTTATTTTGCAAGTGCCGACAATCTCACGGGCAATGCAGGCGATAATACGGCTTTCAAAAATGCCGTTTATGCCCAAGTGAAACATTACGCAGCAAACGGATTACCCTTACGTGCCGAGCAGCTTCGCCAAGCCTTGAGCGAATTTTATGGCACGCCAAACAGCATTGACCTTACCAAATTTGATCTTTCTCGCATTTAGGAGATTTTATGGATTTTACCGTTATCATTCCTGCTCGCTATGCCTCTACCCGCTTGCCTCGCAAGCCATTGCTAGACATTGTAGGCAAACCGATGATCCAACACGTTTGGGAAAAAGCACAACAAGCGGGGGCAAAGCGTGTGATTGTTGCTACCGATCACCCCGAAATTGAGCAGACCGTGAAAAATTTCGGTGGTGAAGTTTGCCTAACATCTGATAAACATAACTCTGGCACGGAACGTTTAGCTGAAGTGATCGAAAAAATGGCAATTAACGATGATGAAATTATCGTCAATATTCAAGGTGATGAACCACTTATCCCCCCCGTAATCGTAGCTCAAGTTGCCGAAAATTTAGACCGCCATCACGTCAATTTTGCTACACTTGCAGTCAAACTCACCAGCAAAGAAGAGTTGCTTAATCCCAATGTGGTCAAAACCTTAACCGACACAAACGGAATGGCGCTCTATTTTTCTCGCAGCCCAATTCCATTCCCACGGGATCACTTCGCTACCCTTGACGATGAGTTTGTCTCTCAGCAAAACTATTTACGCCATATCGGGATTTACGCTTACCGTGCAGGTTTTGTGAAGCGATATGTGGCATGGCAGCCAACAGCATTAGAACAGTTGGAGTCCCTCGAACAACTGCGTGCCTTGTGGTATGGGGAAAAAATTCATTTAGACTTGGCCAAACAAGCCCCGCAAGTGGGCGTAGATACCGCTGAAGATCTCGAACGTGTCCGCCAAATTTTAGCGGATGAATAACGACAAGCGGTCAGATTCGCAACATTTTTTGCAAATCTCACCGCTTGCAACTTTATGGAAACACCTTTATGGAGAAACAATGTTAAACCGTATTTTAGGTGCTATGACATCATCAGTATTCGGTGGTGGCGAAGGTCAAAACAAAGCAACTCAGCTCATTCAAGCATTATGACAATCGCAAGGCGGTGTGCAAGGTCTGATCGAAAAATGTCAACAAAATGGCTTTTTTGCAACAAGGTGCAAAAGCAGTACTTGGTAAATTGTTCGGTTAATGAAATCTAAAAGAACCCCAAACTATGTTTGGGGTTCTTTTTTAGTCGATATTTTTTAATTCTTCTTGAGACAAAGTCTCTTTTCCTTCATTTTCCGTTTTACCATCTTTTACTTTGAAATCAAGATGTTGGAAATAAGCTTCGCGGAAAGTCACATACGGATCTTGCGATTGTTTCAATATTTCGTCTTTACCAATCAGTTTTGAACGTGCGTCAATCCCTTGTACACTCCATTTTGCAATAGCCCAAGGCGTTGTGAGCATAGAAAGTACAGGGTAGGTCGTATCAACGATATCCCCAACGGCTTGACGTGGCGTTGCTGGACCATACGCAGGTAACATTACATAAGCACCTGTTGGCACATTGTAAGTCCCTAACGTATCACCGAAATCTCGATGACCATTTTCTAATTTTAGATCTGGGGTAAGGCTAGCAAAGTCAATGAGTCCACCTAAGCCGAAAATGGAGTTAAACCAAAAACGGGTGAAATGCACCATGGCTTTTTGTCCTTCTCCTTCAAGTAAACGGTTTACAAAACTTGCTGGCTCATCTAAGTTGTTTGCCACATTCACTAAGCCTGTTTTCACGGGGCTTGGTACATAATCTCGCCAACCTTTTGCAATAGGCTCAACGACATAAGGATCAAGATAGTCATAATTGATCTTCCACATTGCACGGTTAAAACCTTCAAGAGGATCATTGCGTTGCCCCGTTTCTGGATTAATGGACGAAGAACAAGCGGTCAGAAACAGAGAAAGACTTGTAAATAAAATGACTTTTAATTGATGCATCATCGTTATTCCTTTACTTTAAAAACGGATTAGACATTTTTTCTTGGCCAATCGTTGTATGGGGACCATGACCGCAAACCACAATAAAATCATCTGCTAAATCAAACATTTTTGAACGAATCGTTGTGATTAATTGATCAAAGCTTCCCTGATATAAGTCTGTTCTACCAATGCTGTTTTGGAATAATACATCACCGCTAAAAGTAATCTTATTCTCAAAGTCGAAAAAACCAATATGGCCTGGAGAGTGTCCTGGTAAATGACGAACCGTAAAGTTTAATTGACCGACTTGAATTTGGTCACCTTCATTTAGCCAATGATTGGGTAAAAAGGCTGGGACTTCTGGAAAACCATAACTACGACAAATTTCTGGAAGCTGTTCAAAAAGTGGTTTGTCGGCCTGATGAGATCCAAATACTTCAACACCAAAATGCTGACGTAATTCAGCAACTGCCATTATGTGATCAAGATGACCATGAGTAATCAATAATTTTTTAACATTCAGCCCTTGCCCTTCGACAAACTGAATGATTTTTTGTGCCTCACCACCCGCATCAATAATTGCGGCATCTTTATGCTCATCCCAAATAATTGAACAATTTTGCTGGAATGGTGTGACAGGCACAATTTGCAAATTAAACATCAAATCTTACCGCTTGCTAGCCACGCCATGTACGGACAGGGCCTGTATCAACGTGGATAAAATTACTGCGAGGGTAATAACCAACCCCACCATTACTTAAGCTCTCTGCAGCCATTTTAATACGTGCCAGTGGTACACCTTGGATATTAAAATCAACCGCTTTACCTAAAATGTGGTAGCTATTACTCGCAACACCGCGACTACGACGACGCATTCTGGCATTTGTTTGAGCAGAACGGTATCCACTCAACACTTGAATTTCAGAATTACGCATACCTAACTTCGCTAAAATTCTTGTTAATTTCATAAATAAGTTAGGATCAATCGCTTTAACTTGATTAGTATGACGATCTCGCATTAAGTAGTTCAGTTTTCCAAGATCTTTGGCTGAAAAACGTCCCGTTGCATAACTAGCGGTAAACGCATCGCCAGTGTTAATATTTCTTAATCGTAAAATAAATGGTTTAGGGGTTGATACTGCAGCCTTTACATAATTAGGCAACAAGGTCGCTCCTAATATGATCCCACCTAATGATAGCCATCTGCGGCGTTCTAAATTAGTCTGTTCCATTTGTTATCCTAGAAATAAATCCCCAAAATTATAAGCACTATATTTTGAGCAATTTTAGTTTTTTATAAAATAGAAAAGTTCCTTGTTCCTTAAATAAAAAGGGAGAATTTTTTTATTCTGTGAATTAGATCACGTTTTTAACTTGATCCCAATCAATTCGCACCTTTGGCAAATTCGTGTCAAAACGATAAATATCCGGTAATGAATGAATCTTTCCATTTTCAACCCATGCCGTAACGTAGTAAAGATAAACTGGATTATCTGAGCGAATTTGAGCCGATGTGGTTTTCTTACTCGCCAATACACTTTTTTTACGTTGTTCTGACCAACCAGCTTCTTTAAGTAATAAAGTTGCTAGTTCATCTGATTTCGCTACACGAACACAACCAGAACTTAACGCTCTATTTGTTTTGCTGAATAAGCCACGATTTGGTGTGTCGTGTAAATAAATAGCGTCTGAACTCGGCATATTAAATTTGTAACGTCCTAATGCACTATCATCACCGGCTTTTTGGCGAATATGATAAGGAAAATTTTTATTTGGGTTATCATAAGCGGCCCAGTTAATGCTATATGGATCTACTTTTCGACCTGCAGAGTCAATAATTTCATAGCTATGCGAATTTGCATAACTTGGATCACGACGCATTTTAGGAACAAGATCTTTATTCTTAATCGTTGGAGGAACGTTCCAAGGTGGATTGACAACAACATTGCTTAATTTACTAAACATTACGGGTGTCCGTCTTTCATTTCGTCCAACGATCACTTTTGATTGAAGAACTAATTCTCCATCACGAAAATAGTACAGTTGATAACTTGGTATATTCACGAAAATCCCATTGTTAAAACTTGGAATAATTCGTAATCTCTGTGCATTTAACGCCAATTTTTGGAAGGAAACTGGAGCATTATCTGACTTACTTTTACCTGATTTTGCTTTCTGAGACTTTTGTCCTGATTGTTCAATCTCACTAGTCGGTGACATTGTAAACAGCATATTTGCCATTTCTTGATAAATATGGTTTTTCGGAATCAGGGTATCAATAAACTGATGGGTTGTATGATTATTAATGGCAAACACCCACTGCTCGATACTATTTTCATCTGGTGATTTTGGTTTATAGCTACCTAATTTATATAACCATTGATTAGCCGACTGGCTAACCCCCTTGTTGTAATATAAATAGTCTAAAAAGCTATCTGTCAGTAAAATATCACGAGCAACGCTTTCTGGTGTATTTAAAATCTGCTGTAAAGCATTTGCAGATTTCGCTGATACACCACTTGCTGCAAATAACGCATATTCTTTGAGAAAAAGTTTTGTTGTACTTGCATCTTGCCAAATCGGTTTAAAATCCAATTTTGAATAAACATTTGCCGTTGCTTGCAAAAGTTGTAGGGAGTTCTCACCAACTTCTTGTAAGATTCGTTGCTGAGCTTGCTGTAACGTTTCTGCAGCAATACGTTTTTCTTCTTCAACTCTTAGGCGTTCTTCCGCTTGTTTAGCTAATTCCGCTGCCCGTTCTTGTTGTAATTCAAAACTTAGCTGAGGCAACACATTATCCTGAGTACTCATTTGAGTCTCTGCCACCGCAAAGCTAGCCGACATAACTAAAGGCAAGGTAAATAATTTCTTCATTGTGTTCATTCAAGTTCCAAGTAAAATTTTTCATAAAACTGACCGCTTGTAGCCAACAAGCGGTCTAAAAATTGTGCATTATAAATGATTTTTATCGTTTATCCATGACTAACCAATCGGCCATCATATTTTCTGCTTCTTTCAAAAAGAAATCTGGACCTTCATAATCTTTCGGTAAAGCATCGAGATTCTTTAATGGCTTTTTGCCCTCACGTTTAAAACGAGCATTGAGATCTTTCAACCGTTTTGCTTCTGCTTCTTGATGCTCTTTTTTACGTTCTTCAAGATTTAACGATGTGTATTTACGTTTATCAAGCTCATTACGGATCGCAATATCTTCATTAAGCGTAATAAATTCTGGTTCATTCGCAATCCGCTCTTGATGTTTTTTCGCTAACACTGCAACCGCTTTGCGAGCATTACCAACTTCAACATAAGGTGCAGCTGGGATTTTATCCCATGGCAAGGCATTGTCCTCAAAGCCCTCACCATTTTTTTCCGCATTGATGATTTCAGGGAAGCGAATATCGGCTTCAACCCCTTTGAGCTGAGTACTTCCACCATTAATTCGATAGAATTTCTGAATGGTATATTGAATGAAGCCAAGTGGGCTTGAATCTAGATCGTACACAAAATTCAATGAACGGCTTTGCTGCACAGTCCCTTTACCAAAGGTTTGTTGCCCAACAATAATCGCTCGATTGTAATCTTGCATTGCCGCAGCAAAAATCTCAGAAGCTGATGCACTATAGCGATTAATCATCACCATAATGTCACCATCATATTCAACCTTGTTGTCAGGATCTTCATGAACTTTAATGCGGTTAAATGCATCACGCACTTGTACCACAGGCCCATCTTTAATGAAAAGCCCTGTCAATTCCACAACTTCCGTCAAGGATCCGCCACCATTATCACGTAAATCAATAATTAACCCATCTGCTTTTTTCTCTTTCATCTGGGTTAATAACTTACGAACATCCGCAGTTAAGCCAATATAGAATGTCGAAATTTTAATGACGGCAATATTTTTACCATTAACCTTATCAAAAGTTAGCTTCGCAGCACTGTCTTCTAAGCGAATTTTATCGCGAACCAACGTCACTACTTTATTTTTGCCTGCTTTAGCTGGTTCTATTTCAAGATAAACTTTGGAGCCTTTTTTGCCTTTGATTTTATCGACAACATCATCTAAACGCCAACCAACAACATCTTCAATTTTATCTGCTGACTGACCTACCCCCACAATTTTATCGCCTGCAGCCAGTCTTTTGCTTAATGCCGCTGGAGCTCCAGGCACTAAAGACTTAATTTTGGTGACATCATCTTCCATTTCCAATGTCGCACCAATCCCTTCTAAAGACAAATTCATACTCTCTTGGAAGCGTTGAGCGGAGCGTGGAGATAAATAGCTAGTGTGAGGATCAATTTCACGTGAAAAGGCGTTGAGATAAGTTTGTAAAATATCATCCGCCTTGTTTTGGGTTAAACGACGAATCGCTAAATTGTAGCGCTTCACCAATGTTTTTTTAATTTCAGGCCATTTTTTATCTTTCAGATAAAGATTGATAACATCGTTTTTCACACGTTGTTGCCACAACTCATCCGCTTCAGCAATCGTCTTTGGAAACGGGGCTTTCTCACGATCATTTTCAATTTGATCATTGCTTTTTAAATCAGGCTCTTTATCTAATAACGATAACGCATATTTATAGCGTTCATAACGACGTTTGGTCATCAAATCGTAGATTTCAAAAGCAATATCCAACTTACCTTCATAGAGTTGCTCGTCTAACTTGGTCGCATACTTTTCTCGCATCTCATCAATATCTGATTGCAAAAAGGTATTGTGAGCTCCATCCAACCAATCAATATAACGATTGAAGATCTTCTCAGAGAATGTGTCGTCCAATGTAAACTTATGATAATGGGATTGAGTTAAACGTGCCGTTACCCGTTTAGTTGAAAGGGCGTGATTTTCTGCGGGTGTTGGAATGACCAACTCACTTTCTTTCAAGGTTGGCTCAACGGCAAAATTATGTCCAGCAAAGGCTGCTAGACATAAGCCAACCACGGCTTTAAGTTTGTAATATTGCATTGCAATTTGACCGTTTGTTAGTGTTTGCTAAATTTACTTTCGAGTGCGGCTAAGCTTTCCAATGAGGCTTTTGCAGGCTCTTTTTTTGTTCTCATTTCTGCACGTTTTTTTGCATTTGCTTCTTTAGCTTGTTGTTTAAAGAATTCTTTACGCTGTTCTTTCCGTTGCTGTGCTTTTTTCTCTGCAAATGCTGCTTTCGCTTGTTCGAGTGTCTGTGTTGCGTGTTCAGCTTGGGTGGCATCTACCACGCCAGCTTCTTCACCTTGTAACCCTACGCGAATCGCGCCTTCTTTACAGCCATGTAAATAACGCCAATTTGAGGTATAAGCACGAAGTACTTGACGGAGTTGAGTTTTGCTGATTTTTTCATCACCTGCAACCGCATCAGCAAGTTCTTGAAATAAGCCAATTTTGAGTGGTTTAGCTTCACCTTCAAGGGAGAAACAGAGTGGAAATTTTTCGGCTAAATACGCAATCGCCTCTTTAATAGACAGGGTTGGTTTTGAGTTATGTGCTTCTAATTCAGCAACTTGTTCAGACATAATGTTTTCCATTGATAAAGGTTCACAAAAACGGGGAATACTATATTTTATTTCTGCTCTTCCGTCCATTATTTCACAAGGAAGTTCCCAAAGATTTGCAAAAATTTGCAAGGAAGTGACCGCTTGTAAATTTGAACCCTGCCTCACAAATAGAAGCAAGGCGATACATTTTATTGGCTATCTAAAAAACGTTCTGCGTCCAGTGCTGCCATACAGCCCGTACCTGCAGAAGTGATCGCTTGGCGGTAGTTGTGGTCCATCACATCCCCTGCGGCAAACACGCCTTCGACGCTGGTAGCGGTGGCATTGCCCTCTAAACCCGATCTGACCACAATGTAACCGTTATTTAATTCAAGCTGATCTTTAAACATCTCAGTATTCGGTGCATGGCCGATTGCCACAAACACACCGTCTAAAGTTAGCGTTTCTGGCTGTTCTGTTTTGGTACATTTAATTCGTACACCTGTTACGCCTGAGTTGTCGCCCAACACTTCATCTAACACCGCATTCAAATGGAGAACGATTTTGCCTTCTTCGACTTTTTTCATTAAACGGTCGATTAAAATTTTTTCGCTGCGGAAAGTATCACGACGGTGAATTAAATGTACTTGACTGGCCACATTTGATAGATATAAGGCTTCTTCAACGGCAGTGTTGCCACCTCCAATTACCGCAACGGGTTTATTACGATAGAAAAAGCCGTCGCAAGTCGCACAAGCGGAAACGCCACGCCCTTTGAATGCTTCTTCGGACGGTAAGCCTAGATATTTTGCCGATGCTCCTGTTGCAATAATTAATGCATCGCAGGTGAAGGTGTTGAAATCGCCGTTTAAGGTAAATGGGCGTTTAGATAAATCCACGCTATGAATATGGTCGAAAATAATCTCAGTGTTGAATTTCTCAGCGTGTTTTTGCATTTTGCTCATCAATTCTGAACCCGTAATATCGCCAAATTCCCCCGGCCAGTTCTCAATTTCACTAGTGGTAGTAAGCTGCCCGCCCTGCTGCATTCCTGTGACTAACACAGGGCTTAAATTTGCTCTCGCTGCATAAACTGCTGCCGTATAGCCCGCAGGGCCTGAGCCTAAAATCAATAATTTTGCGTGTTTTGTTGTCATTTTTTTCTCCAAATAAATCTTAAGTGGTTTTGCCCCACCATTTGCAAATTTTTTCCAAAATCTTACCGCTTGTAATGTTTAGGTGGCTCAAAGCTCAACCTACAAATTTCCCGCTGAAAAGAGGGATTTAATACAATAATGAATAAAGCTGTCGGCGATATTTCGCCACCAGCGGATCAGCATTCCCCATTGCAGATAAGATCGCTAAAAATTGTGCTTTAATTTCGCCATTGCCTGCAGTGAGATCTTTGCGAAGCCATTCCATCAATAACTCTAACGCTTGTTCGTTGCGTTTGACTTGGTGTAGCTGGTTCGCGAGTTTCACCGCAATCTCTGGGGTTGGATTTTTGCCGTATTCCACTTGCAGTTGCTGAATTTCGGGAGAATCTGCCGCTTGTTCTAATAAACTAATTTGATCCTGTAAACCTTGCCAGCGGCTATCCCGATCTTGTATTGGGATCTGGGCTAAAATCGCCTTGGCAGGTTCCACATCTTTCATTGCGATGTAAGTCTCAGCATAAAGCAATCCAAAATCACTGTTTTTCTTATCGGTTAGCTCCCACGCTTTTTTCAGCAGTGGTAACGCCATTTCATAATTCTCGGCTTCAAGCAACTCAAGTGCTTGGGCGAATTGTAGTTCTTCTTCCTTCGGCAAAATATTGCTCAAGCGAATACGAAGTTCTTGCTCCGAAATCACACCTGAAATGGCATCAACAGGCTGACCATTTGCAAAAAAATAACTGGTTGGCAACCCTTGCACTCGGAATTGTGCTGCAATCATTGGCTGCTCATCACAATTGACAATCGCTAATAGAAATTGCTTGGAAAATTCATCCGATAAACGCCGTAGCATCGCTTCCATTTCAATCGAACGAGGCTCGGCTGGCGACATAAAATGAAACACCACAGGCACTTCGGCTGTGGCGTTGATTATCTCGCTAAAGTTTTGTTCGTTAACATTAATTATATAATCCATAATTTCCTACCATAGACAAAGCCGAAAACAGGGCGTTTTCGGCTTTGTATAATGACGATTTATTAACGGAAATTCAAGGTTTAGCCGTTAATGAATTTCTCACCAAGTTCAATATCTGCTTTTAAAGTTGGGATCATTGCTTCAATGGCGGCTTGTTCATAAGCACTTAATTCACCAATTGGCAATAACTCTTCCACACCGTTACGACCTAAACGAACTGGTTGTGCAAAGAAACGGGCATATTTGCCATCACCTTCTACATAGGCATATTCAACGGTATTTTCGCCGGTTAAGCCTTTGAGTACAGAACGTGCAAAACGTGCTGCGGCTTGTGCCATTGAAAGCGTTGCTGATCCGCCACCTGCTTTCGCCTCAACCACTTCGGTACCTGCATTTTGGATGCGTTTTGTTAAAGAAGCTACTTCTTCATCAGTAAAGGCAATACGCTCTTCTTCATAGGCTTGAGAAAGCAATGGAAGAATAGTTACACCAGAGTGTCCACCAATCACAGGGACTTTAATCTTATTAACGTCTTTGCCTTTTAGCTCTGCCACAAAAGTTTCTGAACGTAACACGTCTAATGAAGTCACACCAAATAATTTACGTGGATCATACACGCCCGCTTTTTTCAACACTTCTGCCGCAATTGCAACGGTAGTATTGACTGGGTTAGTGATGATACCCACACATGCTTTCGGGCAAACGACTGCCACTTTTTCAATTAAGTTACGTACAATGCCCGCATTGATGTTAAATAAGTCAGAGCGATCCATACCAGGTTTACGAGCAACACCTGCTGAAATCAATACTAAGTCAGCACCTTCAAGGGCTGGAGAGGGATCTTCACCACTAAAACCAACCGCTTTTACCGCCGTTGGAATATGACTCACATCAACAGCAACGCCTGGTGTAACCGGTGCAATATCATATAACGCTAAATTTGTCCCTGCAGGAAGTTGTAATTTGAGGAGTAACGCTAATGCTTGACCGATACCACCTGCTGCACCTAATACTGCAACTTTCATAAGATTCTCCTATTAGTAGATAAATTGAAACAAAATTAGTCTATGCAAATTTAAGTCAAGATTCAAACAGCAAAGTTCAATTTTGAGATCCACCGCAAATTTTTATAAAAAAAATCGCTTTCGATTTGCATTTCTTGCATAAATAAGCAAAAATTTCGCATAGATTTTAACAAATTTGCATAAAAGGAAACCGTGTGGAAAAGTTTGATTCCCTTAATGATGCCTTTAAAGCTCTTCTCAAAGAAGAAAAATTCAGCTCCCAAAGTGAGATTGTTACCGCACTACAAGACATGGGATTTGAACACATTAATCAATCCAAAGTTTCCCGAATGTTATCCAAATTCGGGGCGGTTCGTACTCGTAATACGAAAATGGAAATGGTTTATCAACTGCCCGCGGAACTCAGTGTGCCAACCACGTCTAGCCCACTGAAAAATTTAGTGACTGATATTGATCACAACCACATGTTAATTGTGGTTAAAACCAGCCCAGGTGCTGCCCAACTGATTGCTCGCTTACTGGATTCTATGGGTAAAGCAGAAGGCATTCTCGGTACTATTGCCGGAGATGATACCATTTTTATCACCCCTACTTTAGGGACACCGATTGAATCATTAATTGAAAACATTACTGATCTCTTTGAGGCATCTATCTAATGAAGATTTTTATCACTGGCGGTACAGGTTTTATTGGTACAGCCTTGTGCAAAGCACTTGTTGCGGAAGGTCATCAGCTCACCGTGCTTAGCCGACAGTCTAGAACGGATACACAAGCGGTCAGATTCGTGAAAAATTTTGCAAATCTTGATGGTATTGATGCCGTTATCAATCTTGCAGGCGAACCGATTTTTGACAAACGCTGGACAGCATTACAAAAGCAAAAACTGCTCAACAGCCGAGTGGAATTAACTCAAAAAATTGCGACCTTGATTCGCCAAAGTGATCATCCGCCACACGTACTCATTTCAGGTTCTGCGACGGGCTATTATGGCGATTTGCCTCAAGTTGCAAAAAAAGCGGATGAACTGACCGCTTGTGGCACCGCTTTCCCAGCTCAACTGTGCCAACAGTGGGAAAGTGCGGCATTTTCCGCCCAAAGTGAACGAACTCGGGTATGTGTTATCCGTACAGGGCTAGTGCTCAATGAACAAGGCGGAGCACTAAAACAGATGCTACCACTTTATCGTTTAGGGCTTGGTGGGAAATTGGGCAGTGGACAACAGCATTGGGCTTGGATTTCGCTAGAAGATCACATTCGAGCCACTCTTTTTTTACTAAATCATTCTAATAGTCGTGGAGCATATAATCTCGTTGCCCCAGAGCCTGCTCAAAATGGGCAATTCAATCAGGTCTTGGCAAAAAGTCTGAATCGACCAGCCTTTTTCAAGGTTCCTGCATTTGTATTAAAACTTGCCTTAGGCGAACGTTCACAACTTTTACTTGATAACCAGCCGCTTGTTCCAGCTAGACTACTCAGAGAAGGTTTTGAGTTTCACTATCAAACAATCCAAAGCTACTTTTCCAAGAAAAATAATAAAGCCTTGTAGAACAATCAACAAGGCTTTGAGCGTCATCTAAATTTACTCTGAATAGGTCAGTGGATAGAGATCAAGTTTTGCCATTAACAATTGATCGTGATCTTCTTCTGGGTTTTCGGTGGTGAGTAGTTTATCACCATAGAAAATCGAGTTTGCTCCCGCCATAAAACATAGGGCTTGCATTGCTTCAGGCATTTCACCCCGACCTGCTGACAAACGCACATAGCTGTTTGGCATTGTGATGCGTGCCACGGCAATGGTACGGACAAACTCGGTCCAATCCAAATCTTCTGCATGCTCAAGAGGCGTACCTGCCACTTTCACCAGCTGGTTGATTGGCACACTTTCTGGTTGCGGATCGAGATTAGCAAGACTCGCAATCAGCCCCGCACGCTCTGGGCGAGTTTCATTCATTCCGACAATACCGCCACAGCAGACCTTCAGCCCTGCATTACGAACTTTGCCAAGGGTATCCATTCGATCATCGTGGCTACGAGTATGAATAATTTTATCGTAGCGATCAGGATCAGTATCTAAATTATGGTTGTAATAATCCAGCCCCGCTTGTTTCAAATCTTCTGCCATTCCTTCTTCTAACATCCCAAACGTGCCGCAAGTTTCTAAACCGAGATCTTTCACCGCTGAAATAATTTTAGTAACAGATTCAATATCTTTCGGCTTCGGCCCACGCCATGCTGCCCCCATACAAAAACGGCTGGCACCACGGGATTTAGCAATGCGGGCTTTTTCGAGAATTTCTTCCACATCCAACATCGTTTGGCGTTCCAACCCTGTATCATAGCGGGCGGATTGCGGGCAATATTCGCAATCTTCAGGACAACCGCCTGTTTTAATTGAAAGTAACGTCGAGAGCTGAATTTCTTGCGGATTAAAATATTCCCGATGTACTTTTGCGGCTTTGAATACCAATTCCATAAACGGCATTTCAAACAGCTCTTCCACTTGGCATTTTCGCCAGTATTGTGCTGTTGGATGGGGTGTCAATTCATTTTTGGCTTTTAAACGCAGATTGAATGTGGTCATTTTTTCTCCTTTAAAATTTCCAAACAAAAAATATCCTCCTTGAGAAAAGGAGGATATAGGGAGTATGGCTAAATCTTACGATATTTCGTGTGTTGTTTCACCGCTTTACGAATTTGACGGGCACTGGTACGACGACGATTTTTGGTCACATCAACTTTCGTTTCCGTTTCCGCAGGCAAGCCCACTAACTCACGCAGGTAGTTCACCTGTTCTAAGCCCATCTCCTCCCAACCGCCACGTGGCAAGCTTTTCTCTAATTTGATGTTGCCGTAGCGAATACGAATTAAGCGGCTAACCTGAATGCCTTGGCTCTCCCATAGACGACGTACTTCACGGTTACGCCCTTCAGTTAAAGTAACATCAAACCACTGGTTCAGTCCTGTTCCGCCAACGGTTTTGATCTGTTTGAAATTAGCAGGACCATCTTCCAACTGTACGCCTTTACGCAAGCGTTGTAACATGGCTTCATCGACTTCACCAAAGACTCGCACGGAATATTCACGTTCCACTTCACGACTTGGGTGCATCAAGCGGTTAGCCAGTTCACCATCGGTAGTAAACAACAATAAGCCAGAGGTGTTGATATCCAAACGCCCTACAGCAATCCAACGAGCCCCCGTCAAACGTGGCAAGCGATCAAAAACCGTCGCACGCCCTTCTGGGTCAGATCGGGTGCAAAGTTCGCCTTCGGGTTTGTAATACATCAGCACACGACAGATCTCTTTCTGAGCTGGGGTGAGACTGACAAGATGCCCATCAATACGAATTTTAGTACTTGAGCTCACCACCACTCGATCGCCCAAGGTTGCCATTTTGCCATCTACGCTGACACGTCCTGCGGCAATCACCGCTTCGATTTCACGACGCGAACCTTGCCCCGCACGAGCAAGAATTTTTTGCAGTTTTTCACCGATCACTTTTTCACTTTTTTTGCTCTCGTCGGCAGCACAAGCGGTTGGATTTTGTGTTTTTTTTGCCATTTTTAGACGTGCATTCATACTCGGTTGCGAGCGTGATGAACGACTTGCTTTTGGTAAATCTTGGCGAGAATCTGACCGCTTGTTGTCGGTCGGTTTACGAAATGTGTTCATTAAAGTTCCTTTGTTGTCGCTTTCACAAGCGTCGTTAAGCATAAGTTCCCCCACTCTTGTGGGCAGAATGTGTTAGTTAAACGGCGTTGGATCACCCGATCCAACACGAATAATTACAGGGCTGTCTTGGGTGAGGTCAATCACCGTAGTTGGCGATTGCCCTAAATAACCGCCGTGGATAATTAAATCGACCTGATGCTCGAGATAATCGCGGATCACATCGGGGTCCGATTGGGTAATCTCTTCATTCGGTAACATCAGCGAGCAAGAGAGAATGGGTTCGCCCAGTGCAGCAATCAATGCAAGTGCGATGTTATTGTCTGGTACACGAATACCGATAGTTTTGCGTTTGGTCAGCAAACGGCGTGGCACATCTTTAGTTGCGGGTAAAATAAACGTATAAGGATTTGGCACGTTGTTTTTGATCAATCGATAAGATTGATTCGTCACTAATGCATAAGTGGAGAGTTCGGAAAGATCGCTACATACGAGTGTAAAGTTATGATTTTCAGGCAATCGACGAATCGTAACAATTCGATCCATTGCTTGTTTTTCGCCCAACCCGCAGCCTAATGCATAACCAGAATCCGTTGGATAGACAATCACCCCACCTTTCTTAATGATATCCACTGCTTGATTGATTAAACGACTTTGTGGATTCTCTGGATGAATATAAAAAAACTGGCTCATAACGTAACTTTTCCTCTTCCCAAAACGGCGAGATTATACGCTGTTTAGTCAAAAAGCGGTAGGATTTAGCCCAAATTTTGCAAACTCAAACAAAAAACGGAAAGCGATGCTTTCCGTTTTGGAAGAGATTATTGTTTCTCCGCTCCGATAACCCCCCAATAAAGGTCATTACCACCTTTACCGACTAAGACTTTATTCTCTGTGCCATCTGTTGCGTTGATAAAGTGAATATTCAATAAACCTTTATTCCCCTTATTAATATCTCCTACGAAGTTATCTAGCCATCCCGTTGAAGTAAGTTCCAATTCTCTTGGATTTTCTTTTGATTGCACATCAAACATTTTATAGCCATCACGGCTATTGATTACCCCTTTTGCCACACCATTTTCATAAGTAAGTTCAACTTTAGAAGGTGTATTTACATTCGGAAGCCCAAGCGTTTGATACCAAAACTCTCCTTTGTAATTTGCTGTCAATTGGCTTAAATTGCCCTTATTTTCACTCGCTAAGTGATAGCCATAAACTAAGTGACTATCGACTCTTTTCATATCTACGCTATCACGATAAAAACCATAATAGGCATTATCATCAAGTAGGTAAAAGCGGTAATTGATATCATCATCGACATTATGACCCGCTTTTAACTTTATCGTCGCGGTTTTCTTTTCAATAATATTGGGATCTTCATCTGCACTTGCTTTAGGATTTTCGATTAAATAAAGAACTGGTACAGCATCTTTGCTATGCTGCCAACTGCCTGACCACATATCTTTATCTGTTACTGATTTATCCATAACATCCAATGTAATCAATTCTGATTTCTTAGATGACTCCTTTTCCACCATAGGGAGATTATCGATAGGCTTGATTTCAACAATAGGTTGCTCTGCTGGCTTATTTCCTGCAATAGGCTGCTCAGAGGAACTATTATTAGATACTTTTGGATGTTCTATAGACTGACTTTCCACAATCGGTTTTTCATCTAACTGATTTTGCTCAGTAGGCTGATCTACATTTTTAGCTGCTTCAGATACTGAATTATTATTTTCAGGCAAGCCTTGGGGAACTACCTGTTTGTTGTCCATACTTTTCATTGTCTCAGTTGGCGCTGGTGCTGACGAGTGGTTTGCTCCGCCACCACCTCCACCACAAGCTGTCAATAAGGCAGACACGGCGACAATAGGTAGAACATAAGGGATTTTTTTCATTGAGTCTCCTTTTAATCAATACAATTCACCTATTATATTTAGGCGATAAGTTAATCTTGATGTAGTGTTTCTTTATAATAATGTGATTCAAATTTATGATATAAATTCTGTATTCATCATACCCTAATTCGAGTAAATTAAAGTCAGAAGAAATAAAAAACGGTCTCTTTGAGGCAAGCTTGCGTCAAAAAAGACCGCTTAAAGCTGACAATTCAGTGATTACTCCGCAAACGGGGCATTAAATCGCTCAATTCTTGCCCCTAACTTTTGTAACTTCGTTTCAATATTTTCATAACCACGATCAATATGATAAATACGGTCAACAATCGTTTCACCGTTAGCAATACATCCCGCTAGAACTAAGCTAATCGAAGCACGTAAATCCGTTGCCATGACCTCAGCACCTGAAAGCGTATCAACCCCATAACAAATTGCAGTATTACCTTCTATTTCCGCTTTTGCTCCCATTCGAATCAACTCTGGAATATGCATAAAACGGTTCTCAAAAATTGTCTCTGTTATTTTACTTGTACCGTTGGCAATCGCATTCAGTAAGGTAAATTGTGCTTGCATATCCGTCGGAAACCCTGGGTGAGGCATCGTGCGAATATTCACCGCTTTTGGACGATTACCTAACGAATCTAACGTAATCGTATTCTCTGTGACATCGACTTGCATACCTGCCTCACGCAATTTTTCAATCACCGCATCAAGGGTATCCGCTTTAGTACCTCGACAAGTAATCCGCCCACCAGAAATAGCGGCAGCAACTAAAAATGTCCCTGTCTCAATGCGATCGGGCACAATATGGTGCTCACAGCCCCCTAAACGTTCAACGCCCTCAATCGTAATCATATCAGAGCCCGCACCACTAATTTTTGCCCCCATTTTATTCAGGAAAATAGCAGTATCTACCACCTCTGGTTCACGGGCCGCGTTTTCAATAATCGTTGTGCCTTTTGCTAACGTCGCGGCCATCATCACTGACAGAGTTGCCCCGACACTAACCTTATCCATCAAAACTCTTGCACCATTTAAACGACCGCTGACTTCCGCTTTGACATAGCCTTCATCAAGAGTGATGTTCGCTCCCATTTTTTCCAAACCAGCAATGTGCATATCGACAGGACGAGCACCAATCGTACAGCCCCCAGGCAACGAAACTTGCCCTTGGTGGAAACGCGTGAGTAACGGAGCCAACGCCCAAATAGACGCCCGCATGGTTTTGACTAATTCATAAGGAGCAATATAGTGATCGATTTTGCTTGCATCAATGTGTACTGTGCCTTGTTCATCACGTTCAACAACAACGCCCAATTTACGCAAGATTTTGAAAGTCGTATCTACATCTTTTAACTTTGGCACATTGGTTAAAACTACAGGCTCTTCAGCCAAAATAGCGGCAAAAAGAATAGGTAAGGCCGCATTTTTTGCCCCTGAAATATCAACGGTACCACTCAAGGTGAAAGGACCGTGAACACGAAATTTTTCCATTAGGATTCCTTTTTTATCCATCAGATTAGGACGATTTCAGCTTCGCCCCGACATACAAAAAGCCACTACAAGCGGTGGCTTTCGACTGAAATTTTGCAAATTAACTTGCCATATTTAGCAAGCGTTCTCTTTTCCACTGTTCAGTGGTAAAGGTTTTAATCGTTAAGGCATGAATAGCGTTTGTTGCGAAAAGGTCAGTAAGTGGTGCATAGATCATTTGCTGCTGCTTAACTTTTGATAAGGAAGCAAATACATCGCTTACCGCAATCACGCCATAGTGCGATCCATCACCTTGAACGTGTACTTCATCTAGTTCTAACGCATTTTTTAAGATGTCTTCGATTTGTTTTGGGTCCATTATTTTAGTTTCTCACAATATAAAAAAGGGCGGAGCCACTCATCTAAGTCAAATAGCTCAGCAAGTTTTTTGATTGAATTTGGTGCGTTCATTATACCGTTTGTATTCTGTTTTTGGTAATGATTCAGCATTTCTGCTAACAAGGTAAAGCCCGCAGAATCGATCTGATTTAATGACTCCAAATTCCAATAAATATGTTGATTCGGTTTCGGTGATAAAAAAGAAGCACGTTGCTGCCAAAGCGGAAGCAACGTGTCACGAGTTAAATCCCCGAATAAGCGAATCATCACACTTTCACTATTTTGCTGGATATTCCATTCAAGTGGCGTAACAACTTTGCTCATTCGTTATTTGCCCAATGTAATTGGCTGTTTCGCAGACTCGGCAACCTGTGTTGTTAAAGCATCAATGCCTTTTTGGCGTAAAATTCCGCTCCATTCATTCTGTTTCGTTGCGACCATACTCACGCCTTCTGCCGCCATATCATATGCCTGCCATTCACCAGTACGGCTATTTTTACGCCATTTGAAATCAAGCTTAATTGGTTGAGTGTTACCCGATTGCAATACATTCACTCGAATGCTTACAATTGTTTTATCGCCAAGTGGTTTTTCACTCTCAATTTCTACTTTTTGATTGCTATATTGCGTTAAAACTTGTGCATAAGATTGTTCAATAAATTGACCAAAAGCATTGAAAAATGCGTCTTTTTGAGCATCGGTTGCCGCTGATAAGTTTTTACCTAATACCAATTGACCAGCGTATTTTACGTGTACATGTGGCATTAAGTCATTACGCACAATGGTACGAAGGTAGTTTGGATCTGCCTTAATTTTGCTTTGGCTTGCTTTGATATCACCAAACAATTTATCTGCAGTTTGTTGCATTAACGTATATGGGTTAGCGAATGCCGCTGTTGATAATAATGTTGAAAATGCCACAACACCTGCAACCAATACTTTTTTCAAGGTTTTAATCATGTAAAATCTCCAAATGTAAGAGAGTGAGTGATTAACTCAAGTTATCATTCCGCTTTCGGTTCAGCGGTATCTCCATCAGTTTTCTTTTTGTCGCCATATAAAAACTGACCAATTAAATCTTCAAGCACCATGGCGGAATTTGTATCGCCAAAGCTATCGCCTTCTTTCAACATGGCAGTTTCACCTTCAAGGGTAAAGCCAATATTTAGTGCGATGTATTGTTCACCCAATAAGCCTGCGGTTTTAATTGAGAGTGAACTTGTATCAGGAATTTGATCAAATTTCTCATTAATCGCAAGAGTCACTTTAGGTGTGTAAGTTTTCTCATCAAGCTGAATATCTGAAACTCGTCCAACCACCACACCACCAACCTTAATTGGAGCACGGGCTTTTAGTCCGCCGATATTATCAAAAGTTGCGTAAAGAGTGTAAGTTTTTTCAGCAGAAAAACCTTGCACATTTGCAACACGCAATCCTAAAAAAACCAATGCTGCAAAGCCGAGTAATACGAATAATCCTACCCAGAATTCATACTTAATTGATTGACGCATTTTTATTTCCTATAACAAGCGGTCACTTCCGACCAATTTTTTGCAAATTCGTTAACCACCGAACATGATTGCTGTTAACACAAAATCTAACCCAAGCACCATTAAAGAAGCGTTAACCACTGTTCGTGTTGTCGCTTGGCTGATCCCTTCACTTGTTGGCATGGCATCATAACCATTGAATAACGCAATCCAGACTACTGCAAAAGCAAAAACAATACTCTTAATAAAGCCATTGAGTAGATCGTTGAGTGTCACACTATTTTGCATTACCGACCAGAAACTGCCTGAATCAACACCTTTCCAATCCACACCCACTAATGATCCGCCCCAAATGCCAATTGCCGTAAAAATAATCGCTAAAATCGGCATCGCAATAATACCCGCCCAAAAACGGGGGGCAATAATACGCCGAAGCGGATCAATCGCCATCATTTCAAGGCTAGAAAGTTGCTCTGTGGCTTTCATTAAACCAATTTCTGCAGTTAATGCTGAACCTGCCCTACCCGCAAACAGTAAGGCGGTAACAACAGGTCCGAGCTCACGTAGTAACGAAAGGGATACAAGCTGCCCTAAACTCGTTTCAGCTGAAAAATCAACCAAAACCACATACCCCTGCAAACCTAGAACCATCCCAATAAATAAACCTGACAGAATAATAATCAGTAAGGATTGAACACCAAGTACATACAGTTGCTTGATCAACAGTGGAGAATGCTTACGAAATTCAGGCTTACCAATTAATGCCCCCCATAGCATAAAGCTAGATCGACCAAAGGCTCGAATAGATTTAACCGCAGATATGCCGATTGATGAAATAAAATCAATCATTGGAAGAGCTCCTTGGTGTAGTCCTCTGCGGGATAATGAAAACGGACAGGTCCATCCTCTTTCCCTGTTAAAAATTGTATAACTTTAGGATCCTGGCTTGCCAGCAATTGGTTGGGCGAGCCTTTAGCAATCACACGTTTATCTGCCACAATGTAGGCATAGTCTGCGATGCTTAAGACTTCATTGACATCATGAGAAACAACAATAGAGGTGAGATTCAACGCCTCATTTAGTTTTTTAATTAACGAGACAATCACAGCCATACAAATAGGATCTTGCCCTGCAAAAGGCTCATCATACATAATCAAATCGGGATCCAGTGCAATCGCACGAGCTAGTGCGGCACGACGAGCCATCCCACCAGATAACTCTGATGGCATTAAATGTGCTGCACCGCGAAGCCCGACCGCCTCCAGTTTCATCAGTACCAGTTTACGAATCAACTCCTCTGGAAGCTCAGTATGTTCACGAATGGGGAACGCCACATTGTCAAAAGTAGAAAGATCGGTAAATAAAGCTCCCGATTGAAATAACATTCCCATTCGCTGACGAATTTGATATAGCGTCTTATTCGATGAGTGGCAAACATTTTCACCATCAAACAAAATCTGCCCAGCATCTGGCACTAGCTGACCACCAATTAAACGAAGCAAAGTGGTTTTTCCAATCCCTGACGGCCCCATTATGGCAGTGATTTTTCCTTTCTGTACTTGAAGATTCAGGTTGTCGTAAATCACTCTTTCACCTCGTTTAAAGGTAAGACCTTTTACTTCAACCAAATTTTTGGTATCAGACATTTGGTTATTTCTCAATAAAAATGGTTGGTCATCTTGTCTGAAGGACTTGGCAAAGTCAATTGCCTTTAATCTTTTGACAAACGACAAGCGGTCATACCATGCTGAACCATTTCTCCAAAGGAACAAATACAGTCCATAAGGATTTTACGCATAGTTTCCCACAACTTTTGCAAAGTCTCCCTTGTTAAATTGGTAAAATATTACTCGGAACTGACCGCTTGTAGGATTTATTTTGCGTAAGTGATCACTTTCACAACCTTAGTCACACCACTAACATGGCGGGCAATCTCTGCCGCTGCATTTGCTTGGTTTTCCGATAAATTACCCATTAAAAAGACTTCGCTATTTTCAGTGATAACCTTCACTTCGGTGCTTTTCACTTCTGCATTGACGAGCAATTTTGATTTCACTTGTGTGGTGATCCAACTATCTTTGCTGATTTGTCCAAACCCAATTTTTCCGCCAGTACGGACTTCGTTGTAAATTTCATTCACACCTTCTACACCTGCGGCAATATTTTTTGCGGTTTCTCTCGCTGCGTCATTCGGCGCTTGCCCAATCAATAGCACTTTACCATTATAAGAAACGACATTAATGCGAGCTTCTTCTTGTAGCTGAGCATCCTTATTCAGTTGATATGCCACTTTTTCTTCTAAGGTTTCGTCATCAAGTTGACGCCCCGCACTACGCGGATCTGTTGCTACTTTTGTTGCAACTGCCGCAGTGCCAATCACGGCTGTCGTAATACAGCCTTGTAAACCGAGTAGTGAGATACCAAATAGGCTGGTCAAACCGATTTTTCTAACAATAGTTAACATAGCGTACTCCTTATGGGTGGGCTGTGGTTAAAAAGTAAATTATCAATCAACTCGCACAATACGTTGATACAAAATTGATGCCCTTCAATAATTCGCATTTCATTGAGTGAAGGCATTGAAATTTCACAATCATCTTCTGCCAATAAGCCTTGTGTATGATCGTTGCGGCTGCTGGTAAAAGCAATAATGGTTAAATCTTCATTATTTGCCGTATGAATTGCATTCAATATAGCCGTTTCATTTCCTGTTGGCGAAAACGCAACAAAAATGTCGCCCGCTTTGGCAATCACTTGTAACTGTTTTTTGTAGATTTCGTCTAAATCATTTTCTTGTGCTAAATAGCTTGCAAACATTCCATCAAAATGAAGTAACTGGGCGGCAAGGCTCGGGCGAGATAGATCATAACGATGAAGTAAATTACTCACCAGTAGCTGGGCATTTGCGTAAGATCGCCCATGTCCACACACGATTACTTTATTACCATTAAGCAAACAAGCGGTTAGTTTCTGTGCGGCACTTTGCAATACATTTGGTAAGAGATCTGCGGCTGCAATTTGTGTTTGAATACTCTCTGCGAAACGGTCTTGAATTTTTTGTAACATCTTATCCTAAAAAATTTTGAATCCAGACAGCATCATCATTTCCTTCAAAAGCAACCACATCAAAACGACAATCAGCCGTTTCCAAACTTTGATTGCGTAATGTGAGCCACGCATTAGCAGCTCTCTGCCATTTTTGTTGCTTCTGAAAATTGATGCTTTCGACGGCTGATCCAAAGTCAGCATTTTTGCGGTGGCGAACTTCAACAAACACCAACGTATTTCGCTGTTGCATAATTAAGTCCAATTCGCCACATTTGAACGTTTGGTTTTGAGCAATAAATTTTAGCCCTTGTTTTTCAAGAAAAACGCGGGCTTTTTGCTCATAAACGGCCCCTTTGGCCCTTTTATTTTTATCAGTTAGCCGGAACGATAGAACCATTTTGGTATTGTAACCATGTCATTTCACGTTCAATATTACAGTTTGTGCCAGAACTCAATACCCCCGTTAAGCCAGACACTTTATAACCTGGAATTTGTCGGAACTCGTTGAATTTATTAGCAATTGACCACGAATCTGAACCCATTGCGTATAATCGCATCATTGAGAAATCACTCTCTGCAAGATTTTCCGCTTTTTTATAAAGCTCAGACCCCGTATCTGCAAGTAATGGAATTTCACTGAATTTCACGCCTTCCATCGTTAAACGGAAATCCGGCCCATTATTGGGTGAGTTACTACGAGACGATGTATAAAGAGGGTATTTACCCGCAAGACTAGAGTTATCTAACCCTTGTTTAATCTCACGAATTTGTTGAGCGGTCCCCAATAAATAAAGCCCACTACTTTGGATAAGCCCTGAGTTTTCAAGTGCTGTTACACTGTCTAATGGCTGATGGTAATAACGAACGTCTACATCACGTGCTGTTAGCTGTCTCCAACGTTTAGCAAACGCATCCGCAGAACGCTGGCCAAAATCATCTTGTGGAGCAACCACAATCGCATTCATCACGCCATCTCGGTTTAAACGCTCTGCTGCAGAACGGGCTTCTGCCTCTGGAGATAAGCCGTAATAGCATACTTTGCTGATTGCTTTAGCACTTGGTGTTGCATTTAAGGCAAGCACATTTACATCACGAATATTTGGATTCACGATCAGTTCATCAACACGGCTTTTAATTAATGGACCAATAATCGTTTGAGCACCACGCATTTTTGCTTGATCAACAATTTCTGTTATAGACTGAATTTCGGTATCATAAATTTGAACCGGTGTGCTATCGCCACCTTTGGCATCATTGAAACCTTTTTTAATGATTTCACCTAAAATTTTAGTATTGCCCGTTAATGGCAGAAGTAATGCGACACTGTTTAGCTGAGTTTGCTGGAAGTTTGTTACGCTTTGTAATTCCGTGGGTAAAATACGTGCAGCACTATGATTTGGATACTGTTTTTTCCAATTTTCAATCGCAAAAGGAAGCTCCATTGGATTAATCACATTTTGGTTATAGGTATTAACCAATGCTAACCAACCCGCAACACCAATTTCGCCCGCTCCCGCATTGGCTTTTTCCAACATGCCTCGATTCGCATTACGCAGAATTTCCCAGATTTTATCATTATTCTCTTGACGGCGAATGTTATCAGTCAAGTAAGCATCAAGTAATGAACGCACTCTTACCGTTTCAAGAATATCATTTTGTTTTTCGGCAAGCTGAGCATGAATTTGATAGACTCGTTGCTGCTGTGAACGGCTTAGCGATGAGGTTGCAAGTTGTCTTAATAAAGTGACCGCTTGTTGGCTGTTATTTTGCAACACAGCAAGTTGTGCAGAGAGTAATTGGAATTCTAAACGTTGAGCATTATTAAATTCGGCAGGTTTTAGTTGCTCTATCGTATTTTGGGCTTCAACAATTTTGTTTTCTTCAATCAATTTGCGAATAGCTAACAAACGGTAACTTTGTTGCGTTTCTTTGCTACTTTGCTCCGCTTTATTAATATAAAATTCTGAACTGGCATAGGCATCATTTTTTAACGATTCCGTGACTTCGTTACCAAAGAAGCTCGTGCCTGTACAAGCAGATAAAAATAATGCCAATGTGGTTGGAACTAAAACTCGCTTCATTTTTTGGCTAAAACGGTGAGTTTGTACTAGAATAGTAGGCATTTTATGACTCCATTGAGTTAAAATCAGAATTCAATATTCGAGTAAATAGATTACGAACACATAATAGTAAATCTTACTTATCAAATAAGCGAAAATCAAATGAAAAACGGACATCAAGCCGATCAAACTGGCATTTTATATATTGTTGCTACCCCAATTGGCAATCTACAAGATATTACTCAACGTGCGTTATCTACACTTGAATCGGTTGATTTAATCGCAGCCGAAGATACCCGCCACAGCGGCATTTTGCTTAGTCATTATGGCATCAAAAAGCCCTTTTTTGCCTTACATGATCATAACGAACAGCAACGCTCTGCCGTTTTAGTCGAAAAACTACAACAAGGGCAACACATTGCCTTAATTTCCGATGCTGGCACGCCGCTCATTAGCGACCCTGGTTTTCATTTAGTACGAGAATGCAGACAAGCTGGTGTTAAAATTGTTCCCATTCCTGGAGCTTGTGCAGCAATTACTGCATTATGCAGTTCGGGCATTGCTTCTGACCGTTTCTGCTTTGAAGGCTTTTTACCCGCCAAAAGCAAAGGGCGTTGCGATAAACTCAGCGAACTTGTTAATGAATCTCGTACGCTGATTTTCTATGAGTCCACCCATCGAATTTTAGATAGCCTTGCTGATATGCAACAGATTTTCGGGGCTGATCGTTATGTCGTGATGGCAAGAGAACTTACCAAAACATGGGAAACTATTTACGGTGCGCCATTGAGTGAGCTAATTGAATGGCTAGCACAAGACAGCAATCGGATCAAAGGTGAAATCGTATTAGTCGTAGAAGGCAAACCACAAATGGCAAACGAAGAAATTTCATTACAAGCGGTCAGATTATTGCAAAATTTAGCAAATGAACTACCACTGAAAAAAGCCGCTGCGATTGTTGCAGAGACTTTTGGATATAAGAAAAATGCCTTGTATCAATATGGTTTAGACAATTTTTAATTCATCATCTTAGGGAGTTTTTATGGCAGCAGAAGGTGCAAGCCACTTAGTCAGCGTAGTGACATTACTCGGAGCAGCAGTTATTGCTGTCCCCATTTTTAAAAAATTAGGGTTGGGATCTATTCTCGGCTATCTTGCCGCTGGGTTAATTATTGGTCCCTTTGGATTCGGTTTTTTTAACGACCCCGAAGGCATTATTCATTTAGCTGAACTTGGTGTGGTGATGTTCCTATTTATTATCGGATTAGAAATGAAACCATCACACATTTGGGGGCTGCGTAATCATATTTTCTGTTTAGGCTCTGCTCAAATTTTCAGTGCCATCGCAGGTTTGACTGGCGTGGGGATTTTATTCGGTTTCTCTTGGCAAGTTTCTTTTATCTCTGCGGCGGGCTTTGTCCTTACTTCAACGGCGATAGTAATGAAAGAGCTGAGCGAACGTGGTGATATTGCGTCACCAAGCGGACAACAAATTGTATCAATCTTACTATTTGAAGATTTATTGATCGTACCATTACTCGCACTTGTGACTTTTCTCTCCCCAAACCACAATGACTCTGGTTCACTTTGGCAATCTATTGGAATTGCAGGATTATCAATTGCCGCTTTAGTTGCGGCGGGTTTATGGTTGCTCAATCCATTATTTAAGATCTTGGCAAAAACCAAAACTCGTGAAGTGATGACAGCTGCCGCGTTACTTGTTGTTCTCGGCTCAGCCCTATTGATGGAAATGGGAGGGCTGTCAATGGCAATGGGGGCATTCGTTGCGGGCGTGTTGCTGTCAGAATCTAGCTTCCGTCATCAATTAGAAGCAGATATTGAGCCGTTTCGTGGCTTGTTGCTAGGCTTGTTCTTCTTAGGCGTGGGAATGTCACTGAATCTCTCCGTTGTCTTTGAAAACTGGGCTCTGATTATTTCTGGTGTACTTGCTTTTATGTTAGTAAAAGGGTTCGCCATCTATTTGGTTGCTCGAATCACTAAAAAAGGCAATGCGAAATCATTAGACCGAGCAATTTTGATGGCTCAAGGCGGCGAATTTGCCTTTGTACTCTATTCTGCAGCAGCTTCGCAAAATGTAATCGATGCCCAAACTCAAGCCAATATGACAGCAATTGTGGTGCTCTCGATGGTACTTACCCCATTGTTTATTATTTTGCATAAACGCTTTGTCGTACCACACTTAGATCATTCGACTATCGAACCTGAAGCCGATCATATTGATACTATTCACCCAACGATTATTATTGGTTTAGGTCGATATGGGCAGATTGTAAATCACTTATTGATGATGACAGGTTGCCACCCAACTGTGATCGATAAAGATGCCACAATAATTGCCGGAATGAAAAAGCGGGGAATTAAATGCTATTATGGCGATGCCTCTCGCCCTGAAATCTTACACGCCGCTGGGGTGGAAAGTGCCGAATTATTGGTGGTTGCGGTAGATAATAAACATCAAGCAACACACATTGTTGAATTAGCACGAAAAATGAACCCGAATATCAAAATTATTGCTCGAGCCTACGACCGCTTACACGTGTTCGATCTCTACCAAGCTGGTGCAGATATTCAGGTTCGTGAAACCTTTGACTCCGCATTACGTACCGGCAAAAAAGTCTTACTCGCAATGGGAATGGATAAAGAAATAGTGGATGAAATTGGAGAGGCTTATTTCTACCGTGATCGCCATAGCGTAAAACTGATGGCAGAAGTGTATGATCCAAAAATTGAACGATTCAAAAATGAAGAAATGCTCAAACTGGCATTAGAAAATGATCAAGAAACGATGCTTGAAATTCAGCAAATCATGCAAAAAGAACACTGACAAGCGGTCACTTTAGGTAAAAAATTTGCGAATTTATAAAAGAGAATGACTTTCAAACAATAGAAAATACAAATTAATCTCATTTATTTGATAGCTTTTGCCTATACAATGGATAAATTATATCCATTTTACACAGTATTCAATTTTACCTATACTGCTCTAAATTCAGTCAATCATGATAGGAGAAAATAAGATGACTAACTCAATCGGCTTAAATGTAGCTGCCTCAGAGAAATTGGCTCATGAACTCAACAACCTACTTGCTAGCTACCAAGTTTTCTATACCAACGTGCGTGGCTACCACTGGAATATTAAAGGTGTGAGCTTTTTTGAATTACACGCTAAATTTGAAGAAATTTACGACGACTTAGTGGTGAAAGTAGATGAAATTGCAGAACGTATTTTAACTTTAGGTCACGTTCCAGCAAACGGTTACAGCCAATACTTAAAAACCTCTGCAATCGAAGAACATATTGGCGTGAGCAATGCTCAAGAATGCTTAAATGGTACAGTAAGTGGCTTAAAAGCGTTATTACAACAACAACGCCAAATTTTGGCCCTTGCAGGTGAAGTTGATGATGAAGGAACGGCTTCACAAATGAGCGACTACATCAAAGAGCAAGAAAAATTAGTGTGGATGTTTACTGCAGCCGCAACTTGTGGTGTTTGCCAAGCCTAATTTAAACGACAACACAAAGGGACGACATATTTCGTCCCTTTTTTCATTCTAGTTAAACCGCTAAATCCGCTTCATCTCCACGGTCTTGCAGCCATTTTTTACGATCTTCCGCACGTTTTTTGGCAAGTAACATATCCATTAGCTCGAAGGTATCCACGCTATCGTCTTGCTCCTCCATCTGCTCATCAAAAGTCAGTTGAACCAAGCGGCGAGTTGTTGGATCCATTGTCGTTTCACGCAATTGGCTAGGATTCATTTCACCTAAGCCTTTAAAACGTTGTACATTCGGTGTACCTTTTTTATGAGACAAGCGGGATAAAATCGCCTCTTTTTCGCTTTCATCCAAAGCATAATGCACTTCATCTTTACCAATATCGATCCGATATAACGGTGGCATAGCCACATAAACGTGTCCATGACGCACTAAATTCGGGAAATGACGTAAAAATAGCGCACATAACAAGGTTGCAATGTGCAAACCGTCTGAATCCGCATCAGCAAGAATACAAATTTTACCGTAACGCAATTGGCTTAAATCATCATTATCCGGATCAATTCCCATTGCTACAGCAATATCGTGAACTTCTGTCGACGCTAAAACCTGATCAGGTGAAACTTCCCACGTATTCAAAATTTTCCCACGCAAAGGTAGAATGGCTTGGAATTCTTTGTCTCTTGCTTGTTTTGCAGAACCGCCTGCGGAGTCCCCTTCTACTAAAAATAGTTCAGTACGATTGAGATCTTGCGAAATACAGTCAGCCAACTTTCCAGGTAATGCAGGACCACTCACTAACTTTTTCCGCACCACTTTTTTCTCCGCTTTTAAACGATTTTGTGCGGAGCTGATTGCCATTTCAGCTAACTGCTGCCCTGCCTGAACATTTTGATTCAACCATAAACTAAACGCATCTTTAATCGCATTCTCAACATAGCTTGCCGCTTGGCGAGAAGATAATCGCTCTTTTGTCTGACCTGCAAATTGTGGCTCTTGCATTTTGAGCGAAAGGACATAAGCACAGCGGTTCCACACATCATCAGCAGCTAGTTTTACCCCTCGTGGCAACAAATTGTGCAGTTCGCAAAATTCACTCATTGCCTTGAACAAACCTTGTCGCAGACCATTTACATGGGTTCCGCCAAGAGAAGTTGGGATCAAGTTTACATAGCTTTCATTCAGCAATTCACCTTCAGGTAGCCAGGCTAACGCCCAACTCACCGCTTCGCTTTCCCCTTTAACATCGCCAATAAAAGCAGGCGTTGGGATAATTTCATAGCCCTGCAAAGCTTCATTTAAGTAATCTGCTAAGCCGTCTTCGTAGTACCACGTTTCTTGGGTATGATTGATGTGATCGGTAAAATGAATCGTGAGTTTCGGGCAAAGCACCGCTTTTGCACGCAACAAATGGCGTAAGCGGCTCACCGAAAATTTAGGCGAGTCAAAATATTTCTCATTCGGATAGAACCGAACCGTTGTCCCTGTTTGGCGTTTCGGGCAATTACCAATCACCTTCAGATCTTCAACTTTCACACCATTTTCAAAAGCGATGGTGTAAATTTCACCGCCACGTTTAATGGTGATTTCGACTCGTTTAGATAACGCATTAACAACCGAAATCCCCACGCCATGCAAGCCGCCTGAAAAAGTATAGTTTTTATTGGAGAATTTCCCGCCAGCATGCAATTTAGTCAAAATCAGTTCGACCCCTGAAATTTTCTCTGTTGAGTGCAGATCAACAGGCATTCCTCGTCCATTATCAATCACTTCTAACGAGTTATCTGCATGCAAAATAACATCAATTTGTGATGCAAAACCAGATAGAGTTTCATCTACGCTATTATCAATAACCTCTTGTCCCAAATGGTTTGGACGCGTTGTATCAGTGTACATTCCCGGGCGAAGCTGCACTGGTTCAAGATCTTTAAGAACGGTAATTTCATCCGCTCCATAGCGTTTTTCAGACATGATTTGCTCTTTAGTGTAAATAAAAACAGGGGCGGATTTTACCGAATTTATAGCCCTGACTCAACTCAAATTGCGTCACGACAAGCGGTGAGTTCCGCTGAATTTTTTGCACATTTTTTCTATTTTCTCTGCAGTTAGTAAAACTTTCTCGAAAAGTGACCGCTTGTTACTCATTTGCTAAGCCTTTCAAAATTGCACAGTCGGGACTATCGTTGCCACAACAGGCACTATTCCAACTTTGCAGCAATTCAACCATCTTTTCTAAATCGGCAATTTTGGCTTTTAATTCAATTAGATGCTGCTCAGTCAACTGTTTCACTTCTCGGCTTGAACGCATCTGGTTATCCCGTAATTTGAGCAACTCCGCAATTTGCTTAAGTGAAAAATCGACCTTGCGAGCATTGCTGATAAAGTGCAAACGTTCTAAATCCTGTGGTGAATATTGGCGATAACCCGCCTGATTTCGCACTGCTGCGGGCAATAATCCCGCTTTTTCATAATCCCGAATTTGTTTGGCGGAAAGTCCGCTTTGCTTTGCTATTTGACTAATATTCATCGACTTGACCTTAACCTAGGGTAAAGGTTTAAGATAGCACAAATTTTTCACCAAAGAGGAACAGAAAATGACAATAACTACTTTAAAACTCGACGGCTTACACTGCGGCAACTGTGTAAAAAGCGTGGAAAAAGCATTAAAAGGCTTACCAAGTGTGGCTGATGTTAAGATCGATTTAGCCACGCAAATGGCAGAAATTGACAGCCAAGAAAGTGTGCAAACGTTGATAGAAACCATTGAAAATATTGGCTTTGATGCGGAGTTGGCAAACTAATGTCGCAAGAACAACAATTTCTGCTCAGCGGCTTGCATTGTGCAGCCTGCGTCCATCGGGTGGAAAAAATGGTAGGGAAATTGTCCGAAGTCGAACTGGTTTCAGTCAATTTAGCCGATCAAACCGCTTTTGTGCAAGGCAACGTTTCAGCCAGCCAAGTGATTGACACGATTACCAAAATTGGCTTTGGGGCGGAGCTGCTGGAAAGCGAGGAAATCCGCCGAGCCAAGCAGCAAGCCCAAACCCAAGCAGCACTAAAACAGAAAAAATTTGCGTTTATGTCTGCACTAGCCGTTGGAGCGGCGTTGATGATCTACGGAATGCTTTTCGGTATGGAGTTGACCAACGAAAATCGCGGGCAATGGCTGATTTGGGCGGTGATCACCTTGGTAACGATGATGGTCACTGGTAAGCACTTTTTCACGGGGGCGTGGGTTAGTCTGAAAAATCGCTCGGCAAATATGGATACACTCATTGCGATCAGCACGGGTGTGGCGTGGGCGTATTCAGGCTATCTGTTGATGGTCAATCAACTGGGCGGGCATCTCTATTTTGAAGCCAGTGTGATGATCATCGGCTTCGTCAATCTCGGCAAGTTTTTGGAACTCAAAGCCAAGCAACGTTCGTCGTTGGCGTTGGAGAAATTGCTTGATCTTGCCCCACAACAAGCGGTCATTTTAGACGGAGATTTTACCAAAACCCTTCCCGTAAAAGCGATCAAGCCGCAAATGCGGGTACAAGCTCTAACAGGCGATAGGTTGGCGGTCGATGGCGTGTTGGAAAGCGGTACGATTTGGGTGGATGAGTCGATGCTCACTGGCGAAGCCTTGCCAATAGAGAAAAAAATTGGGGATAGCGTGCGGGCAGGTACTATCGTGCAAGACGGAGCGGGCGTATATGTGGCAGAGCAAGTCGGTTCGCAAACGGCATTGGCTAGGATTATTCACGCCGTTCGCCATGCCCAATCTAGCAAACCACCATTAGCAAAATGGGTGGATAAAATCGCCGCCGTTTTTGTGCCGATAGTGTTGCTTATCGCCCTTGCAAGCAGTCTGATTTGGCTTGGTTTTGGCAAATCGTTTGAATTTGCGTTGTCGATCTTCACCACCGTGCTGATCATCGCCTGCCCTTGTGCCTTGGGCTTAGCCATTCCGCTTTCGACTATTGCGGGCGTGGCGAGATCCGCCGAATTTGGCGTGCTGGTTCGTAATATCGAAGCCCTGCAAGCCAGTAGCGAAATCGATACTCTCGTTTTTGATAAAACGGGGACACTCACCACGGGCGAGATGACGGTCAGCCAAGTGGAAACTTTTGCCGATGTCGATCAAACGGAGCTACTGCGATTAGTCAAAAGTCTTGAAAGCCAAGCCAGCCACCCGATCGCCAAAGCCTTGGTAAAATTTTGTGAAAATCTGACCGCTTGTGATGTCTCAGATATTCAAATCAGCAAAGGAAAAGGTATTTCAGCTGACTGGAACGGACAAAAAGTGCGAATTGGAAATGAAAAATTCGTGACAGAAGTGCTTTCTCCCCTTTCTTCTACAAAGATATCTCTCTCGCAAATGGAAGGGGTGCATTCCGTTGGCACGCAAGTTTTTATTTCCGTTGATAGCCAGCTCATCGGTGTCATTACCCTGCAAGACCAACTTCGTCCTGAAAGTGCCGAGCTAATCAACCAGTTCCAACGCCAAGGTTATCGCTGCCTCATGCTCACGGGCGATCGCCAAGTGACCGCCGACTATTACGCCAAACAGCTTGGCTTAGACGGCGTGATTGCCGAAGTATTACCTGAACAGAAAGCAGCTGAAATCGCTAAATTACAAGCAGAAGGGAGAAAAGTGGCGATGATTGGCGACGGCATTAACGATGCACCAGCTCTCGCCCAAGCGAATGTTGGCGTGGCAATGCACAACGGTAGCGAAGTAGCGGTCGAAACAGCGGATCTTTCACTAATGCGGGCAGGTTTGCAGCCACTGGCAGCGGTGTTACCGTTTTCCAAACGGGTATTAGCAAATATGAAGCAGAGCCTACTCGGTGCATTCATCTACAATGTGATTAGCATTCCAATTGCTGCGGGTATTCTTTATCCTTTGACCAACTGGTTGCTCAATCCGATGATTTCCGCTATCGCAATGGCTCTCTCCTCCATTACGGTTGTGCTGAACAGTCAGCGTTTATTACGTTAAGATTCTTAAAATATTCGGTAATCAGTTCACATGCAATGCGTACTTTTTCTGATTGTACGCGTTGCAAAGTGACTAAATACAACGGCACAGAAGGTAATTTCCAATCACAAAAAAGCTCAACTAACTCGCCTCGAGCAAGTGCCTGCTGCACATCATTATCTGGTTGAATCGAAACCCCTAAGCCGCTCATTGTCAAACGGCGGCTCGCATAAAGCGAATTACAGTTAATGCGATAATCCGGTGTGATCTCCATTTCCTTCGATTGATTTTGCATTTTAAGGGAAGAAAAACGAGGGTTAGAAAAACTGATCCAATCCCATTTAGCAATCTCTAATAAGTTTTTAGGCTCGCCCGTTTCTGCTGTTTTTTCTCGCACATAGTCACGGTGAGCCACAATCTTCCACTCAAAATCATAGAGATGTCGAGCAATCATATTATCATTCAGTACATCAGGCCCCGCACGCAACGCGATATCCACCCTTTGCTCTGACAAATCAATGACCTTGTCTTCAAATAATAAATTAAGATGAAACTCAGGGTGGTTTTTCAATACTGATTTAAACATATTCACAAATAGGCTATCTGTCAGCCCTGTTGCACAAGCAATGGTTAATTGGCCAACTGGCTGCGAACGTAGCAACTCGATATTTTTAAATGCCTCATCCACACTCTTTTGCATTTGTGAAGTATGTTGATAGAATACTTCACCTGCCTCAGTAAGAGAAAGTTTACGGGTTGTACGATTCAGTAATTTTATTCGTAATTCGCTTTCCAATTTTTGAATAGCTTGCGTAACGGCAGAAGGCGTAATCGCTAATTTTTCAGCCGCCGCCTGCATAGAACCTTGCTCAACCACTGTCGCAAATGCAATCATTGCCTTATAGTCTTGCATCTCTCCCTCTTTTTATTATTAAGTTTTAGTTAATAGTATATTAAGTAAATCAGTGATTATCAACCAAATACATCTCTTCTATAATGCGCGCCTTGCTTCACTAGAGCAAGTTATCAGTTTTAAATTTACTATTAAAAAGGAAAAAAAATGAATCCACAATTAGAGAAAATCCAACCAATCGCATTTTTATTAGTTCGTATTGTTGTAGGCTATATGTTTTTAATTCACGGCACCGCGAAATTCTTTGAATTTCCTATCTCAATGACTGGCGGAAATGGTAGCGTACCATTCTTCTCACTCTTTGGTGCAGCGGCTGTTTTAGAGTTAATCGGTGGGGTACTTATTATTTTAGGCTTATTTACTCGTCCTACGGCCTTTATTCTTTCTGGGCAAATGGCATATGCTTATTTCATCGTACACGCAACAGCCGATACGTTCTTCCAACCTATTTTAAATAATGGTGAATTAGCCGCTCTTTATTCTGTTGTGTTCTTGTTATTTATCTTTACTGGGGCAGGCAAACTTTCATTAGACCAAAAATTGTTTGGTAAAAACTAAATTATCCCCAATCTCTGATATAACCCTCGGTTGTGATGCACAAACGGGGGTTTAATTTTTGAATAGACTAAAACAGCTAAAAGACAAGCGGTCAGATCCTGTAGATTTTTTGCAACTTGCAAAAAATTGGGAAAATCTCACCGCTTGTCTGTGTTTTATAGTATCCTTGTCTCCTTTTTTGGCAAAATGGATATCACTTTGAGCAAGCGACGATTAACACAGAACCAGCAACGGCGAATTCAATCCAACCACCACAAAAAAATCAGTAAAAAAGAGTTTGAATGGCAAGATGAAATGCTGGGCGATGTGCAGCAAGGTATTGTGGTCACTCGTCACGCCAAACATGCGGATGTGGAAACAGACACGGGCGAGATTTTTCGCTGCAACCTTCGCCGCACCTTGAAAAATGTCGTGGTGGGTGATTTGGTTTCGTGGCGGTTGGGAAGTGAGCAATTGCAAGGGATCAGCGGTGTGATTGAAGCGGTGCATCCACGCAAAAACGAGCTGAGCCGCCCTGATTATTATGATGGCATCAAAGTGATGGCGGCGAATATCGATCAAATTATCATTGTTTCCGCGGTGCTGCCTCAGTTGTCGCTCAACATTATTGATCGCTATTTAGTCATTTGCGAAACGGCAAAAATCCCTGCATTAATTGTGTTAAATAAAATTGATTTACTGAGCCAAGCGGAACGAAAAGCAGTTGAACAGCAACTCGCTATTTATGAAAAAATCGGCTACAACACGCTCTGCTTATCGGCAGATAGCGGTGAAAATATGGCAGAATTAGACCGCTATTTATCGCAAGGAACATCCATTTTCGTGGGCCAATCAGGCGTTGGAAAGTCCAGTTTAATCAATCAGTTATTACCTGAAGTAAATGCATTAACGGGTTTGGTTAGCGATGTATCTGGGCTTGGGCAACACACAACCACCGCATCACGCCTTTACCACTTACCACAAGGTGGCAATTTGATCGACTCTCCAGGTATTCGTGAATTTGGTTTATGGCATTTGGAACCAGAGCAGATCACCAATGGCTATCGGGAATTTCAAAAAGTGATAGGCACTTGCAAATTCCGTGATTGTAAACATAAAACCGATCCTGGTTGTGCCGTGCGAGAAGCCGTCGAAAACGGCGAAATCGACCCAGTTCGGTTTGAAAATTATCACCGTTTAATTGAAAGCCGTGACGAGACCAAAAGCCAAAGACATTTTAGGAAAGAAGAAATGTAAAATAGTGAGCGTATCTAACCGCTTGTAGCCCCTAATTGACAAGCCCAGATTAACCATATTTGAGAATTATCAAATATGAGAACAATTATCACTTGACAATGATTTACACCTCCTTATAATGCAGCGTTGCGTAAGACCATGACTTTTTTAAGGAGATCAAAATGAAAAAAATCGTCGCGCTGTTATCCACCCTTTTTATTGTGGCACTACCTGTCTCAGCCAAACAATTTAAAGTGGTGACTACCTTTACGGTTATCCAAGATATTGCTCAAAATGTAGCAGGTGATAAAGCCATGGTGGAATCCATCACCAAACCAGGTGCAGAAATCCACGACTACCAACCTACGCCGCAAGATATTGTCAAAGCCCAATCAGCAGATTTAGTGCTTTGGAACGGAATGAATTTAGAACGCTGGTTTGAGCGGTTCTTCACACAAGTGAAAGATAAACCAGCGGTGGTTGTAACAGAAGGTATTACACCAATTTCGATTTACGAAGGTCCATACAAAAATATGCCAAATCCACATGCATGGATGTCGCCAAAAAATGCCTTAGTGTATATCGAAAATATTCGCAAAGCCTTGGTAAAATACGATCCTGATAATGCCGAAAGCTACAACGCGAATGCCAAAGCCTATGCGGATAAAATTATGGCGTTAGATGAGCCGCTACGTGCTAGACTGAACAATGTGCCAGAAGCACAACGCTGGTTAGTGACAAGCGAAGGGGCATTTAGCTATTTAGCCAGCGATTACGGCTTTAAAGAACTCTATTTATGGCCGATCAATGCTGATGCTCAAGGTACACCAAAACAAATCCGCAATGTGATCAACAAAGTGCGTGAACACAAAATCCCTGTGGTATTTAGCGAAAGTACTATTTCAGATAAACCAGCCAAACAAGTCGCAAAAGAAACCAAAGCGAACTACGGTGGTGTGCTCTACGTTGACTCACTTTCTGCTAAAGATGGTCCTGTACCGACTTACATTGATTTATTAAACGTCACCGTTTCGACTATCGTCAACGGATTTAAGCAATAAGGTTATACTTTTTAATGAAGACTCACTTAAGTTCTCTCTCTGTTAAAGATGTTGCCGTTCGTTATAACAACGGACACACCGCATTACACGATGTGAATTTCTCCCTTGAAGGCGGCACGATTTGTGCATTACTGGGCGTGAATGGTAGTGGGAAATCAACCTTATTCAAAAGCATTATGGGCTTGGTTAATCCACAAGGCAAAATTGAAATTTGCGGCATGCCGGTAAACCAAGCCCTAAAACGTAATTTAGTTGCTTATGTGCCACAAAGCGAAGAAGTGGACTGGCAATTTCCCGTCTCGGTTTACGATGTCATCATGATGGGACGTTATGGTTATATGAATTTTTTACGTATACCAAACGCAATCGACAAACAAAAAGTCCATGAAGCCATGGAACGGGTGAATATCACCCATTTATCTGATCGCCAAATTGGCGAACTTTCTGGCGGGCAAAAAAAGCGCGTATTTCTCGCCCGAGCCCTTGCCCAAGAAAGCCAAATTATTTTGTTAGATGAGCCTTTCACTGGCGTTGATGTTGGGACCGAAAATTCAATTATCGAACTACTCAAACAGCTCAGAGCCGAAGGACATTTGATCTTAGTTTCTACTCACAATTTAAGCACTGTGCCAAGTTTTTGCGATCAAGCGGTAATGATTAACCGCACGGTACTTGCTGCAGGCTCTATCGAAACCACCTTTACTCCTGAAAATCTAGAACGGGTTTTCGGTGGAGTATTACGTTACAAACACCAATTAAACAATGCGGAGTAGCCCCCAATGGAAGCCTTAGTGGAACTGTTCACGCTACTCGTAGAGCCATTTTCTTACGATTATATGTTCAAAGCGATTGTCGCCAGCGGGGCAATCGGGGCAGTTTGTGCCTTTTTATCCGCTTATTTAATGCTCAAAGGCTGGTCGCTGATTGGCGATGCCCTTTCTCATGCCGTGGTGCCTGGGGTGGCAATTGCCTATGCCTTGGCTCTACCCTATGCCATTGGAGCGTTCTTTTCGGGTTTGCTCGCAACCATTGCCATTTTGGCGGTGAAATCCGTTACCAAACTCAAAGAAGATGCGATTATCGGCTTTATTTTTACTACCTTTTTTGCCCTTGGTTTGCTGATCATTTCCATCAATCCAACTTCGGTTAATGTGCAATCGATTATTTTAGGCAACATTTTGGGGATTGCCGATGAAGATATGATTCAAGTGGCGATTATTTTAGGTATTTCATTGATTTTATTATTGATTTTCTGGAAGGATCTCTTACTGGTCTTCTTCGATGAAATTCAGGCAAAAGCCGTTGGTCTCTCACCACTCAAATTCAAAATCCTGTTTTTTACCCTATTAAGTGCCTGCATTGTCACCGCTTTGCAAAGCGTTGGGGCCATTTTAGTCATTGCAATGGTCATCACCCCAGGAGCAACCGCCTATTTACTCACGGACAGGTTCGGCAAATTGCTGATTATTTCCATTCTACTGGGCGGCTCAACAGGTGCAATTGGTGCCTATTTAAGCTACTTTGCTGACGGTGCTACGGGGGGATTTATTGTCTCTCTGCAAACCTTGATTTTCCTTCTGGCATTTTTCTTTGCACCAAAGTATGGCTTAGTGCCACGCAACAGGGCGATTGCAAAAAATAGCTCAGATCTGACCGCTTGTAAGGAGGAAAAATGATCGATAGTCTCCTTGCGTGGTTCACCGAGCCGTTGGCGTATCCATTTATGCAACAAGCCTTGATTGTCGCACCGATTGTCGCCATTGTTTGTGCAACACTCTCTTGCTATTTGGTGTTGAAAGGCTGGTCGTTGATGGGCGATGCGATTTCTCACGCCGTTTTGCCAGGGATTGTCATTGCTTATCTGCTTTCGATTCCGCTTGCGATCGGCGCATTTGTTTCGGGGATTTTTTGTGCGGTAACCGTTGGCTACTTGAAAGACAACAGCCGCATTAAAGAAGATACTGTGATGGGCATCGTGTTCTCGGGAATGTTCGCCTTCGGTTTAGTGCTGTTTGCCAAAGTGGAAACTGACCAACATTTAATGCATATTTTATTTGGCGATATTCTCGGTATCACTGAACAAGAATTTTGGCAAACCTTAGCCATTTCCGCGGTGGCATTTCTCGCCATTTTACTCAAACGCAAAGATTTACTGCTCTACTGCTTTGATCCAAGCCACACCCGCACCGTTGGGCTAAACAGCAAAGTGCTGCATTACGGTTTATTGGTGATTTTAGCCTTAGTGATCATTAGTGCCATGCAAGTAGTTGGTGTCATTTTGGTAGTGGCAATGCTGATCACCCCAGGGATTACGGGCTACATTTTAGCCAAACGCTTTGATCGCATGCTGCTTATTGCGATTGCTACTTCGCTATTCAGTGCCATTTTCGGCGTGCTACTTAGCTTCCATTTCAATGTCGCCACCGGTCCTTGCATTGTCTTACTACAAGCGGTCTGTTTCGGCATAAGTTTTGCAATTAGTCAGCTAAAAAATCAGGCAGCGGTTTAATCTGCTGCCTGACTCTAATTTCCAATCGCTATTCCACAAAAGCCAATGCTTGCTGCACGACTTCCACTCCCGCCCCTTGTTTGCAGGCGTTTTCGCTGAGGTGCCGCCGCCATTGTCTTGCTCCTTTGCAGTGTTGAAATGCCCCGAGCATATGACGGACGATGTGGTTGAGGTAAACCCCTTGACTGAGTTGATTGTCAATATACGGGAGCATATTTTCAACCGCTTGTTTGGCTGTGATGATCGGGGCATTCTGATCGAATAATTCATGATCGATCTGCCCAAGCAACGATGGATTTTGGTAGGCTTCGCGTCCGACCATCACGCCATCAACAAACTGTAAATGCTGCTTGATTTCATCAATGGTTTTAATTCCGCCGTTAATGCTGATGTTGAGATGCGGAAAATCCCGTTTGAGCTGATAAACTCGCTCATAATCCAACGGTGGAATTTCACGATTTTCTTTCGGACTCAGCCCAGAAAGCCACGCTTTGCGAGCATGGACGATAAAGTCATTACAATACGGCTGAATTCTTTCAATGAAATCGCATAAAAATTCATAGCTATCCAAATCATCAATGCCGATGCGGTGCTTAACGGTAACGGGAATTTGTACCTGATTTTGCATCGCTTCAACGCAGCGAGCCACCAACTCTGCCTTGCCCATTAAGCAAGCACCAAACATCCCATTTTGAACACGATCTGATGGACAACCGACATTGAGATTAATTTCGGCATAACCTCGCTCTTCCACCAATTTAGCACATTTCGCTAGTTGTTCTGGATCACTCCCACCAAGCTGTAATGCGACTGGATTCTCTTGTGAATCAAAAGCCAACAAATCGTATTTTGCATGTAAAATAGCAGGTGCAGTAATCATCTCACTGTATAGCAGGGTGTGATGCGTAAATTGACGGTGAAAGTAACGGCAGTGGCGTGTCGTCCAGTCCAACATCGGAGCCACCGAGAATCGCCCACGGTAAAAAGTGTTTTCCATTCCGATTTCCAAAATACAAGCGGTAAGATCCGTGAAAAATTTTGCAAATTTTTTGCTGGATCTGACCGCTTGTCGTTTATCATTGTGGGCGGATAATACTATAAAATGCGATAAAATTGAATTTTTTAAAGTTTTGGTAGTCTTAAGCCACTCACAACAAAAGGATAACAATTTGAAAGATAACTTATTGAAAAACCAAGATAATTTAACACCATTTATTGAACAAAAGCTCAGTCAGAATGACATCTTCGGGCTACTTGATGGCTTATGTGAATGGCTACGAGAAGGAGGCCCACAAGCAGGTGACCGGCTCTACTTTGTGATTAAAGTACTGAAACAAAACAATGAGTTAGGGAAAAAATTCGCCTCTCAAATGTGCCGTTGGCTATGCGGAATGCGAATTTATCCTCTGCTCGTTAGCCGTGGCATTTTAGCTCGGGAAAATTTCGGTAAAGAGATGAAAAACCGTCTATATGAGCGAATTAACCCTTCTTTCAAAGATGTCAATGACTTACGCGATGTGTTTTTCTTGCTGTTCAATCGTAAAGACGATGCCAATTGGTTGAATGCGATCCCAATGCAATATTGGGAAACATTTCTCAATTTACTTCGCCGCTATGCCACACCACACGAACGAGAAACGGTCCACAACCATTTGCGTTATGAAGGTTTGTTTGCCATTGAAATGCTCTCTATTTGGATCGCTGCCGAAGAAATGGAACCTGAACTGATGCGACTTGATCCTGAATTACTGGATACTGAAAGCCCCTTTGTTGAGCTACAACGGGAAGTCGCAAACTGGGCTGCTGCTCGCCGTCAACATGAGACATATGATAGTGCCCATTTGGAAGTGATGTTTGAGCAAAGCCAACAGCAAATCGAACGCTTACAAAAACGGGGAAGTGTTGCGGGATCATCGCTAGGTGCAGCTCATTTGTTAGAACGACTTTCACAAACGTTAGTGCGTTTAGCAGAATTGATGGATGTGTTCGCCTCCGATCGTTTTTTATCTCGCCGAGTATTGGTTTTAACGGGCTCACTTGCTGCGGCATCGGCAGATCAACATAGTGTGTCAAGTCTATGGAGACAAAGTGTCAAAATGCTTTCTCGTAGTATTACGCAAAATACTAGCGACCACGGTGAGCATTACATCACTCGCAATAAAAAAGAGTATTTTGGTATGTTCTCTTCCGCCGCCGCAGGGGGCTTGCTGATAGCATTGATGGCGTTGATTAAAATCCATATTGGCAATGTGATTGATGATAAAGTAACCAAAAGTCTTTTAGAAGCACTTAACTATGGCATTGGGTTTGTGATTATTTTTATGTTGCATTGTACCGTTGCAACGAAGCAACCTGCGATGACAGCTGCTCGCTTCGCTGAAGCCGTCGAGAAAAACCCGCAAGGACGTGCGGTGGATATGAAATTGGCACAACTTTTAGTCGATGTATTCCGTTCACAAAGCATTGCGGTGTTGGGTAATGTGTCGGTCGCTCTGAGTCTAGCAATGCTCATTGCATTCGGTTTTGCCCACTATACAGGCACTTCTCTGCTCAGTGCTGAGCAAGTGGCTTATCAGCTGCATTCGATTGATATTTTCGGTGGCACCTTGTGGTTTGCGGCATTAGCCGGGGTTTGGCTGTTTTTATCAGGCATTATTTCGGGCTTTTTTGATAACCGTACAAACTATCTCAACTTGCGAATGCGATTGCAGCATCACCCCTTGCTAAAAATGATAATGCCCTCCAAACTGCGTGAAGGCTTTGCCAATTATATGCACGACAATTACGGGTCGATTATGGGAAACCTTTGTTTCGGTTTTCTACTTGGCTTAACAGGGCTTTTTGGCTACTGGACAGGGCTTCCATTAGATATTCGCCATGTGGCATTTTCCTCAGCAAATTTAGGCTATGCTGCCGTTAGTGGTGAAATTGCAAGCGGTTTGTTTGTACAAGGACTTTGCTATGTGTTAATCATTGGCTTGGTGAATTTGATCGTTAGCTTCTCCCTTACACTTTGGGTTGCTCTACGTTCACTTAGCACTGAAATTGATAGCTGGGGGAATATTGCAAAATGTGTTTGGCAGATTGCGAAAAAACGCCCACTTAGCCTATTCTTACCGTTACAGTTAGAAAATGAGAAGCCTTAACCCGTAATTGCAAAACATAAGTACGGTAAACCTAGCTACTCATCATATTAAAACCGCTATTTAGAGCGGTTTTAAAAACATTTTAGGGGAATGAACAACCTTTTATTCATTCCCCTTTTTTTGGAAATTTTTGACTGGAAGTGACCGCTTGCAAGCGGTCACTTCCTACGACAATGTTGCAAATCGTGATAAGTGATCTTACTCAGTGCTTAAATCCACGGGCGAGGTTGGGAACATGTTGTATATGCCCATTTGTGGTTGGTCGAACATACAATTTTTGTCTTTCGAAACATCGCAAGGTGTTGCACATGCTGCTTTATTGAAGACTTTACACTGTGTCGCACCGACTTTTTCACACTGCTTAATGGCCATATAGTCTGCATGTTGGGCACTCAAACTTGTGCCCATATAAGCCAGTTCTTTACCGTCTTTAATACCAACTGCCGTGCTTAAACAGACATTGCTAAACCACTGCCAAGCAACACATCCTTTTGCTCCTGTTTTTTGGCATCGTTTAACGGCATCTGCTTTCGCTGCCTCTTCACTGCGGTGTAAACCAGAAACATAGACCGCTGTGCTATCGCTACCATCATCCATACTATAAGCCCGCCACTGGCGTTCTTTAACAGGGCGTTTGGATAGATCTTTCGCAATAAAATCCGCTTTGTTTTCAGCGTACTGTCCACAGCCGTATTCTTTTTCTACATCCCCCCACTCCAATGTGCCGATTGAGGTAATATTGTCCTTTTCATCCGCAAAGACTATTGTCCATTCTCTGCCTGTATAGACTTTATCACGCTGCATATAAATGGTTGTGGCATCTTGTCCAAGAAAGGAATCACTGTATTCAAACAGCCGAACACTGTAACCATAAATATGACGAAATGTATTGTCTTTCATACATTCTAACGACACATCAGGAAAGCGGTAACGCTCAAAAAATTCGATTGTTGGCTTACCACGCCAATAAAGGGACTTGGTGATTTGTGGCGATACAAACGTACACGCCGTCATGATAATCGCCGCAATCACACTTAATAAGATCACTTTTATCTTCATGGAAACTCCCGTTAAATAGGATTTGCTTTTAAGACGGCTTTTGTACTTTTTCAATCAAGAACTGAGAAAGCATCGGTACTGGGCGACCGGTTGCCCCTTTGGCGGCTCCTGATTTCCAAGCCGTACCTGCGATGTCTAAGTGAGCCCAAGTGTATTTTTTGGTGAAGTTTGACAAGAACACGCCTGCGGTAATGGCACCGCCGTAACGACCGCCAATATTGGCCAGATCGGCAAAGTTCGATTTAAGCTGCTCTTGATACTCTTCACCCATGGGTAAACGCCATGCACGGTCGTCTGCTTGTTCAGATGCATTGAGCAAATCGTGTGCTAATGCGTTGCTGGTTGAAATCAACCCCGTTGTATGGGCACCAAGAGCAACCACACAAGCACCAGTAAGTGTCGCCACATCGATCACCAATTCAGGTTCGAAACGCTCCACATAAGTTAAGGCATCGCACAAGACCAAACGCCCTTCTGCGTCGGTATTCAACACCTCCACCGTGAGCCCTGACATTGTGGTGAGAATATCACCTGGGCGGTAAGCATTGCCATCGGGCATATTTTCACAACCTGCCAACACACCAATCACATTCAGCGGCAATTCCATTTCCGCAATGGCTTTCATTGTGCCGTAAACCCCTGCTGCACCACCCATGTCGTATTTCATTTCATCCATCGCTTCAGACGGCTTAATAGAAATACCGCCGCTGTCGAACGTCATTCCTTTGCCGACTAACACAATCGGTTTAGCATTTGGATTTGGGTGGTTTTTATATTCGATGATCGACATATAAGCAGGGTTTTGCGACCCTTGCGACACGGCTAAATAGGAATTCATTCCCAAGCCTTTCATCTCTTTTTCGTCAATGATTGTAGTGCTGATATTGGTATACTCTTTGGCGAGTGCTTTAGCACAATCAGCAAGATATTTCGGGGTACAGACATTTGGTGGGCAGTTGGCCACATTTTTCGCCACCGCAACACCTGCCGCGATGCCTTTACCGTGTTTTAATGCAAGTTCTGCATCGGTAAGATCTTTACGAGTAGGTACGTTAAACGCAACTTTACGCAACTCACGACGAACTTCAGGCTTCACACTTTTGAAATCAGTGTAAGTATAGCCAACTTCTTGAATCGCTTCGACCGCAAAACGTACGTTCCAATAGATCGAACGGGCTTTGACGTGTAATTCTGTTAAACAGCAGACGATTTCCGTTGAGCCTGTGTCGTTGATCACTTGGATCATTTTTTGCATTACTTGTTTATATTGACGCTCAGTCAGCTCACGTTCTTTACCGCAGCCAACGAGTAAAACGCGATCTGCTGGCACATTGGGAACATGGTGCAACAACAATGTTTGCCCCACTTTGCCTTCTAAATCACCTTTTTTGAGCAAGGTACTGATGTAACCATCGCTCAATTTATCGAGTTGTTCTGCGGCTTGCGATAAGCGACGTGGTTCATACACGCCTACTACTAAACATGCCGTCCGTTGTTTCTCAACCGATCCATTTTTTACGCTAAATTCCATAAATCCTCCCGTGATTTTTTCAGGATAAAAAGGTATGATTACGCATTTTACAAGCGGTGAGTTATTCGCAATATTTTACCAAAATCTAACCGCTTGAACTTGCAGACTATTTGCGGGTCGTAAAGCTACTCTGTTATGTAAAAAATGCAAGAATTAATTTGCAAAAATGAGAACCAATCGTGATTTTAAGTCGATATTTAACGAAAGAAATTTTTAAGAGCCAAATTGCTATACTTTTCATACTGTTAGTAATTTTTTTCAGCCAACAATTAGTTCGTGTTCTTAACTCCGCTGTCAGCGGACGAGTACCTACAGATCTCGTGTTGAGTCTGTTGGGATTAGGTATGCCGACAATGGCACAACTGATGTTGCCATTATCGTTGTTTATTGCTCTTTTGCTGACTTTAGGGCGTTTTTATGCTGAAAGTGAAATTACCGTAATGCGAGCTTGCGGGGTCGGGCAAAGTTTACTAGTGAAAGTCGCTCTTTTTCTTTCGCTATTTACCACGGCGATTGCAGTCTATAACGTCTTCTGGCTCACCCCTTGGGCAATTAATAAACAGAGTGAAATGCTTGCCGAAGCCAAAGCCAACCCGCGTTTTGCCGCATTATCGGCAGGGCAATTTATGTCTGCGGGGGGGTATGTGTTGTTTATTGATAATATTGAAGACAAAAAAATCAACGATATTTATGTGTTTCAGCCCAACCAAGTAAAGAAAAACAAACCCTCCGTGGTCGTTGCCGAATCGGGCGAGTTACAAGGTTTACCAAATGGTGATCAACTGCTGACTCTCACTAACAGCATCCGCTACGAAGGCACACCACAAACCGCTGATTTCCGTATTTCTAGCTTTGATAACTACACCGCCTATTTGGGCTATCAAGATGTTGAAACAGATGAAAAACTGGTGCAGCGGGCAGATTTTGCCAAGCTAATGCAAGAGAGCTCTCCCGAAGCCCACGCCGAATTGCAATGGCGTTTTGCCTTGATCTTTGCCGTGCCGTTAATGGCATTGTTGGCGGTGCCGATGAGCAGCGTAAACCCTCGCCAAGGACGGTTTGCTAAACTCTTGCCTGCGTTGTTGCTCTATCTCATTTACTTTTTACTGCAAAGTTCGCTCAAATCTGCGGGCAGTTCAGGAAAAGTCGATGTCCGCATTTTGATGCCGTTGGTTTCTATCGCTTTCTTGCTTCTGGGTATTGTTCTCAACAGTTGGAATAGCAAATGGTTTTCTGCCTTGCGGTATCGTTTTTCAGCTAAAAAGGTGGCAGCATAATGAATGTATTAGAGCGTTATATCGGTAAAACGATTTTGGCATCCATTATGTTGGTGCTGTTTATGTTAGTTGGACTGGGAGCGATTATTAAATTTGTCGAAGAGTTTCGTGCGGTTGGACGTGGTTCTTACGATGGTTTACACGCTGCCTACTACACTTTTTTAACCATTCCACGCGATGTGGAAACGTTCTTCCCCATTGCTGCGCTGCTTGGTTCCTTATTGGGCTTAGGTGGATTAGCCAGCCGTAGCGAATTGGTGGTGATGCAATCGTCGGGCTTTTCTCGTTTTCGCATCGGTTTAGCGGTGATGAAAACCGCTATTCCGTTGGTGATTTTCACGATGGTGATTGGCGAATGGGGCGTGCCACAAACGGAACAATTTGCCCGAAATATGCGTTCTGTTGCCCAAAGCGGCGGCTCGATGCTCGCCACAAGTGGTGGATTCTGGGCAAAAGATGGGAATAATTTTATCTATATACGCCAAATTCAAGACGAAAAACATTTAAACAACGTACTGGTATATGAATTTGAAAACCGCCAGTTAACATCGATCCTAAAAGCCGATCAAGCCAACTATTCTGATAATGGCTGGGTGTTAAAACGAGTAGAAAAATCAACGATTGACGAAAACCACATTCAGCAAGTCAAAGAAGCAGATCAACCTTGGCAAACATCAATCACACCAAGTAAATTAGGAATTGTGTCGCTGAAACCCGAATCTCTCTCCATTTCAGGTTTAGCGGATTATGTCGGCTTCTTAAAAGAAACGGGGCAAGATCCGAAACGATTTGAAATCACGCTGTGGCGGAAAATTTTCCAACCGATTTCCATGGCCGTGATGATGCTACTTGCGATTTCATTTATCTTTGGACCGCTTCGCAGCAGTACCATGGGAGCGAAAATTGTTATCGGCATCTTGGCAGGCTTTGTGTTTTACGTTGCCAACATCGTGTTCGGCAACCTCAGCCTCGTCGCCTCGTGGCTCCCTGTCCCGCTCGGTGCCCTTACTCCAAGTTTGCTCAGCTTGATGATCGTTTGGTGGTTACTCAGCAAGAAAAGGGATTAACTTTTGTCGGGGCGGACCTGCATGTCCGCCCGCTTAATTATTTGTAAAGTTTAAAATACATTCAACCGCTTGTTTTCGGTCGGATACACAAGTCCGCCCCACGCATAGAGATACGATATACATATGTCCCAACCCCGTTTTGTACATCTTAAAGTTCACAGTGACTTCTCAATGATTGATGGCTTAGCCAAGGTGAAGCCTTTGGTGAAAGCCTGCGTTACCAACAATATGGTGGCAATGGCATTGACCGACTTCACCAACTTTTGCGGGTTGGTGCGGTTTTATGGCGAGGCTCTGGGTTCGGGAGTGAAACCGATTGTTGGGGTAGATGTGATGGTTCGCCCTGAGCCTGAAAGTGAAGAATTTTTTGAGCTGACACTACTCGCCAAAAATAATACTGGCTATCATAACATTACGCTTTTGATTTCCAGAGCTTATCAGCAAGGCTATTTTGAGTTTCCCGTGGTGGAAAAAGCGTGGTTGTCGGAACTCGCAGAAGGTATCATTGTGCTGTCTGGCGGCCGCCATGGCGATGTTGGCAAAGCGTTATTAAAAGAAAATCAAGCAGAAGCCGAAAGCCTGCTTCACTTCTACCAAACCCATTTTCCAAACCATTATTACTTGTCCCTCTGTCGTACAGGACGGTTGGACGAAGAACGCTATATTCAACAAGCGGTCAGATTCGCTCAACGTTTTACAATTCCAGTGGTGGCGGTGAATGATGTCGTGTTCTTGAAAGAAGACGATTTTGATGCCCACGAAATTCGCGTAGCGATCCACGACAGCTACACCTTAGATGATCCAAAACGCCCAAAAAAATACTCACCTCAGCAATATTTCCGTAGCGAAGAGGAAATGTGTGCATTATTCGCCGATTTACCACAAGCGCTTGAAAATACAATAAAAATTGCCCAACGCTGTAATGTCACCATTCGGTTAGGCGAGTACTTTTTGCCGAATTTCCCGACAGGCGAGCTTTCTACTGAAGACTATTTGGTGCAGAAATCTCGAGAAGGGTTGGAAGAACGATTGGAATTTCTGTTCCCCGATCCTGAAGAACGAGCCAACAAGCGGTCAGTTTATGACGAAAGATTGCAAATCGAACTGGACGTGATCAACCAAATGGGCTTCCCTGGTTACTTCCTGATCGTGATGGAGTTTATTCAATGGTCGAAGGATAACGACATTCCCGTAGGTCCTGGGCGTGGTTCAGGGGCAGGGTCGCTAGTTGCCTATGCGTTAAAAATTACCGATTTAGACCCACTTGAATTTGATTTGCTTTTCGAACGCTTCTTAAATCCAGAGCGGGTTTCAATGCCCGATTTTGACGTGGACTTCTGTATGGACGGGCGAGATCGGGTGATCGAACACGTTTCTGAAACTTATGGTCGCCAAGCGGTATCGCAAATTATCACCTTTGGTACGATGGCGGCGAAAGCCGTCATTCGTGATGTAGGGCGAGTGCTTGGGCACCCATATAGCTTTGTTGATCGGATTTCCAAACTCATTCCACCAGACCCTGGTATGACGTTAGAAAAAGCCTTCGGGGTTGAGCCCAAATTGCAAGAGCTGTACGACAGCGATGAAGAAGTCGAAGCGTTGATTGATATGGCTCGCAAACTGGAAGGCGTCACCCGCAACGCAGGCAAACACGCAGGCGGCGTAGTGATTGCTCCGACAGCGATCACCGATTTCTCACCGCTTTATTGCGACTCACAAGGCTTACACCCTGTTACCCATTTCGATAAAAACGATGTGGAATACGCCGGTTTAGTGAAGTTCGACTTTTTGGGCTTACGGACACTGACCATCATCAAATGGGCATTAGAAATGATCAATGCCCGCCTTGCTAAAGAAGGCAAAGAGCCAGTACGAATTGAAAGCATTCCCCTTGATGATGAAAAGGCATTCAAACTACTTAAAGCGGCGAAAACCACTGCGGTATTCCAGCTCGAATCTCGCGGTATGAAAGACCTTATTTCTCGCCTACAACCGAGTAACTTTGAAGATATTATTGCGTTAGTCGCACTGTTTCGCCCTGGCCCGTTAGAGGCAGGAATGGTGCAGAACTTTATCGACCGCAAACACGGCAAAGAACCGATTTCTTACCCTGATGCTCAATATCAGCACGAATGGCTGCAACCGATTTTAGAACCCACTTATGGCATTATCGTTTATCAAGAGCAGGTAATGCAGATCGCACAAGTGTTAGCGGGTTATACCCTCGGGGGGGCAGACTTGCTACGACGTGCGATGGGTAAGAAAAAACCCGAAGAAATGGCAGCCCAGCGAGCAATTTTTGAAAAAGGGGCCGTAGAAAAAGGCGTTAATGGCGAGTTGGCGATGAAAATCTTCGACTTAGTGGAAAAATTTGCCGGCTACGGCTTTAACAAATCCCACTCTGCCGCTTATGCATTAGTTTCCTACCAGACCTTGTGGCTCAAAGCCCACTACCCTGCGGAATTTATGGCAGCAGTAATGACTTCGGAATTGGATAATACCGATAAAATCGTTGGCTTCTATGATGAATGTATCAATATGGGCTTAACCGTCGTGCCGCCAGACATCAACAGTGGTAAACACCGTTTCAGCGTAAACGAAAAAGGAGAAATTGTGTACGGCTTAGGGGCAATCAAAGGCGTGGGTGAAGGCCCGATTGATGCGATTTTGGAAGCCCGTAACCAAGACGGTATTTTCAAAGATCTGTTCGATCTCACCGCACGGGTGGATCTGCGTAAAGTCAATCGCCGTACCTTTGAAGGCTTAATTATGGCGGGTGCCTTTGACAAACTCGGACCGCACCGTGCCGCACTAATGAAGAATTTGGAAGATGCTCTCAAAGCCTCCGATCAACACAGCAAAATGGAAGCCTTGGGGCAAAGCGATATGTTCGGCGTGCTGACCGAAACCGTGGAAGAAGTGCAAAACGCCTACGCCAACACGCCAAAGTGGACTGAACAAGCGGTGCTAGAAGGCGAAAAAAATACCTTAGGGCTCTATTTGAGTGGGCATCCTGTTGGGCGGTTCTTAAAAGAACTTTCCCACTATGCCCCCGCACGCTTGAATGAATTGCAACCAACTTATCGTGGCCAAGTGGCAACGGTAGCGGGTTTAGTAATGGCTTCACGCATTGCGGTCACGAAAAAAGGCAACCGCATCGGCATTGCCACCATTGAAGACCGCTCTGGCAAGTTGGATATTACCCTGTTTTCTGAAGCCTTGGAAAATTTTGGGCATTTGCTTCAGAAAGACAATATCATTATCGCCAGTGGTTCCATTCAGTTTGATGACTTCAGTGGTGGCTTGAAAATGTCGGCTCGAGAAGTAATTTCACTCGACGAAGCCCGTGAGCGATTTGCCAAAAGCCTCGCCCTTGCGATTCACCAAGAGCAGCTAAACCCAAGTTTTATCAAACAGCTGAAATCCATTATCGAACCACACAAAGATGGCATTTTACCGCTACATTTCTACTACCAAAGTCCCGAAGGGCGAGCCTTACTCAAAGGCGGGATAGAATGGAGAGTAACGCCAAAAGAAGAGATGCTCACTGCCTTAAAATCCCTGCTTGGCGAAAATGCGGTGGAGTTAGAATTTGAATAGATTTGCAATATTCTTCGCAAATCTTACCGCTTGTACAGCGATGGAATGGGCTTTAGCCCAACAACAAATTTACATTTTTTAATGGGCTAAATCCCATCTTACGAGATCAAGAAATGCTACGTCGAATTTATACGTTACTCAGTTATATTATCCAGCCCTTGATTTTACTGCTGATGTGGCAACGGGGGCGAAAACAGCCTGAATACCGACAACGTTTGACTGAACGTTATGGTTGTTATGATCGAATGAAACCGCCACAGCCAAATGGCATTGTGATTCATGCGGCATCTGTTGGCGAGGTGATTGCCGCAACGCCATTAATCAAAGCGTTACAACTGCGTTATCCTGAATTGCCAATGACAGTCACAACCGTTACGCCAACAGGTTCAGCTCGGGTGAAAGCCGCGTTTGGTGAAACCGTTTCGCATCTTTATTTGCCTTACGATTTACCTGATGCAGTGAAACGCTTTTTAGATTTTGTTCAGCCTAAATTAGTTGTGGTGATTGAAACGGAACTTTGGCCAAATTTAATTCACCAAATCGATCAACGCCAAATCCCTTTTGTCATCGTCAATGCTCGCCTTTCGCCACGCTCGGCAAAACGTTACGGCTGGATCAAGTCGCAACTCAAAGAGATGTGGCAAGAAGTGGATCTAATTTTAGCTCAAGATGCAGTCAGTGCCGAACGTTATATCAGGCTTGGCTTTGATTCACAAAAACTGATCAATACAGGGAATCTCAAATTTGATTTAGAAATCACCCCCGAACTTCGCCAAAAGGTGAGTGAAACCCGTGAGCAACTCGGGATTACCAATCGCCCAGTGTGGATTGCGGGCAGCACCCACGAAGGCGAAGAAAAGCTGATTTTAGAAGCACACCAGCAACTCTTAGAATGCTACCCAAATCTGTTATTGATCCTTGTACCACGGCATCCAGAACGCTTCAAAAACGTGGAGGAGTTGCTGAAAAAGCAACAAATCCCTTATTGCAAGCGGTCAGATTCGGTGAAAATTTTGCAAAACACGCAGGTGCTATTTGGCGATACCATGGGTGAAATGATGCTACTCTATGGCTTAGCACAAATCGCGTTTGTGGGCGGCAGCTTAGTCAAACATGGCGGACACAATCCATTAGAACCGATTGCTTTTGAACTCCCCGTCATTTCAGGGATACACACGTTCAACTTTCCTGAAGTTTTTTCAAAACTGAGAGAAATGAATGGGGTAGTTGAAATTCAAACGGATAAAAACGCCGTTGTCGAAGCCGTAAACTACTTTCTTGAACGCCCTGAACTGAGCCAAAAAATTAGCCAAGCGGGCTTTGATGTATTAAAAGAAAACCAAGGTGCCTTAGCTCGTACCTTGAAATTATTAGCGAGATATTTATAAAATGAGTCAAACAGTTATTTATGCAGGTACTTTTGACCCCATCACTAATGGGCATTTAGACATTATTCAACGTGCATCCAACCTATTTGAACATGTGATTGTTGCAGTAGCCAAAAACCCAAGTAAACAGCCACTTTTTAGCCTTGAACAACGGATCGAACTCGTCGAGCAAAGCTGTACGGAGCTTGCCAATGTACAAGCGGTCGGTTTTAGCGGATTACTTGCAAATTTTGCCCAACAGCACCAGGCGGTGGCATTAATTCGTGGCGTGCGAGGGGCGGACGACATTGATTATGAAATCCAACTTGCTCAGCTGAATGATAAACTTGCCAATTCGCTAGAAACGATTTTTTTCCCGCCTTCAGTTGAATGGCGTTATCTCTCGTCTACTATGGTGCGTGAAATTTACCGCCATCATGGTGATTTGGAACAATTTGTGCCTACGGTGGTCTATCAAGCACTTAAGGATTTGAAATGAAACAAGATAAGCAGAATTTAATTTGGATTGATCTAGAAATGACTGGACTTGATCCTGAAAAAGAACGAATTATTGAAATTGCGACGATCGTAACCGATAAAGATCTCAATATTTTGGCGGAAGGACCTGTGCTTGCGGTACATCAATCCGATGAATTGCTGAATAAAATGAGCGACTGGTGCGTCAAAACCCACACCGAAAATGGCTTGGTGGAACGTGTGAAACAGAGCAAACTCACCGAGCGAGCGGCTGAATTGCAAACGTTGGATTTTCTTAAACAATGGGTACCGAAAGGGGCCTCTCCTATTTGTGGTAACAGTGTGCCGCAAGATAAACGTTTTTTATACCACTATATGCCTGAGCTGGCAGATTATTTCCACTATCGCCATTTAGATGTCAGCACGCTCAAAGAGCTGGCAAGCCGCTGGAAACCAGAGATACTCAAGCAATTTTCTAAGAAAAATACACACTTAGCCTTAGACGACATTAAAGAATCTATCGAAGAACTGAAATTTTATCGTCGCCATTTTATCAACTTAGACTAACGAAAATGACAACCGACATTTATGCCGCAGACGAAAATGCCCTGCTCGCTTTTGGCAGCCAACTTGCCGAACAACTAAAACGCTATTTAGCGGCAGATCCGAACCACGCCTTGACGATTTATCTCAATGGCGAGCTTGGGGCGGGCAAAACGACACTCACCCGCAGCATCGTGCGAGCCTTTGGGCATCAAGGTAATGTAAAAAGCCCGACTTATACCTTGGTGGAAGAATATTCATTGCCGCATTGTGTAATCTACCATTTTGATCTCTATCGTCTTGCTGATCCTGAAGAATTGGAGTTTATGGGTATTCGGGATTACTTCCGTCCACAAACGCTCTGTTTATTAGAATGGGCGAGCCGTGGCGAAGGGATGATTCCACCAGCAGATTTGGTGATTCAACTCGATTACGCCGAGCAAGGCAGACACATTCACCTTCTGCCACAGAATGAGAAATTGCAAAACTTTTTAATGATCTAACCGCTTGTCAGAGAGAATAATGAAGAAATTTTTAAGCTGTTTTACTTTTTTATGCCTTTTTAGCACAGCCCTTCAAGCCAAGACCGTTATCGCCATTGATGCAGGGCACGGTGGTAAAGATCCCGGTGCTATCGGTAAACATTTAGGAATAAAAGAAAAAGATGTCACCCTGTCGATCGCAAAAGAACTCAAAGCTCTGCTTGATGCCGACCCAAATTTCAAGGCGGTGATGACACGTAAGGGCGACTATTTTATCCAACTCCCAAACCGCACTGAAATCGCCCGTAAAAATAAAGCGAACTACTTGGTTTCGATTCATGCTGATTCGTCCCCCAGCTCAAAAGATCTGAAAGGGGCTTCTGTTTGGGTACTCTCAAACCGCCGAGCCAATGACGAGTTAGGAAAATGGCTAGAAGATCACGAAAAACAATCCGAACTCCTTGGTGGTGCAGGTTCAGTATTATCAAACGCAAACGAACGCTATTTGAGCCAAACCGTGCTAGATCTGCAATTCTCTCATTCACAACGTTCGGGTTATGAGCTAGGGAAAACGGTATTGAAAAAGATGAGCGGAATCACATCACTTGCCAAAAGTTCACCACAGCACGCCAGTTTGAGTGTGCTACGTTCACCGGATATTCCATCTATTTTGGTTGAGACGGGTTTTTTATCGAATGCCACAGAAGAGCAAAAATTGGCAAGTATCACCTATCGCCGCCAAGTTGCTAGGGCGATTTACAACGGATTAAGCGAATATCGTACTCGCAATGCTGGCTACCTTACGCCGAAAACGGTGTTTAAAGAAGAAAAAGCGGAAAAAGCCAATAAAAAATCGAGTCCTGCTCAGACTAGCAATAAAAAAACAGACGCCAAAAATAAAGCAACTGAAAAAGCCGCCAAATCTTCCGATAAAAAAGCTGACGCTAAAGAGAAGGTAAAAAAAGAGCAAGCGACAAAAGAAGGATCGAAAAAAGAAGACAGTAAAACAATCAATCCCAATGCAACGCATCATATTGTTGGAAAAGATGAAACGCTTTATTCGATCGCAAGAATGTATAAGACCACGCCTGAAAAGCTGAGTCAGCTGAACAATATTAAGGATAATAAAATTTTTGTCGGTAAAAAGTTGAAGTTGAAGTAGCAACAAGCGGTCAGATCCGAGAAACCATTTGCAAAACATTATCAGGATCTCACCGCTTGTATCAACAAAAGGCATAAAAAAGCAGCGTTTTTCCACGCTGCTTTTTCATCTTCTATTATGCCAATTCTGCCCGTAATTTTTTGGTTACTGCCATCATCACTTCAAGCTGCGCGATGGTTTCAGGCCAGCCACGAGTTTTTAAACCGCAGTCTGGGTTTACCCATAAACGCTCTTTTGGTACGACATTGAGGGCTTTGCGAAGTAAGCGTTCAATTTCCTCTGCTGTTGGCACTCGTGGGCTGTGAATATCGTACACGCCTGGGCCGATGTCGTTTGGATATTTGAAATCGCCGAAAGCAGTTAGTAATTCCATATCAGAACGAGAAGTTTCAATGGTGATTACGTCCGCATCTAAGCCTGCAATGGCTGGCAGAATGTCGTTAAATTCGGAATAACACATATGGGTGTGAATTTGAGTGTCATCCGCCACGCCCATATAGCTTAAACGGAAAGCTTCGCCTGCCCATTGTAAATAAGCGTCCCAATCTGCCCGCTTGAGTGGCAAGCCTTCACGAATTGCAGGCTCGTCAATTTGGATTACCTTAATGCCCGCTTTTTCTAAATCTAACACTTCATCGGAAAGTGCCACACCAATCTGTTTACATACCGTTGAACGTGGAATATCGTTACGCACAAATGACCATTGTAGGATTGTCACAGGGCCTGTCAGCATGCCTTTCATCACTTTTTGCGTGAGACTTTGTGCATATTGTGACCAACGTACTGTCATCGGTTCAGGGCGAACCACATCGCCATAAATCACAGGGGGTTTGACACAGCGTGAACCGTAGCTTTGTACCCAGCCGAATTTGGTGAAGGCAAAACCGTCTAATAATTCGCCGAAATATTCCACCATATCATTACGCTCTGGCTCGCCATGTACAAGTACATCTAAATCTAATTTTTCTTGCTCACGCACCACAAGCTCGATCTCTTTTTTCATCGCCGCTTCGTAATCTTCAAGGGATAAATCGCCTTTCTTAAATGCTGCACGAGCGTGGCGGATTTCCGTTGTTTGTGGGAATGAACCAATATTGGTGGTTGGTAATAGCGGTAGGTTTAGCCACGCATTTTGCAATTTGATACGTTCGCTAAATGGCGATTTACGTTGATCCGCATTGGCAGGTAAATTGGCTAAACGTTCCGCAACTTCTGGACGATGAATTTCTTTGCTGTTGGCACGAGCATCAGCGGCTGCTTGGCTTGCTGCTAACTCGCTTGCTACCGCAGAACGACCTTGCTCAAGTGCGGTCTTAATCACGCTTAATTCTTCCACTTTTTGTAGCGTGAAGGCTAACCAAGAATAGAGATCAGGATTTTTCGCCTGAAGTTGTGTTTCTACGCTTAAATCATAAGGGGTATGCAACAGCGAACAGCTTGGGGCAATCCATAAACGCTCGCCGAGCTTAGCTTGTAAAGGCTCAAGCACATCAAGCACTGCATTTAAGTTGGCACGCCAAATGTTACGTCCTTCAATCACACCTGCAGATAACACTTTGCTGTAATCTTCAAAGGCAGCAAGTTGCTCTGGTGCACGCACTAAATCTAAATGTAAGCCGTCCACTGGTAAGGCTTTCAATAATTCAGCGTGTTCTGCCACAGATCCAAAATAGGTAGTGAGCAATAATTTCGCATTGACTTTGCTCAGTTCCGCATAAACAGCTTTGTAAGCTTCAACCCATTCTTGTGGTAAATCTAATGCAAGAGCGGGCTCATCAATCTGGATCCATTCCGCACCTTCTGCCACTAACGCATTTAAAATTTCCACATACACAGGCACAAGTTGATTGAGTAGCTCAAAACGGTTGAAGGCTTCGCCTTTTTCTTTTCCTAACCAAAGGAAAGTTAAAGGCCCAACAATCACAGGTTTAACCTTGTGTCCTGCCGCTTTGGCTTCACGAATTTGGTTCACATAATGGGCTGGATTCGCTTTAAATTGGGTATTTTTGTGGAATTCTGGCACTAAATAGTGATAGTTAGTATCGAACCATTTGGTCATTTCAATCGCAAATTGTGCTTTGTTACCACGAGCCAGTTGGAAGTATTGATCAAGGGTTAAATGTTGGTTATCAAACCCAAAACGAGCTGGGATCGCCCCCGTTGCCACTTGCAGATCTAAAATGTGATCGTAAAAGGTGAAATCGCCCACGGCGACAAAATCAGCTTTTGCATCGGATTGATGTTTCCAATTTTTTTCACGCAATGCTTTAGCTAAATCTAATAAATCTTGCTCCGCCAACTCTTTACGCCAATAACGCTCTTGGGCGAATTTCAGTTCACGTTTTGCCCCAACGCGTGGGAAACCTAAAATATGGAATGTGGTCATCTTGCATCTCCTGCTTAAATATATGAATTGTATTTAGACGTTTAGCCGTCTAAATGGCTTGAATGCATCATCTACAAATTCATAACATTATGCAACTTCATAATTTTCACAATTAACGTGAAATATTTTCATATACATAAAAAGACAAGCGGTCACTTCCCTCAAACAATTTGCAAAAAATTTGTGGTAACTGACCGCTTGTTACCGCAAGAAAGTGTTATAATTTTCATCCATTTTCGCTTTTTAATGAACATTTCTCATAATGAAACCGATTTTTCTCGAACTTCGCCACCTAAAAACCTTGATCGCCTTAAAAGAGAGCGGCAGTGTTTCACTAGCTGCTAAACGTATTCATCTGACACAATCTGCATTATCTCATCAAATCAAGTTGTTAGAAGATCAGTACGAATTACCACTTTTTGAACGCAAAACGCAGCCCATTCGCTTCACTCCCGCAGGAGAGCGACTGATAAAATTAGGCTATGAAATTTTACCTAAAGTGATGGAAGCAGAGTTAGATTTAGTTAGAGTTAAACAAGGAGAAGTGGGTGAATTACGTATTGCGGTGGAATGCCATACCTGCTTCGATTGGCTGATGCCCGCAATGGATAAATTCCGTCAAAGTTGGGGCTTGGTCGAGTTAGATATTGTCTCGGGATTCCATACGGATACGGTAGGATTGTTGCTCACTCATCGAGCCGATTGGGCAGTGGTGTCAGACATGGAAGAAGCAACAGGCGTGGTTTATAAACCGCTTTTTTCCTATGAAATGGTGGCGATTTGTTCCAAAGATCATCCATTAGCAAATAAAGATATTTGGGATGCCGAAGATTTTCGTCATGAAACGCTGATTCATTACCCCGTGCCAGATGATATGTTAGATTTATTACGAAAAGTACTGTTGCCAAAAGGCATTAACCCTGCTCGGCGAACCAGTGAATTGACCATTGCGATTATTCAACTTGTTGCCAGCAAACGTGGTGTGGCGGCATTGCCTTATTGGGCGGTCAAGCCATATTTAGAGCGAGGCTACGTTGTTGCTCGGAAAATTACTGAACAAGGTTTATATAGCAACCTTTACGGTGCTATCCGAGAGTCAGATGCCGAAATGGCATATATTTCAGATTTTCATCATACCGTTCAATCAGAAAGTTTTGGTTCTCTACCTGATTTATTAGTTTTAAAATAAATGTGTCAATAATGTAAAAAAAAGTAATTCCCTTTCAAATAACTTTAGCTATAATAAAATAGTTTAAAGTTTAATTCTGGTAAAAAATACTATTTTATGAAGAAACGAATTTTCACATTTATTAAGAAAAAATATTTATGTACCGTTTGTTGTAGCGATGGCAATCAACCTTGGGCAAATACCTTTTATTATGTATTTGATGAAGACAATCATCGGCTAATTTATGTGACGAGTGATAAGACCCATCACGCTAAAACGATGTTCCAAAACCCAAATGTGGCAGGCACGATTTTCTCGCCAACACGCTTCAACCCTTCATTGCAAGGCGTCCAGTTCACAGGCATTGCTAAAAGATTAGAAGGTGACGAAATCGAAAAAGCGGCTGAACTATATAAAAAAGAATATAAGCATGAAGTCATTGATAAATTATCCGTGTGGGAAATTTCACTACAATATATCAGAATGATTGATCACACATTAGGCTTTTACGGAAAATTAGAATGGCGAGTAAATGAACCTGATACCGTTCTCGACTTTTCGAATTATTTGGAGTAAAGCTGAGAGCCGTACTCCAAATATTAAACTAAATAGAATAGAAAAAAATAAGCAAAATAAATAGTGGGATAATGTATTTCACATAATTAAACCAGATGGCTGTTAATACACTATTTGCATTTAATTCTGATTTTGCTTCATCTTTCAATACAAATCCAACAAATACCGCACTGCCTAAGGCCGTTAAAATAAATAAGATGTTGCCACTGATGTAGTCAAAAGCATCAAAAATGCTTTTACCCATAATGGTTACGTCTTTCCACACGCTGTCGCCAAGCACTGACGGCACATTTCCAAGCACAAAAATCGCGGCCAAGGTAACGAAAATCGCTATTTTACGCCCCATTTTGGTTTTTTCTTGCAAAGCGGTGATGATTACTTCGCAGATGGTAAGAGAAGTGGTTAATGCCGCCACAATCAATAAGCTAAAGAAAATGATTGCAAAGAGAGTGCCACCCCACATATTTGAAAAGACCACAGGTAAACTTTGGAACACAAGGGTTGGTCCTGAATTTGGTGCAATGCCGAAGCTAAAGAGCGATGGAAAAATCATAAAGCCCGCAAGTAAGGCAATTAAGGTGTTCAAAACGCCAGTAATTGCTGCCGTTTTTACTAGATTTTCGCTTTTATCCAAATAGCTTGAAAGGGTGATCAACACGCCAAAACCAAGGCTTAACGCAAAGAAGACTTGCCCCAATACAAACACGAATAATTTCGGGGTAATTTTAGAAAAATCTGGCATTAAATAGAATTTAACCCCTTCCCACGCGCCGTCTAAAGTCACGTTTCTCACCACCATAATGATTAAGAATACGAACAATAATGGCATTAAATATCTCACTGAACGCTCAATGCCATCCACAACGCCTTTTACCAAGATCACATAGTTCACCACCACAAATAGTGCGGTGTAGGTTAAAATCGTTGTGGGACTACTGAAAATGCTCTGCTGGAAATGAGCAGCAGTGATTTCTGCACTCACTGGCGAAGAAATATCTAGGCTGCCCGACACAAAACTGCCAATATAGCTCAGCACCCAGCCACCAAGCACCATATAGTACGCCAAGATCCCAAAGGCACCGAGCAACCCCATATAGCCAAGCAATTTCCACGCAGGGTTGATTTTTTTACCGTTGGCATTCCCCGTGAAAGCATCAATCGCATTCACACGCATACGGCGACCGATCACGTTTTCTACCAAAATCATTGGGATCCCAATCACAATCATTGCCACACAAAACAGCAACACATAAGCCCCGCCACCATTTTCGCCGACAAGGTAAGGAAAACGCCAAGTGGCACCAAAACCGACCGTTGCACCTGCAACAGTCATAATATACGCCAAGCGGCTAGACCACGATTGACGCTCGGTTGTTTGATTTGTCATTACAGCTCCATATACAAATAAAAATTCAATACGTTGTTATTGCCATCACTTTGCTTTTATTTCTGACAAATATTCCCTAACTTATCTGTGCTAAAAGAGGCTAGGGGGAAATCTGACAGCTTATGAATTGAAGAAAAGGCTCATACAAGCGGTCAGTTCCACTGAACATTTTGCAAATCCGAACGAATTATTTGAACAAGGCAAAAAGCTCTGTCACCTTCACTCTGGATTCAACTTTCTGCCCAATATTTCGCTGGACTTGTAAGGTGCTAATTTCTGCACCTTGATAAATTTCACGCGTGAATGCAGTATCGTGGTTGGAAATTAGGACGGGAATTTGATCATTTGCCGCTTGTTTAGCTCGCTCCGCCAATGTTTCTTGCTGTATTAAGCTAAAGCCACCACCTGCATATTGAGTAAAGTTGGTTTCTTGTACCAACGGGGCGTAAGGCGGGTCGCAATAAACCACATAGTCGTCAGGATTTTCAAACAAATAGCTAAAAAGTTGGTCAAAATCAATACACAAAAAGGTCGCTCGCTGTGCTTTTTCTGCGAAAAAATAGAGCTCTTTTTCTGGGAAATAATGGCTGTGATAATCACCAAAAGGGACGTTAAATTGCTGTTTTTTGTTATAGCGGCATAGCCCATTAAATCCAAAGCGATTTAGATAAAGAAACAGTACCGCCCGCTCTTGCAAATCTTGGCTTGAATTGAACCGCTTGCGTTGTTCGTAATAAAACTGCGGCGTGTTCGCTTGTGGGTGAGAAAAAAGCTGACGAGCGGCTTGGATATAGCACTCTACGTCTCGCTGAACAGTTTTATAGAGATTAATCAGATCAGGATTGATATCCGCTAATAAATAACGTTCAAAATCTGTATTCAGAAACACAGAGCCTGCTCCCACAAAAGGCTCTACTAAGCACGCCTTTTTCGGTAAATGGCGAGAAATTTCATCGACTAAGCGGTACTTTCCGCCTGCCCATTTCAAAAAGGCACGCTGTTTGCTCATGGGAGTTAGTGTTGGGTAAAACGAGTAATCGCCGCAATCACCTGATCCTCACGGGCTTTTGCAGTAACGTAGGCTTGTCCAAGGCGGTTGAGTAAAATCAAGCGAAGCTGACCGCTTAATACTTTTTTATCTCGCCACATATAAGGCAGATATTCCGCTGCTTGCATTCCGTCTGGAGAAATGGTTGGTAAATTCGCTCTGGCAATCAGTTTTTCAAGGCGAGCGACATCTTGTTCGCTGAGATCGCCCAACAGTTGCGAAAGTGCTGCAGCTTCGAGCATTCCGACTGCGATTGCTTCGCCGTGTAGCCAATTACCATAACCGAGATGAGCTTCGATGGCGTGCCCGAAGGTATGCCCGAAGTTGAGTAAAGCACGATCGCCTTTTTCCGTTTCATCACGGGCTACAACATCCGCTTTGAGCTGACAGCAACGTTGAATACAATGCATTAACGCGGTTTGTTCAAGTGCAACTAACGCATCCATATGCTGCTCAAGCCATTCGAAAAACGGCAGATCAAAAATCGCCCCGTATTTGATTACTTCCGCTAAACCCGCACTCACTTCACGTTTTGGTAAAGTTGAAAGGGTATTGGTGTCGATAATCACCGATACCGGCTGATAAAACGCCCCGATCATATTTTTGCCAAGGGGATGATTCACCGCAGTCTTGCCACCAACAGAAGAATCGACTTGTGCGAGCAATGTGGTTGGGATTTGGATAAAACGAATGCCACGTTGATAAGCGGCGGCAGCAAAACCTGCTACATCACCAATCACACCACCGCCTAATGCAATCAACGTACTATCACGATTATGATTTTTTTCGAGCAATGCGGTAAAAATCAGGTTAAGTGAATCCAACGTTTTATGTTTTTCACCATCAGGAATAAGTACGCTGTCCACCGAACAACCGAGACTTTTCAAACTTTGCTCAACGGTTGCAAGATAGTGTTCAGCAACGGTGGGATTAGAAGCAATCATCACTTTATCGCCCGCCACAAGCGGTCGGAAACTCTCAGGATTTTGCAATAACCCTGCCCCGATGGAAATTGGGTAGCGACGTTCATTTAATTCCACATTGACTTGCACCATCTTGCGACTCCTTGATTATTGAAGGTTATCCATCATTTCGATGATCTGAGTCGCCACCACTTTGGCGGTTTGATCATTAGTTTGAATGGTAATATCTGCAATTTCTTCGTAAAGGGGGTTACGCACTTTGGCCAGCTCTACTAATACCTGATAAGGATCTTCTGTCTGTAACAGAGGACGCCTCTTATCACGTTGAGTACGTTCAAATTGCTTATCTACCGATGTTTCCAAATAAACTACGATCCCACGAGCCGATAATGCATTGCGGCTATCTTTAGAGACCACCGTACCGCCACCGGTTGACAGCACTAATCCTTGAGATTGCGTTAGTTCATTGATAATTTTTTCTTCACGCTTACGGAAGCCACTTTCACCTTCAAGATCAAAGATCCAATCTATATCTGCTCCAGCTCGTTCTTCAATCACTGCATCCGAGTCTAAAAAATCCATATTTAACATTTGTGCTAATTGGCGACCAATAGTGCTTTTACCCGCCCCCATTGGTCCAATTAAGAAAATATTACGTTTTTCTGCCATTGTATTGTTTGTCTATAAAATGAAATGTAACGATTTGATTTGTGGAAAAGTTTGGAAAAAACAGACCGCTTGCAAAATACAAGCGGTCTGTTATGCGTTAAAATTTACAAAAAAGTGCTGACACTTAGATATGAATAAACCACAAATCGCCCAAAAATAAAGATGAGCGATATTATCTCAATAAATCGCCCTTCTTTTCAACCTAAAACCTATAATTCTTCTGCTTTTAGAACAATTCTTTGCCTTCGTTTTGTAACACGCCAGGTGGTGGTAAACCTAAACGCTGTTTTAACGCGTCATGTGGCTCAGTATAGGCTTTTTCTACGATATATTTTTTCGTTGGCTCGGTTCCCTTAATAAAGTACTCGGTCATACTTTCTCCAAGAAAACCGCTTGTTGCATCAATTTTCGCCTCAACAATATTAGGCGGACGATGTTCTTTTGCCTCTTCCTTATCTTTTAGAGCAACTTTCATATAGCTGATCCAGGCTGGCAATGCTGTTTGTGCTCCCGCTTCACCTTTACCTAGTTCACGTTTATTATCGTCAAATCCCACATAAACCGTGGTGACAATATTTGAACCAAAACCAGCATACCAGGTAACTTTCGCATTATTGGTTGTCCCTGTTTTACCACCGATATCTTTACGTTTGATTTCATTCGCAACTCTCGCACTGGTTCCACGCCAGCTCTGTCCTGGTTCACCAAAAATCGCCGAGTTTAATGCACTTCGCATTAAGAATGCGAGCTCACCACTAATGACTCTTGGTGCGTAACGTGATTCTTTCGAATTATGCACAGAATCTGCCATTAAACTCGGTGCATTCTCTCTTTTGACCGTTGCAATATCCAACTCTGGAATTAAATCACTTCCTTCCTCTTCAGTTGTCTCCGCCGGTGTTGCTGTATCTAGTTTAATAAAATCAAAATATTTTGGTTCTGGGTAAATAACGGCAATTTCATCACAAGTTAAGCAAGCCATAGGTGGATTTGCCTTGAATAACTCATTGCCATTACTATCAAGAATACGCTCAATAATATAAGGTTCAACCAAATAACCACCATTATCAAAAACCGCATATCCACGAGCCATTTCTAATGGCGTAAAGGATGCCGCACCTAATGCAAGCGCTTCCGTGGCTTGATATTGATCACGATTGAATCCAAAACGTTGTAAATAGTCAGCAATATAATCAACACCAGCCATTTGTACCGTTCTCACCATCATCACGTTTTTGGATTTACCCAAACCGACACGTAAACGTAATGGACCTTCATATACATTCGGTGAGTTTTTTGGTGTCCAAGGCTTTTGTCCACGTTTTTTAATGGTGATTTTCTCATCGCTAATTGTTGTGGATAAACTTAATCCTTTATTCAAGGCTGCGGCATAAATAAACGGTTTTACCGATGAACCAACTTGAACTAATGATTGTGTTGCACGGTTAAAACGGCTTTGTTCAAAGCTGAAGCCACCAACAACGGCTTCAATCGCACCATTGTCACTATTCAATGACACCAGTGCTGAGTTTACATCTGGAATTTGTCCGAGTTCCCAGTTGCCTTTCGCATCTTGGCGAACCCAAATTTGTTCCCCAACATTGATAACATCTTTAACCGATGTCGGGGTTTTCCCCTGAGCAGAATCATTAATAAATTTCCGAGCCCATTTCATGGTCGCCAATTTTAGTTCAGCACGATCACCGTTTGGCAACATAATATCCGCTTTATCTTTTGCGATCTTCAATACTGCCGCACCAATAAATGGTTCTGAGTTCGGTAACTTACTTAGATGTTCAATGATTTTTTCTTCATCCCAAGCCGTTTCATTTGCTTGCCATAATTTCTCAGCGCCACGCCAGCCGTGACGACGGTCGTAATTGATCAAATTATTACGCAACGCATCTTGCGCTTCTTTTTGATCATGAGAAAGCACTGTGGCATACACTTGAAAACCTTTAGTATAAGCAGTTTCTTCGCCATAGCGTTTTACCATTTCTTGACGAATCATTTCGGTAACGTAATCCGCTCTAAACTCTAACGCAGCACCATGAAATTTCGCTTTAACTGGCTCAGCTTTGGCTTGTTCATATTGATCTTTAGTGATTTTATTCACTTCCAACATACGACCAAGCACGACATTACGTCGATTTTCTGCTCGTTTAACAGAAAATAGCGGATTCATCGTTGAAGGGGCTTTTGGTAGCCCTGCAATAATTGCCATTTCACTAAGCGTCAATTCATCCAATTTTTTACCAAAATAGGTTTTTGCTGCGGCTGCTACGCCGTAAGAACGATAACCAAGGTAAATCTTATTTAAATACAGCTCTAAAATTTCATTTTTAGAAAGATTATTTTCGATTTCCAACGCTAAAATAACTTCTTTTAGCTTACGTTCCATTGTTCGCTCTGGAGATAAGAAAAAGTTACGAGCCAACTGCTGAGTAATGGTACTCGCACCTTGTTTATCCCCTTGAGCTGAACGCCACACCGCACGCATAATCCCTTTTGGATCGATCCCTTTATGGTCATAGAAGCGAGCATCTTCTGTTGCGATCACCGCATCAATTAATGTTTGTGGTACATCGGCTAACTTCACAGGAATACGCCGCTCTTCTCCAACTTCGCCAATTAACTTGCCATCAGCAGTAAAAATCTGCATTGGCTTTTGTAGTTCAACGGTTTTTAAGGACTCAACATTTGGCAAATCTTGCTTTAAGTGAAAATAAAGCACTCCGACAGCAACGCTAGCCACAATGATGAGTGTAAGTAAAGCACTTAATATAATTTTTACGATCTTCATCGAAAAATTCTCTTTTAGTAAATGACGGAATCTGAATTTACGACCAATATAGCCCTAATTCACACATAAACGGCTTAATTATAAGCGAAAAATGCTGAAAAAGCCGTTTAAATTTCATCACAACCTTTAGCATTCACAAGAAATGAAGTTATTTCAAACAATTAGCAAAAACAAACGCTTAAAAAACAAGCAAATTGGTATCAGCGAAAACCGCCAATATCGCTGTTTAGTTGGACAATTTGAGCAAATACCACGAGTGATTTGGCAAGACATTCAAGATCCATTTGAAATTGGACTTCAACAAATGCTTACAAGAAGGGAATGCTTTTCAAGCTCGGGGGCTGAAGAAGTGAGCAAATTGACTCAGCCGTTTATAGATAATACCAAACCAAAATTTACTCTTATTCGAGCTGTATCTCATCACTATATTTGGCGAAAGCGAGTACTTCTGCCACTTGTTGATAGCGAACAACTTATTTATAAACAGGCTATTCAAATTTTAGAACAAGAATTGCCATTGCCAATCGAACAGGTTTATTTTGATTTTAAAATTAAACAACAAATAGAAAAACAACTCACACAAATAACACTTTTTGCACTCAGAAAAGCATTTGCAGATCCATTATTAAGTGAATATCCAACGATATTAGATAATGAAACACATTGCTATTGGCGCGGCTTTCATTATTTATTCCCGAAATTAGAAAATCATTTTTTAAAAATAGGCTCGCTTAATTTTCAATTTAATTCAAATGGATTAACTCTTTCTGAAGAAGACAATGGTATTGATATTACTACACTCGATTTTCCTGAAAAAATATTATCTCCCCATCTCTATTTATCTGCATTAGGAGCCAGTTTATGGAATGGTACGGCATAGATTTATCTAATAACCGCCAACAAATATGGTTAAACCAGACGGTTAAAAACGCAATAGTGATTGCAATAACTGCCCTCATTACCATCACAATGTCAATATGGATTTGGCTTGCAAGCAGTCAGTTACACACAGAATTTTACCAAACGAAAGACTTTATCAACAAATTACACCAACAGATAGCCGATTTTGAACAACAAATTCATCAAATCAAACAATCTCAACGAAACCACAAGAAACCAATTTATCTAAAAGAGAAAACGGTTGAGCAATTCATGGTATATATTCAGAGAATACCAATCCAAGGTATTATTGAGATCGCCTATCTTTATATAGATGAAATTCCGAAACTAAAACTCGTCGGAAAAATAAAAGAACAAACTGAATTAGAGAAGATAACTAGGCAGCTTACTCAATTAAACTATTCGTATCAGGTTGATAACTTCCAAATAAATGAACAGCGTGAATATGAGTTCATTTTAGTCATCGCATTAGAAGAAGAAAAAAAATGAAAAATTGGATATTAGATAGCTATATCAAGCCCAACAAGATAAGTTATAACATTTTCTATGCAATAAATCACCATCTATGGATTATCCTATTTGGATTATTTACTACTATAATTTTTTATCCGACATATTACTATTTAAATCTCTCTTTTTCAAATAAAGAACAGGAACAAACACAAATTGAATTAGAACAAAAAATGAAACAGAGTGCCAAATTATTAGCAAACTTAAGACAGAATCAAGAGACACAAAATAAATCTCAAACATCATTTAGTCAAATGAATCAACAGATCCAAAATCTTGTTTCTCACCATCAATTAAAAGTAGAAAATCTCCAGTGGCAATTCGATCAAGATAGCCAATTATATTTAACAATACATCATCAAAGCAACACACTATTCTCTTTAATTAATAAATTAAACAAAATAGAAGGATTATACATAAAGCAGATTACACTCACAAAACTTAACCAACAACAATTAGTTGAGTTAAATGGCATATTTTTACTGGTTAAATAAAAGGAAAAAGAATGAAAAAATATTTATTTATTCTATTGCTGTATACAAATTGCTTGGCGGATCCATTTTATGCGGATAATACATCACTTAAAGAACAGAGCTCATTTGCAAAAAACTCTCTGGAACTACCCGCTTGTAAGCCGCCTAATGATCTTCAGTTAATCTATTTCCCTATAAAATTTGAAGATCTAAAACTTGTTGGCATAGTGAAGAAAAATCAAACATATACTGCCCTTTTTAGTGATAAAGAGAACAATCTAATTGATATTAAACAAAATAGCTTATTAGTGGAATCACAAATTCAAATTGAAAAAATTGACATGAAAAGTATTCAAGTCATTGATTGGCTAAACAGTGAAACTTGCTCCAAACCTAAAAAAATTCAACAAAAACTCTAGGAAAAATTATGCGTTATCTACTTTTAAGTCTTCTTTTTATCAATCAATCTGTTTTTGCTAATACCTTATCTATTTCATTAAAAGAGGCACCGACAAAATCAATTTTAGCTTATTTAGCTGAAGAAAATAATAAAAATATTGTATTAGTGGAAGATATTCAAAACCGTTCAACACTAAGAATAGAAAGTCGCTCCTTTGATGAAATCATCAAAAGCATTGCAGAAATCAATCAGCTTTCTGTTAAAATAGAAAATAATATCTATTACATTCATAAGAAAGAACAAAATAAAGGAGAAGAAGTTAATAAAAACCCAACGCTCCTTACTCAAAATATAAAGCTGCATTATGCTAAAGCCTCCGAAATCATTGACTCCATTACAAAAGGAAATGGAAATTTATTATCTGAAAATGGATATTTACATTTTGATGAGCGTAGCAATAGCATTATTATTAAAGACACGGCTTCCTCGATAAAAAATATTACGACGCTAATCAAACATCTGGATCTGCCAACAGAACAAATTGCGATTGAAGCTCGAATCGTCACGATTGGCAGTGAGAATCTCAAAGAACTTGGGGTTCGTTGGGGGATGTTTAATCGAAATGAACATAGCCATCGTTTTGCGGGGCGTTTAGAAGGAAATGGCTTTGAGACCAACAACTTGAATGTTAATTTCCCTGTATTAAATAATTCTGCATCTGCCGTATTACAAATTGCGAGTATTAATGGGCGTGTTTTAGATTTAGAACTGAGTGCTTTAGAGCAGGAAAATAATGTGGAAATCATCGCCAGCCCACGATTACTCACAACAAATAAAAAAAGTGCAAGTATTCAGCAAGGCACAGAAATTCCTTACACCATTTACAATAAGAAATCTGAGACATTTGATTTTGAGTTTAAAGATGCTGTACTTGGATTAGATGTTACCCCCCAAATCTCTGCCGATAATCAAATTTTGCTTGACTTAATCGTCACTCAAAACTCGCCGAATGGACAAAATGGCGTGAGCGGTTTAACTACCATTGACAAACAAGAGCTACGCACACAAGTCTTTGCTAAACATGGTGAAACCATTGTCCTTGGCGGCGTTTTTCAGCACTTAAAATCAAAAGGTGAAGATAAAGTGCCTATTTTAGGCAGCATTCCTGTCGTGAAGCAGCTATTTAGTCAAAGCAGAAATAAAATCTCAAAACGAGAGCTCGTCATTTTTGTCACGCCTTATATTGTGAAGTCATCACCGATGTCAACCACACAAGAGAAAGTGAGAAAATCCAAACAAAACTAACCAAACTATGCTAAAATTCGCCACTATTTTCCGCTTAAATAAGCGAATTTTATGATATTTGAGGTGTTATGAAAATTTCTCCCCGCCGCCGTGCACGCGAGTGTGCTGCACAAGCACTTTACTCTTGGCAATTATCACAAAATCCAGTTGAACAAATTGAACTGGCTTTTGTGACTGAACTCGCCTTTATTGCAGATGACGAATCACAATTGGAAGATGATAAAGTCGATATGCCTTACTTCCGTAAACTATTACGTGGCACAGTTGAACATATTGATACGATTGACGGTTCACTTCGTCCCTATTTAGACCGAGCGGAAGATGAGGTTGATCCTATTGAGCGAGCCATCTTACGTTTAGCTGCTTATGAACTCCAATTTGAACTAGATGTGCCTTATAAAGTGGTCATCAATGAAGGTATTGAGGTCGCTAAAGTATTAGGCTCAGATGATAGCCATAAATACATCAACGGTATTTTAGATAAGTTAGCACCTGCTCTCGGACGCAAATAGGGTTAGCCATGGGCGAGTTTGATTTAATCACGCAGTATTTTAGCCAACACAAGCGGTTAGATCGTCCTGATATTTTGCAATCAGTCGGCGATGATTGTGCTGTCACGGCTATTGAAGCAAACCAACAACTCGCCATTACGACAGACACATTAGTCTGTGGTACGCATTTTCTTGAAAATATCGCACCAGCACAACTTGCCCACAAAACGGTGGCGGTTAATCTAAGTGATCTTGCGGCAATGGGAGCCAAACCCACTTGGGTTTCCCTTGCACTCACTCTGCCTAACGTCGATCATCAATGGCTTGCTGAATTCAGCCGTGGATTATTTGAAATTTTACAACGCTATGATGTTGCTTTAATTGGCGGTGACACCACAAAAGGTCATCTATCGCTAACGCTGACAGCACAAGGCGTGCTAACAAAAGACACAGGACTTTTTCGGCATCAAGCAAAGGTTGGAGACTGGATTTTTGTTTCGGGTTATTTAGGCGACAGTGCTGCGGGTCTCGACTTATTATTGAATCAGGCAGTCGTTCAAAATGATCACCAACGCAATTTAGTTGAACGTCATTTATGCCCAACACCACGTATCGAACTGGGACAATTACTCACTCGATTTAGCCGCTGTGCCATTGATATTTCCGATGGGTTGATTGCTGATCTTGGTCACATACTTGCTCGCAGTCAGTGCGGTGCTGAATTGTGGTTAGAGAAATTACCACTTTCTCACTCGTTGCTTGCCGAATATTCTCAAGAACAAGCCGAAAAATTTGCATTAACTGGCGGAGAAGACTACGAGCTTTGCTTTACCATTCCAACCGAACAGCGAGATGCTTTTGAAACAGCGGTAAAGTCACTTGATATACGCTGTAGCTGTATCGGTAGAATCACTGAGCGTTCACTTACACTCTTAAAAAAAGGTGAAAAAGTCGCAATGCCGTCACATATTGGTTTTGATCACTTTAATTCATAATGAACATCAATCTAAAAAATCCCATCCATTTTCTTGCTGTTGGATTTGGCGTTGGACTTCTTCGCCCGGCTCCCGGCACTTGGGGTACACTTCTTGGTCTACTATTTGCTATTTTTTTGTGGGAAGTGACCGCTTGTACCACGTTTTTTGTCGTGCTAACACTGATTTCATTCATCGTCGGCTGCTATATTTGCCAAAAAACGAGCGATGATCTTGGCGTGCATGATGATGGACGAATTGTCTGGGATGAAATTGTTGCTATTTTCCTGATTTTTTGTGCGTTGCCTGCATACAATTGTCTCTATTTTGCTCTCACTTTTATCTTTTTCAGGCTGTTTGACGTTTGGAAACCTTTTCCCATTCGCTATTTTGATCACAAAATTGAAAACGGCTTAGGCATTATGATCGATGATATTTTAGCTGCCCTTTACACTCTGATTGCTCTCCATCTTTTTGCTTGGATTTTCTGATATGTGGACAATTTTTATTGTACAACTCGTTGGCTTAGTTAGCCCTGGCCCTGATTTCTTTTATATTTCCCGTAAAGCGATGGGCGATACTCGCCGCAACGCACTCCTGGCTTCTATTGGAATTACTATCGGTGTCGCGTTTTGGTCACTGATTGTGTTATTTGGACTAACATTCTTAAATCGTACGATTCCCATGTTTCAATATATTTTGATGCTATTTGGCGGCAGTTACTTAGCTTATAGCGGACTCCAAATGGTACAAATTCGCAAGAATGCCAAATTAGATGAGGCGAAAAGTCAATCAAGTCAGTCTGTTTGGAAGGAAATTTTAGGCGGTTTGATGATCAATCTGTCTAACCCGAAAATTGTGGTCTTTTTCAGCAGTGTGTTAGCAGGCTATGTTTCAAATTTATCCAACTTATCCGATATTCTATTTGTATTATTCATTTTAACGGGCAGTGCAATCATCTATTTTGTACTGGTCTCTTTTTTATTTTCACATAAATATGTGCGGAATTTCTATGCGAAACACAACCACTATTTAGATAACTTCGCTGGCGTGATTTTCATTTTATTTGGTTCTCGTCTCATTTATGAAGGCATCACAATGCTGTTAAGTTAAAAGGACTAAGCCCTGTAAAATACAGAACTCAGTCCTTGAATCAAATGAATCTAACTCTTTGGGCAGATTATTTCTATCCTATTTTTTCAGCATAAATTTTCACTTAAATCTACAAAATCGTGTAAAGGTAGAATGTCTATAGAATCATCGTCTTTCTTTTGTTCTGATTCTACGGGGGTTACCGCTGCGTCTTTTGACTTTTCCGCTTTATTCTCTTTCTCTTCAGATTTTATCTCAACTTGAGCTATCTCTGTTTGAACTACCACTGACGGTTCCGATATTGGCTCCTGTATTGGTTTGTTCTCATTTGATTTTGCAACATTTTGTTCCACATTATTCGTAGGTTCTTGAGCAGGCTTGATCTCACCTTCAGCTTCATTAGTAGAGCCTACATTCAAAGCTTCTTCATCTTTTGCAGTTGCTTGTTGCTCTGTCTTAGTATCCGTTCGAATGGACTGTTCTGGTTGACTCAAATTATCTTGTGCATTTTCTTGTTCCGGATTTGCTTCATCAGTCGTTTGCTCCGGAATAATCACCGCTGATTTTGCGGTTTCCACCACTTGACGATCTTTTGCTAATAAAGCTCGACCAATTTCAACTCGTTGATCAAGCCAAACCGCCACAACAGCATTATTAAAATCTTGATTAAATTCTTCAGGAATCACCATGTCGTTAAGTACAAAATAACCTTTATTTTGCAATGCAATATAACTGAGTGAATCACCTTTTTTAATATTCGGTAACGTTTTACGCAGACGATCAACCACATCATCTTGCTCTGGTAATGTAATGCCTAAATTTGACCACGAACGAGCCAAGGAAATAGCAAAATCACGACCATCTACTGGCTTTTGATATTTCAGCGTCAACATTAAAGGGCGAATGCCTTCAACATACTCACCAGTTTCCGAAAAAAGTGCGAGATTATAAATAGAGAAGGGTCCCCAAACATAATCCACATCATTGATTTTCTTCCACTGTGCAGATACAGTGTTAGCAAGCAATAACATGGATGCACAAAGGATTTTTAAATAACGCATCGTACAGATCAACTAAAGAAAATTGGGACTATTATAGCGTGAAATATGAGAAAGCTGCACAAGATTATTTTGTGATCAAGTTCAAAATTCTGACATTTTATCCTTAGTAAAACCAAGAAAAGTGCTAGTATCTCAGTGCAAATTATTTCAATAATAAGGAGTTTTTTATGTTCCCAGAATTTCGTGATTTAATCACAAAGCTCAAAACTGAAGATGCTCATTTCGCTCGTTTATTCGATAAACACAATGATCTTGACCAAAAAATTAAAAATATGGAAGCAAACATTGAGCTTGCAACCCCAACCGAAGTAGAAGTATTGAAAAAAGAAAAACTACACATCAAAGATGAGCTTTATTCTATCTTAAAAAAATACAGTGAATAGCTATTTTTTAGGACACAAAAAAAGTATCGATAGCACTATCGATACTTTTTTGCTTGTAGAGCTACCGAATATCTCAACGTTCTTCTTTCACCACTATGGCGTTTTTATGCTCAATTTTTCTTTTATCGGAAAACTCGCCCGAGTCTTTGCCCAGTAAGAAATTACGATACTCTTTTACCCACATTGCAGAAGCCCCACAAACCGCCACAGGCATCGCAACCAAATTCAAAAATGGCACCATCGTAAACAAGCTGACTAACGCACCAAAGGTGAAGTTCATTGTACGGCGTTGTGCAAGAGCATTTCGCATTCGCGCAAAACTAATTTTATGATTATCAAAAGGATAGTCACAATATTGAATTGCTAATAACCAAGCCCCAAAGATAAAAGTCAATACTGGCACGACTGTTTGCCCTAACACAGGCACAAAACCGAGTAAAAACAAAGCAAGTAAACGGGGAATGCTGTACCACATTTTTTGCCATTCTCGTTTAAGCATTCTCGGCACATCTTTTAACATTTCTGTCATGGTCATTTCCGTGAGATTTTCTCCCGTTAGTTGCTGCTCCACTTTTTCTGCAAGTAAAGCATTAAAAGGGGCGGCGACAAAATTTGCTAACGTCGTGAAGGTGAAATAAAAAATCACCAAAATCATCAAAAAAATCAGAGGAATCAAGATAAAACTGAGCCAATCTAACCACGATGGTAACATCGCATCTAACCAACCGCCCACATTGGCAAAAAAGAGCCAAACCAAGCCGATCATAACAATCGCATTAATCACTACCGGTAAAACCACAAACGGCATTAATCGACGTTGCAACAATAATCTCCAACCATAAATAAAATAATGGAAACCACTCATTGCTTGGCTTTCATAACTGGAAAATGGGGTATTCATAATTCACCTTTAATTTATCAACATTTGAAATAAATATGGTAAGCTATGCACTCATTTTCGCAAAGCATGAAATGTAAATATAGCTGATTATTTGAGCAAAGAGGACAAAATGGAAACTCAGGTTATTTTATTCATTGTTGCAGGATTACTGATAGCGATTCTAGTTGGTGCCAGTATTTGGTCAGCTCGTCGTGAAAAATCACGCGTGTTTTCTAATACGTTTTCAACTCGACCACCATCAACGCCAATCAATACGGAGTTACATTCAAATGTTCCGCCTACTCTTGCACCGCAACCGTTTAATGCCCAATCAAATACGACTAACCAAACAGTCAATGAACCTTTTACTCCAATCGATCGGCAAGAAATCGAAAATAGCGTAAAAAACATCCAAATCCGTTTACCAAACCAACAACCAGACGCGTATCCACAGGAACCACAGCCTGCATTCTCAACTCAGCCAATCCAAACTGGTGAGCCAACCCCAACACAAGCGGTCGAATCCACGCCCGCTTTTGCAGATCCAACGCCAACAGTACAGCTCGAACAGCCAGAATCTGTTGCACCGCAAGCAAATTCAGAGCCTGTAGCAGAAGAACCGCAAATGGTCACACTCTATGTGGTCGCACCAGAAGGGATGCAATTCCGTGGTGATACCATCCAACAAAGTCTAGATGCCTTAGGCTTCCAATTCGGTGAGTACAATATTTTCCATCGCCATATTGATAACGCTTCAAGCCCTGTGCTTTTCAGCGTTGCCAATATGTTGCAACCAGGCGTTTTTGATTTGAATAAAATGGATCAGTTCACTACTGTTGGGCTTGTCTTTTTTATGCACCTGCCATCTGCAGGTAATGATTTAGTCAATGTTCGCTTGATGATCAAAACGGTTGAAAGCTTTGCTCAATCCCTTGGTGGCTTCGTGTTAAACGATCAACATCAACTGTTTGACGATCAATCTCGCCAAGCCTACTTGCTGCGAGTGACCCAGCAATAATTTGCAAAACTTTTTAAGGATCTGACCGCTTACAAGCGGTCTTTTTTATTGAGATATAATCAAATGCCAAAATCCATTGAAAATCAACTAGATAACTTGCGTGGCAAACTGCGTGAATACGAATATCACTACCACGTTTTAGATAACCCACTCGTACCTGATGTGGAATATGACCGCTTATTAAATGAGCTAAAAAATCTCGAATGGCAACATCCAGAACTGATCACAGCCGATTCACCAACGCAACGTGTTGGGGCAAAACCGCTAGATGGCTTTGCTCAAATTCAGCACGAACGCCCAATGCTGTCGCTGGATAACGCCTTTTCAGATGAAGATGTAGATGGCTTTTTACGGCGTATTGAAGATCGCATTGCAGTAAATAGCCAAACTCTCGAATTTTGTTGTGAGCCGAAATTAGACGGCTTGGCAGTCAGCATTCTGTATGAGAATGGCGTACTGGCCCAAGCCGCCACCCGTGGCGACGGGACGACAGGCGAAGAAATCACTGCGAACATTCGCACCATTCGTAATGTACTGCTCAAATTGAACATGGCAAATCCGCCCGCTCGTTTAGAAGTACGGGGTGAAGTGTTTATGTCGCAGGCAGGCTTTGAAACCTTGAACGAACGGGCGTTAGCCAAAGGCGAGAAAACCTTTGCTAACCCACGCAATGCGGCGGCAGGATCACTGCGTCAGCTCGATCCGAAAATCACTCGCCAACGCCCGTTAATGTTGAATGCTTATAGCATCGGTGTGTATGAAAGCGATGACGAGCTGCCTTCAACCCACTTCGATCGCTTGCAATGGTTGAAATCGATCGGCATTCCCGTCAATAGCGAGATCACCTTAGCGAAAGGGCGGGAACAACTGCTGGCGTTCTACCAAAAAATCCAGCAAAAACGCAGCTCGCTGGGTTACGACATTGACGGCACCGTACTGAAAGTGAATGATATCCTTCTGCAAGAGCAGCTTGGCTATATTTCCAAAGCTCCCCGTTGGGCAATTGCTTACAAATTCCCTGCACAAGAAGAGATGACTATTCTTAAGGATGTGGAGTTTCAAGTGGGGCGAACTGGGGCAATTACGCCCGTGGCGAAACTAGAGCCTGTGTTCGTAGCGGGCGTTACCGTAAGCAATGCGACTTTGCACAATGGCGATGAGATCGAGCGTCTCGGCATTGCGATTGGCGATACCGTCATTATTCGCCGTGCGGGCGATGTGATCCCACAGATCATCGGCATTGTGGCAGAACGTCGCCCAGAAAATGCAAAAAAAATTGAATTTCCGACCGCTTGTCCCGTGTGTCAATCGGCGGTGGTGCGAGTTGATGGCGAAGCCGTTGCTCGCTGTACGGGTGGGCTATTCTGCGGGGCACAACGCAAAGAAGCCTTGAAACATTTTGTTTCTCGTAAAGCGATGGACATTGATGGCGTGGGCGAAAAATTGATTGAACAGTTGATGGCGAGGGAGCTGATCCACACCCCTGCGGATTTGTTCAAACTCGATCAAATCACCTTAATGCGACTAGATCGTATGGGTGAAAAATCAGCGAATAATGCGTTACAAAGTATCGAAAAAGCGAAAAACACCACCCTTTCCCGTTTCTTATTTTCCCTTGGGATTCGTGATGTCGGCGAGACCACAGCACAAAATTTAGCGAACCATTTCGGCACGTTAGATGCCATCCGTCAAGCCACTTTCGAACAGTTGCAGCAAGTGCAAGATGTGGGCGAAGTGGTGGCAAATCGCATCGTGCGTTTTTGGCAAGAGCCACATAATGTGGAAGTGGTGGACGATCTCATCGTTCAAGGGGTGAATTGGCAAGATGTGGTACAACAAGAAATTGCCGATAATCCGCTAAAAGATAAAACCGTGGTGCTAACTGGCACGCTCACTCAGCTCACTCGAGATCAAGCTAAAGCAATTTTGCAACAGCTCGGCTGCAAAGTGGCGGGCAGTGTTTCAAGCAAAACCGATTATCTGATCGCTGGCGAAAAAGCAGGCTCAAAACTTGCTAAGGCCCAAGAACTCGGTGTGAAAATTTTGACGGAGCAGGATTTGCAAAATTTTGCTAGAATCTGACCGCTTGTAACCTTTCATTATCATCATAAAAAGAAGGAAGAACTATGACAACCATGCAAATTTATTTATCAACACAGCCTGCGGCAGAAGTTTGGGGCAAAAATGCAATTCTTTCCGTCAGCGATCAAGGTATGACGGTACATGGCGAGAAAAATGCCCTAACAACCATTCAAAAAGCCGCTCGTAAAATTAAAAATCAAGGTATTCTGAATGTTTCTTTAGCAGGCGATGGCTGGGGATTAGAAGAATGTTGGGCATTTCATCAAGGCTTTGTTAGCGTGAAAAATACGGGGTCTATTGCTTTCCCAGCCCTAGAAAACCAAGCGGAATTCGATGCCCGCTTAGCTTGTTCCACCTTCACCCGTGAGCTAATCAATGAGCCATCGGAAACACTCACGCCTGAAGCACTTGCTCACAAAGCGGCGGAATTTATTGTTCACCAAGCCGATAAATTTGCAGGAAAAGGCAAAGTTTCTTTTGAAATTGTTGCTCGTGAAGCATTAAAAGAGCGTGGCTACAGCGGCATTTGGGCAGTAGGTAAAGGCTCTGCTAATCTACCAGCGATGTTGCAATTGGATTTCAACCCAACAGGCAACCCTGATGCCCCAGTATTAGCTTGCTTAGTTGGTAAAGGCATCACCTTTGATACTGGTGGTTACAGCTTAAAACCCAGTGAAGGAATGTCTACTATGCGAACCGATATGGGGGGAGCGGCATTAGTTACAGGTGCATTAGGCATGGCAATTGCTCGTGGTTTAAAACAGCGTGTCAAACTCTATCTCTGCTGTGCAGAAAATATGGTCAGCAGCCGAGCATTCAAATTAGGCGATATCATCACTTATCGCAATGGTGTAACTGCTGAAGTGTTAAATACCGATGCAGAAGGTCGTTTAGTATTAGCAGATGGCTTAATTGAAGCCGACAAACAGAACCCACAATTTATTGTCGATTGTGCGACGTTAACTGGTGCTGCGAAAATTGCGGTTGGCAACGACTATCACTCAATTTTATCAATGGACGACAATTTGGTCGCCGATCTCGTTGCTGCAGCAAAAGCCGAAAACGAACCATTCTGGCGTTTACCGTTTGAAGAATTGCACCGCTCACAAATTATTTCATCCTTTGCTGATATTGCAAACACCAGCACCGTGCCTGTCGCAGCGGGCGCCAGCACAGCAACCGCATTTTTATCTTATTTTGTGAAAAATTATCAACAAAATTGGCTACATATCGACTGCTCTGCGACTTTCCGCAAAACAGCAAGCGATCTGTGGGCTGTTGGTGCAACGGGAATTGGCATCAAAACCTTAGCAAACTTGCTCACATCAAAATAGTGTGATGCAATTAAAAAACCACGAGATCGGAGGTAATACCAGCACTTCTCGTGGTTTTTTTATTATTTCTTACGTTCTTTCACATCTGCCTCAATTTCCGCTTTCCAGCTTTCATCGAGCTGCTTACCGCGACGAACTTCTTGTACCGCACTATTGACCGCTTTGTAATTCATTTGAGTACCTTGGCTATCGGAAATGTACTCTACCGCTCTGCTTTTATCTATCCCAAAAGACTCTGCTGTGTTAATCGCATCAATATTTGCCCCTAAAAATAAAAACTCCCATTCCTGTTTTTTCTGTTGTTCAGTAATCAGTTGTTTCACTTTATCCAGTTTAAATTCTTGGCTTGCATTCTCCATGCCATCGGTAATAATCACAAACAGAACCCTTTCAGACTTCATTTTTTCTGACGCTTTTTGTTGCTGTTTCACATTCACAATCGTTTTACCAATCGCATCTAATAACGCCGTATTTCCTCTTACAAAATACTCTTTTTCCGTAATTGGGCTCACTTTCTCTAGTGGAATGCGATTATGTAGTAGTTCATACTTATGATCAAATAACACCGTCGTAACAAAAGCCAGCCCTTTTTCTTTCTTCTGTTTTTCCAACATGGCATTGAAGCCACCAATAGTATCGGATTCTAATCCCCCCATCGAGCCACTGCGGTCGAGAATAAAAACAAGTTGTGTATCAACCAGCGGAGCGGAGATTTCGTGTGCTTTAGCGGTAACACCACAGAACAATAAGCAAAACAAGATGAATTTTTTCATAACAGATGCCTCATATTGGGATAAAAGATAACAAAGTGTAATCTAAAACAAGTAATAATTAGAACAAAATACTGTATTTATTTACAAAAATTTTATTTCAAGCATTGACACTGTCTGTTTAACCAGTAAAATAACCCTGTATAAACAATCAGCTCTTGGAGACTTACTATGGCACATCTCAGATCGCTTGAACGTGAACGTTCCTATCAACCTATTCCACTTTACCGTGATTTCAACACACAGCGTTCAATCAAATTGGATTTAAATTCACTTTGTATTCGTCGCCCAACAGAGACTTTTTTTATCCATGTGAAAAATCCAAACCTAATTGCATGGGGAATTGAGTTAGACGATCTGCTAATTGTTGAGCAGAGCGAGCAGATTTTAATCAACGATCTTTTTGTATTAGAAAAAGACGGAGAATATAAGTTTTATCAATTTTTCAATGAAGTAAATGGGGAAAAAATCCTGTTTTCTTTGGATGTTAGCGAACCGAACTTACGCATTCAAGAATGGGATGAAATCAATGTTGCAGGCGTGATTACCAATGTAGTACATCAAATGCGAAACCGCACATCTCCAATGAAATATGCGGCTTAACATTTGCAAAGTTTTCTAAGAATCTGACCGCTTGTAGTGCTTACAACACACGGCGAGATTGAGTATAAGTTCTTGCCCAATATTTTTCAGACAGTGAACTTGTGATTACGCCACGGCTTGAGCTAGCGTGAACAAATTTTCCGCCACCAATATAAATGCCAACGTGATGATTTTTACGGAAAAAGACTAAATCGCCTGGGCGTAATTCCTTTTTTGAAATCGCTTTACCAGAATATTTTTGCTGAGCCGTGGAACGAGGTAAATGTAAGTTAAATGCACTATTCATTGCGGCTTTAACAAAGGCTGAGCAGTCAATGCCCGCTTTGGTTGTGCCACCTAAGCGATAGCGAGTACCCGCCCATTGACGATAAGCGGAAAGCACTTTGCTGGCATCTGAATTTTTGCTCTGAGTATGCGTAATTTGATTCGGCTTCGCCGCTTTAGTGCTTAAACTCGCATTGACCGTTGAAGAACATGCCGCTAATGCGAATACCGCAAGAGAAAAACACCATGTTTTTGTTAAAGTGAAAAATGATTTTTGCATAATGATTTACCGTCTCGCCAGAACCCGAAAGCGAACAACCTCTGTTTAAAAACTCACATCAAAATAAAATCGGCTTAGTTTTACACTAAGCCGTTCCAGTCAGACTAACATAAACTAATTTTGTTCCAAAGAACGTAAAAATTTTATTTCATTCGCCCAATTTTCTGGCTGAATGGTTTCTAAAATCATCGGAATACCATCAAACCTGTTGTCTTGCATAATAAATTCAAACACGCCTGTACCAATAGTGCCATCTTGCAAAATATCGTGGCGATCCACTCGGCTTGCTAATGGCGTTTTCGAGCCATTTAGGTGCATTCCACGTAAATAGTCAAAGCCGACAACCTTGCTAAACTCGGCAAAAACGTGGCTGCTTTTTTCAAAAGAGCTGATGTCGTAGCCTGCAGAAAAGAGATGGCAAGTGTCCAAACAAACACCCACTCGGGCTTTATTTTCCACTTGCTCAATGATTTCAGCTAAATGCTCAAATCGCCAGCCCAAATTTGAGCCTTGTCCTGCGGTATTTTCAATCACCGCAATCACATTTGGCACCGCATCAATCGCCATATTGAGTGACTCCGCAATGCGAGCTAAGCAATCTTTCTCAGAGATTTTATTGAGATGAGACCCTGGGTGAAAATTAAGCAGCTTCAAGCCAAGCTGATCGCAACGCTGCATTTCATCAATAAACGCTTCGCGAGATTTGGCTAAATTTTCTGCTTCGGGATTCCCTAAGTTAATCAAATAGCTATCGTGGGGCAGAATTTGATCAGGAGAAAATTGATGCACCTTACAGAAACGTTTAAATTTTTCAATGGTTTCCGCTTTCAACGCAGGAGCTTTCCACTGACGCTGATTTTTAGTGAACAACGCAAACGCATTTGCTCCAATTTCAACGGAACGCAACACCGCATTTTCTACACCACCCGATGCACTGACATGAGCCCCAACATATTTCATCTGATTTCCTCTTTTTTGATGTAACATAGTAATTTTTTCAAGGACAAACTGATGACCCAAACCACTATCAACGATTTTTCACTACTTTGCCGCTTATTCGGCAACCTATTCTACCGCCAACCGCAAGATCCCATTCTCGCAGGTACGTTCGCTTGGCTTGCACAAGGCAACTTACGCAGCAACTGGGCGTTATCCACCGACAGCCAAAGCGAGCAAGCCCTAAGCAGCGTAGAAAAAAATGCTCACCCTACGCAACTTACACCGAGTTATCAAGCACTTTTTAGCGAAAATGGCGCTATCGCTACAACAATTTCTGCCTATGGATTTTCCGTAGAAAACTTCGCCACCTTCCGCCAACAGCGTGGAATGCCCGCCTTGGACAATGCCGATCACGTGGCTTTACTGCTGCTCACGGCATCGTGGATTGAAGATAATCTAGGCTCAACAGAAGCTCAACAAACCTTATTCGAGCAGTTTTTACTGCCTTGCTTGAGTAAATTCCTAGGACAAGTGGAAGCCTTCGACAATGGTTTCTACAAAGCTCTCGCCCAACTCACCCGCGATGCCTTATCTGCAATGGCGGATGAATTGGAGGAAGCTGTAGAACAAGGCGATATGGAAGCGTAACAAGCGGTCAGTTGCATAGCATTTTTTGCCACTCAAAAAGGGGCAGCTATACCGCTTCATCACCAGCGTTTTTGCCCTATACCTTTTCAAACAACGAAATCGACTCCAAATGGGCTGTGTTGGGGAACATATCGATCATCGCACAACGTGTCAGGCGATAGCCATTGGCGATCAACTTTTCGGCGTCTCGTACCAAGGTGGCAGGATTGCAGGAAACATAAACCATTCGCTCAGGTTGCAGCTGGCAGAGATGATCAAGAGCGAACCATGCCCCGTTGCGTGCGGGGTCGAGCAGCACTTTGTTGAATTTTTCTGCCGCCCAAAGCTGATCCACAAAAGGCTGATCGAGATCCGTTTGGAAAAATTGGGCGTTCAAAATGCCATTGCCAACCGCATTCTGTGTTGCTTGCTCAACCATTGCAGCAACACCTTCAATTCCAACCGCTTGTGCCGCTTGCTTAGCAATCGGCAAGGTGAAATTGCCCATTCCGCAGAAGAGATCCAACACTCGATCTTGCGGGGTGAGCGATAACCAATCCAACGCAGTGGCGACCATGCTCGCGTTCAGCTCGGCATTGACTTGAATAAAATCCCGAATGGAAAATGCTAATTTCAGCCCGTCAATTTGATAATAAGGTGGTTCACCACGCCATTGTTCTACCTGCTCTTTTTCGGTCATCACAAATAACGACAAATTTTCCATTCCAGCAAACTGACGTAAATTTTCGCTATCTTGTTGATGTAATGGACCAATATGGCGAAGTAGCAAGCAGATGCCGTTATCTGCTCGCACCAATTCCAAATGCCCCAACTGCTTTTTATTTTTCCAACCAGAAAGCAGTTGCTGCAATTTAGGTAATAATGCAGAAAGGGACGGTTCGAGCATTTCGCACTCGCTAACTGGCACGATTTGCTGCGAATTTGCCTGTCGAAAGCCAAGCACCACACCGTTTTTCTCTACGCCAATATGCAATTTAGCACGACGGCGATAGCCCGTAGCACGGCCGACAATCATTGGCTGGAAATCAATCGGGCTGTCTTGTAGCCGTTGTAACCTTTGGAACAAGGCTTTTTGCTTGGCGGCTCGTTGCATCTCCAGCGAAATATGCTGCATTTGACAGCCACCACAACGCCCATAAATTGCACAACTTGGCACTTGCCGATTTGCCGATTTTTGCTTAAACCTGACCGCTTTTGCCCGCCCAAACTGGCGTTTTTCTTCGATCACCACCGCTTCAACCTGTTCATTCGGCAACGCATTTTCCACAAACCACGTTTTGCCCTCGACCTTTGCCACGCCAAGCCCTTGATAGTCTAGATCTTGAATGGTAAAAGGGCGACAAGCGGTCGGTTTTGTGGATTTTTTTGCAGATTTATCGGAATAGAAAAGTGCCATGAAATAGGGTTGAATGGGAAAAAGATTGGCGTATTATAGCGGAAAATTTTACGCAAGGGGCTAGGTATGAACAGCGCGATTTGGACAGAACGATTTTTAGGCGATAAGCAACGAGAAAACGATCACCGCTCACCGTTTCAGCGGGATCGCGGGCGGATTTTGCATTCAGAGGCATTTCGCTGTTTGCAAGCCAAAACCCAAATTCACGCCGTGGGCGAAGACGATTTCTATCGCACCCGCTTGACCCATTCCCTTGAAGTGGCACAAATTGGCAACAGCTTGCGAGCGAAGCTCGAACGGGATCGCCAAGGCTTCTTACAAGCGGTCAGATTCTCCGATTTTTTTGCAAATCCTCTCTTCAATGCTGAATCTCGCCAATCTCAAGGGGGTAAAAGTGATGCATTTTACGCCAATCTGGTCGAGAATTTGACTGACTTGCTCCCTTCTCGTAGTTTGATTGAATCGCTCTGTTTTGCTCACGACATTGGGCATCCGCCTTTTGGGCATGGGGGAGAAATGGCGTTGAATTACAAAATGCGTGAACACGGCGGCTTTGAAGGCAACGCTCAGTCTTTTCGCATCGTGACTCAACTGGAACCCTACACTGAAAATGCAGGGATGAATCTCACTCGCCGCACCTTGCTTGGCATCATCAAATACCCTGCATTGATTGATGAGACAGCTCCTCGCTCGCCGAAAATCATCACCGAAAGCCGCTTTATCAATTTGCACGATGTGAAAACGAGCAAAGGCTTATTTCGAGATGATGAACGCTTTTTTGATTGGGTGCTAGCTCCGCTTTCTGCTCACGATCGCCAACTATTCCGTGCCGTTGTGGCAAGCGAAAATCCCGAACTGCCAAACAAAACCTGCTACAAATCCCTTGATTGCAGCATTATGGAATTGGCAGACGACATTGCTTACGGCGTGCACGATTTGGAAGATGCGATTGTAGGCGGTATGGTTACGCCGCAATCGTGGCAAGCGGCGGAAGATGCCTTAGCGAATTGTTCATCGCAGTGGATTAAAACCCGCTTGCCTGAACTGCGTGAGAAGCTGTTTTCGGCACATCGTTATCAGCGAAAAGATGTAATCGGAGCATTGGTCAATCACTTTGTCACCAATGTGCAGTGGCGAGAAGTTGCGGAATTTGATGAACCGTTGCTGCGTTTTAATGCGGCTTTACCAGACGATGTACAAGCCGTGCTTGATGTATTAAAAACCTTTGTCTATCAATATGTTATCTGCGATGTTAAAACCCAACGAGTCGAATACAAAGGACAACGGATTTTAATGGATTTATTCGATATGCTCTCTTGCGACCCCACTCGTTTATTGCCGAAAGCGGTAGCCGATCGCTGGAAAGCCACCGAAGAACGCAAACGCCCACGCATTATTTGCGATTATTTAGCCAGTATGTCCGATGGGCAAGCATTTAAGTTGTATCAAAGTTTGTAGGGGGAATTATGGCATTACACGATTTGTTGAACTACCGCCGAGCGGTGCGTTATTTTGATGCGGAACAACCACTTGATAACGATAAAGTCAAACACTGTTTAGCCCTTGCCACCTTGGCACCCACAAGTTCGAATATGCAGCTTTACGAGTGCTATCACATCACCGACAACACGTTGCTCGACCAGCTCGCCACCGCGTGTTTAGGACAGCAAGCCGCACGCACGGCACAGCAAATGGTGGTGTTTGTCACTCGCCAAGATCTTTATCAACAACGGGCCAATGCCGTGCTTGAGTTTGAAATTGACAATATCAAACGCCACAGCCCACCTGAGCGGTGGGAGAATCGTATCAACGGCAAAAAAGCCTACTACGCTAAGTTAATGCCCTTTGTATATCGTCGCTTTTTCGGTTTACTGGGACTGTTTCGCAAAGCGATCGCTTACACCATTCGCCTACATCGCCCCATTAAAACCGATGTTTCCGAAGCCGATATACGAGTGACGGTGCATAAAAGCTGTGCATTAGTCGCTCAAACATTTATGTTAGCCATGGCAGAGCAAGGCTACGATACTTGCCCGCTAGAAGGGCTTGATAGCCGCCGAGTAAAGAAAATCCTCGATCTACCAAGCGGTGCTGAAATCAATATGATTGTCTCTTGCGGTGTTCGCAAAGCAGGGCGGGGAATTTGGGGCGAGCGTTATCGAGTGCCTTTTGAGCAAATTTACCGCCAACGGTAGCAAAAGCGTAAACAGACCGCTTACAAGCGGTCTGTTCCTGTGAATTTTTTGCAAATGACGAGATATACACATTTTCAACATCTCATGATGTGCAAAATTTTTCGCAAATCTCACCGCTTATTGATATTTTCTCTTGTTAAAAAAATGTAAATGCAAGAGAATATTGGCGTAAGTTTTCATTCTGTAAGGAGAAGATATGAACTTTCAACAACTCCGCCAACAACATCCCGATTTACCATTCAGCGAACAGCTTCGGTTATACAGTGATGAAGAATGGCAAAAAATTATTCACCATCGTTTTGTGAATGAATTAGGTGAAGGCACACTAGCAAATCAGGTGCTTTCCAACTACCTAATCCAAGATTATACCTTTGTCGATAGCTTGACTCGCTTAGTGTGTACCGCCATTGCAGACGCCCCCACGATGGAAATTCGGCACGTTTTAGCAAATTTTCTCACCGCCATTACTAGCGATGAGAATACCTATTTCATTCGCAGCTTTGAAGCACTTGGAGTGAGCGAAAGCCTCTATCTCTCCCCCAAACTGAATGACGTTTCCCTTGAGTTCCAGCAAGCCTTATCAGATGGCTCCACGAAGGGTTACGCATACGCCATTACGACATTATTTGTAGCAGAATGGAGTTATCACACTTGGGCAATCCGTTTGAGGGGCAAAAGACCTCGGCATTTCTATCATAAAGAATGGATTGCCCTACACGACAACATTGAATTTAACGCCTTTGTTGATTGGGTTCGTAAGCAAGTTGATCAATTTGCGAGCCAATCTGAGCAAGAACAAAATGCACTTGCCGAACAATTTAAACGCTTATGCCGTTTAGAATATCAATTCTTTGATGCCGCCTATCAATAATCTTCATTTCATCTTTTTGCAGAACTGAATGCAGTTCTGCAAAATTTCTCTGTGATCTCACCGCTTGTCTTGGCAAAATCAGGTAAAATAACTGCCCGAAAAAATTAGAGAATATAAAGAGGATTGTATGAGCTTTGTAGTCGGTCAGCGTTGGATTAGCGAATCAGAAAATAATTTAGGATTAGGCATTGTCACCGCGGTAGATAATCGCACCGTCACTATTGATTTCCCTGCGTCCGAAGAGCAGCGGGTGTATGCCGTGGCGGTAGCTCCGCTCACGAGAGTGCAGTTTCAAAAAGGCGATCAGGTCACGAGCGTGGACGGCTGGCAGTTTGAAATTGATGATGTAGTGGAAAATCAAGGGGTGGCGATTTATCTCGGTAAGCGTGCCGATACCCAAGAACAAGGCGTACTGCCAGAAATGTTGCTCGATCACAAAGTCAGTTTCAGCAAACCGCAAGACCGTTTGTTCTCTGCCCAAATCGACCGTAGCGACCGCTTTGCTTTGCGTTATCGGGCACTGCAACACCAGCAGGCTCAATTTCAATCGGCATTACGTGGGCTGCGGGGTATTCGGGCTAGCGTGATTCCACACCAGTTACACATTGCCAAAGAAGTGGGGCAACGCCTTGCTCCACGAGTATTGCTCGCCGATGAAGTTGGTTTGGGTAAAACCATTGAAGCGGGAATGATTTTACAACAACAGCTCTTTTCAGGGCGTGTCGATCGGGTTTTGGTGCTTGTACCAGAAAGTTTGCAACATCAATGGCTGGTGGAAATGCTCCGCCGTTTCAGCCTGAATTTCTCGTTGTTTGATGAAGAACGTGCTGCCGATTTCACTAAAAAAGACGAAAATGACAACGATGTCAGCGAAAATCCGTTTGATAGCGAAAGTTTAGTGATCTGCTCGATAGATTGGCTCGCGAAAAGCCCTGCTCGAGCGAAACAAGTGCTTGAAAGTCAATGGGATATGTTGATCGTCGATGAAGCTCATCATCTTGAATGGAACGAACAAACACCAAGTGTTGCCTATCAATTTGTCGAACAGTTAGCCAAGCAAATTCCTGCCATTTTGCTATTGACGGCAACTCCTGAACAGCTTGGGCAAGAGAGCCATTTTGCTCGCCTTGCCTTGTTGGACTCCGACCGTTTCTATGATTACCAAGCCTTTGTCGCTGAGCAGAAACAGTATCAGCCCGTTGCCGATGCGGTGGCGACCTTGCTCAACGACAAACCACTCAGCCATGCCGAGCAGAACAGCATTAGCGAGCTATTAGCGGAAGAAGATGTGGAGCCAATGTTCCGCATCATCAATTCTGCCGACTGTTCGCCAGAACAACGCCTTGAAGTCCGTCAAGAGCTGATTAGCGAGTTGATCGACCGTCACGGTACCAGCCGTGTGCTGTTCCGCAACACTCGTCAAGGAGTGAAAGGCTTCCCGCACAGACTTTTCAACCAAATCACGTTGGAAATGCCGAAGCAGTACGCTAACGCCTTGAAAGTAATGGGCATGATGGGCGGCAACAAGCAGGAAGATTTACTCTACCCTGAACGCCTATTCCAACGAATGAATCCAAATGCAGCGTGGTATGAATTCGATCCTCGCATTGAATGGCTGATCACCTTCTTGAAAAATCATCGTGATGAAAAAATTTTGGTGATTTGTAAACATTCCGACACCGCTATTCAGCTCGAACAAGTGCTGCGGGAAAAAGAAGGCATTCGCTCGGCAGTGTTCCACGAAAAAATGTCGATTGTCGAACGAGACAAAGCCGCTGCCTATTTCGCTCAACAGGAAGAAGGGGCACAGGTGCTGATCAGTTCAAGCATCGGTTCAGAAGGACGTAACTTCCAGTTCGCTCGCCACTTGGTGCTGTTCAACTTGCCTGATAACCCTGATTTATTGGAGCAAAGTATCGGGCGGCTTGACCGCATCGGGCAGAAATTTGATATTCAAATTTATGTGCCTTGCTTTGAAAATTCCGCCCAAATGGTGCTTGCCGAGTGGTATCACAACGGCTTGAATGCCTTTGAAGAAACTTGCCCAATGGGGGCGACCTTGTTCCATGAATTTGGTGAAACATTGGCACGCTATTTGCAAAATCCAAGCCAAAACCCACCGCTTGCAGAGTTCATCGAGCAAACTCACAAACGCCAACAGCAACTCAAATTAGAGTTGGAAAAAGGGCGAGATCGCTTGCTGGAACTCAATTCTAACGGCGGCGAACAGGCTCAACAGTTGGCACAGCAAATTGCCGAGCAGGACAACAATCCGCAGTTGGTCAATTTCGCCCTGAAACTGTTTGATGTAATCGGCTTGGAGCAGGAGGATCTCGGCGAGAAAAGCATTGTGATCAGCCCAACGGGGCATATGTTAGTGCCTGATTTCCCAGGAATTTCGGAAGATGGCAGCACGGTGACGTTTGATCGTGAATTGGCACTAGTGCGTGAAGATGTACAGTTTTTAACCTGGGATCACCCGATGATCCGCAACGGTATCGACCTGATCACTTCGGGCGACATTGGCAAAACTGCCATTTCACTGCTAATTAACAAAAACTTACCTGCTGGCACGATTCTGCTTGAAGCGATTTATGTGGTCGAAGCCCAAGCGCCGAAAGGCTTACAACTCACCCGTTTCCTGCCGCCAACGCCCGTACGTTTACTGCTTGATGCCAAAGGCAACGATCTTGCTGCTCAAGTATCGTTCGCAGGTTTGGAAAAACAGCTCAAACCGGTGAACAAACAGATGGCGAACAAAATCGCCAAAATGGCAAGAGCGGAAATTGAGAAATTGATTGCTGCCGCCGAAGCGAAAATCGCACCGCAAGCGGAAGCCTTAATTGCTGCGGCGAAACAGAATGCCGATCACACGTTATCGGCAGAGTTGCACCGCTTGACTTCGCTCCAAGCGGTCAATAAAAATATCCGAGCCGATGAAGTCGCTGCGTTAGAACGATTGAAAACGGAATCTCTTGAACATCTCAACCAAGCCACTTGGCGATTAGATAGCTTGCGGGTGATTATCAGCAATCAGGCGTAACAAGCGGTCACTTCTCGCCAATTTTTTGCAATATATAAAAAGCCCAAATGTGAACGCATTTGGGCTTTTTAATTATTCTATTTCTTCTATGGAGATTTCCCAATCGGGGTTTGCTTGTTGGGTTTTGATTAAATCAATCGAATCATACAATTCACACTCAAAAGCTTTCTTATTTCTTTTTGCTTTCAATTTATGGAGTCGACAATCTGGATTCTCTTTTAGATATAAGACAATTCCGCCTTGTGCTTTTATCTCTTCTGACCGAGTATTATTGTAATAAACTATTGCACCTTTTAAGTGAGTTGAACTTAAATCAGATCCTTCTAAATGAGCCTCTCTTAAATCAGCTTCTTCTAAATGAGCTGAAATTAAATTAGCTCTTTCTAAATTAGCCGAACTTAAATCAGCTCTTTCTAAATGAGCTGAAATTAAATTAGCTTTCCCGCCAATTTTTTGCAAAAGAAAAGCGGACTTTAACTTTAGTCCGCTTAATTTTAGAACCCCGCTTGTTTCTCTAATTGCTCAACCAAGGCGTCGTCTAATTTTAAGGCTTCGGCGAGTTGGGATAAAAAGACAATCTCTTTGCGAGAAAGCTCTTGGCAAACGACACGGGCAGCCAGATAGACTTGGCTTGCTAATGCAACATCACTACCTACAATACGTGCGATTTCCGCAATCGAAATCGGTTTTTCGACTTCTGCCGCAAGCCATTGGTGTAACTCTGCGTTGTCTCCGGCTTCACGTTCAATGGCCGCTCTTTCGCTTTCATCTAATACTCCATCTGAAAGGGCTGCTGCAATCATTGTGCGTAAAATAACAGACGCTTTTTCTTCCTCTGAATGTGTTGTAGCTTCAAACTCATTCGGTGTTATCTCTGCGACTGTGGCCTGATTTTTTTGATAGGTTTGGTACGCCTGATACGCAATACTACCAAGTGCCGCAAGCGACCCCATTTTGGCTAGACTCGCTCCGCCGCTACGTCCAAGCACCATAGATAAAATGCCCGCTAACGCTGCACCGCCACCGACTTTGGTAATGGTATCCGCCGTGCTTTCACTTGGCTTTCTCATGTTACCTGCCGACTGCTTTGCGGTATCCAACATCGTTGATAAAAGTTTACTAAAATTCATTATATTTCCTCATATTGGTTAAAAGAACAATGGGATAGACCCCATATTGGGCCTAATGTTCCGAATTGCAATCTTTCATTGGGGAAAATTTTGCATTTCTGTTAAAATACATCTCTTTACTTAGCTACCGCAGCAAGCGGTCAGTTCTTCACACTATTTTGCAAAGGGTGGGCGTTCCACCACATTTTTATTATGGCGTTAATTGAATACCATCCCCCAACAGAGCCTTGGCTAGACGAAGTCTATCGAGATAATCATATTTTAGTGATCAATAAACCAAGCGGTTTGCTGTCTGTTCCTGGCAATCGCCCTGAGTATCAAGACAGTGCAATGACTCGTGTTCAACAAAAATATGGTTTTACGGAGCCTGCTCACCGTTTGGATATGGCAACCAGTGGCATTTTGCTGTTTGCCTTAAGCAAAGCGGCAGAGAAAGAGCTAAAACGCCAATTCCGTGAGCGAGAGCCGAAAAAGCATTATCAAGCGTTACTGTGGGGCAAATTAGGTGAAAAGGTGGGTGAAACAGGAACCATGAATTTTCCGCTCATCTGTGATTGGGAAAATCGTCCACGCCAAAAAATTTGCTATGAACGGGGAAAACAAGCGGTCACCTTCTACGAAATTCTTGCACATTATCCCAATAACACCACAAGGGTGAAATTAACGCCACATACGGGGCGTTCACATCAATTGCGGGTACATAGTTTGGCATTGGGCCATCCGATTTTGGGCGATAAATTTTATGCCAATCCGTTAGCTCGAAGCCTTGCTCCACGGCTCTGTTTACATGCTGAATCGCTTTCTATTACTCATCCTATTACAGGTGAACCGATGACATTTAGCGTTCCGCCAGCGTTTTAGTGATAGTGATCACATTGAGTACTGGAAAATACCTGCCGTATTTTCTGCGGAGAATTGGCTACAAGCGGTCAGTTCCGCTAAATTTTTTGCAAATAGTGAGAGAACAACAAACAATATAATGAGAACAACCAATGAATTTACAATGGCATAAATACCCAGAAAACACCAAACGGCTGTTTAAGCTGTCATTGCCGATTTTGATGTCGCAGATTGCGGCATCAGGAATGGGCATTACCGATGTTGTGATGGCGGGGTTAGTCAGTGATGCGGATGTTTCCGCCATTGCGGTCAGCAACTCGCTCTACTTTCCGCTGTTTCTGTTTGTGTTAGGCGTGTTAAATGCGATTACGCCAACAGTTTCCTATCTTAATGGCTCTGGGCAGCGTGAGCTGATCGCCCACCAAATTCGTCAAGGGGTTTGGATTGTGCTAATGCTGAGCCTTCCGTTGCTTATTGTGTTTTTAAATAGCCATTTCATTTTAGATTTTATGGGCACACCTGCCGACTTCTCAGGCAAAGCACAACAATATTTAACCGTGGTGAGCGTTGGCTTGATTCCTGCCCTGCTTTCCGTGAATTTACGTTGTATGAATGATGGTTTATCTAATCCTAAACCTGCGATGCTGATCACGGTGTTTGGATTGTTGATGAACATCCCGCTCAATTATGTGTTCATTTTTGGTAAATTTGGAATGCCTGCCATGGGGGCGGTCGGGAGCGGTGTCGCAACTGCGATTTTAAACTGGCTGATGTTTGGTTTGATGCTACTTTATTGCTATACCAATCGTTCACAACGAGACATCAAGCTGTTTGCAAAATGGATTGAGGCCCCCAACAAAGTGACGTTGTTAAAATTATTTAAACTGGGGACGCCAATTGGCTTTTCGATTTTCACGGAAGTAATGCTTTTCTCTGCCTCTTCACTGGTGATTTCTCCCCTTGGTGCTCAGGCTGTAGCAAGCCATCAGATCGCCTTACAAACGAGCTCACTGTTCTTTATGTTGCCGATGTCTTTTGCGATTGCCACCACGATTTTAATCGGTCAAACATTAGGAAAAAAACAGGTAGAAGATGCCAAATATTTGAGCTATCACGCTATTTTTAGTGTGGTGATGATTTCAATGATCATGGCGGTGATTATTTTACTTTTAAGGGATCTTATTCCACACGCTTTCACCAGTGAGCCAAAATCCATTGCAATCGCCTCTGGCTTGTTGATTTTTGCTGCGGTTTACCAAATTCCAGATGCCGTACAAGTTGCTTGTAACGGTATTTTGCGGGGCTATAAATTCACCAAACCAACCTTGCTGATTACGTTGATTTGCTATTGGTTAGTGGGCATGCCGTTTGGCTATATGTTATCAATGACAGATTGGATCGTGCCTCCAATGGAGGCGGCAGGCTTTTGGCTGATGTTTTGTATCTGTTTAACACTCGCCAGTGGTTTATTGCTACATCAAATGCGTAAAATTCAGTCTCTTCCAGCACAAACACAAATTTTACGGTTAGAAGCCATCAAATAGATGGCTTTCTTAGACAATTAAAATAATTTACTCAACCAACCTAATTTTGAGCCTAGTACGGTGAAGTAGTTATAATCTTTGAGATGTAACAACTTTAACGTGTCTGGGCTTTTTTGCACAATAACTCGCTCATCTGAACTAAATGGCAATAATCGTTGACTATCACAACTAATCACTAAGTTCGGCTGGTTATATTGGGCAAATCGCATAGAAACAACACTCTCTCCATCAATCACTAACGGACGAGATGCAAGGCTATGCGGGTTCATTGGCACGAGCACTACAGCATTCAGATTAGGGGTTAAAATCGGCCCTCCCGCAGAAAGCGAATACGCTGTTGACCCCGTCGGCGTGGCAATAATCAAACCATCTGAACGCTGCGAAAAGGCAAATTTACCATCAATACTCACTTCAAACTCAATCGTGCGAGCAATTTGACTGGAATGCACAACCACTTCATTTAACGCATTACTTAGCTCAATAACTTTACCGTTTTGCTCGATTCTTGCCTCTAACAAAAAGCGTTCTTCAATAATAAACTCGCCCCGTTCTAATGTGCTGTAAAGCTGTTCAAAAGCGGTTTGTGGAGCAATGTCCGTTAGAAAGCCCAAATTTCCACGGTTAATACCAATTAATGGCACTTCATATTTTGCTAATTGTCGAGCCATTCCCAACATATTGCCGTCACCGCCAATTACGATCACCAAATCCGCTTGCTCGCCAATTTCAGCGATCGTTTTGCCATTTGGCAAATTGAGCTGCTGAGCAATATTTGTTTCAACCAACAAATTATATTGGCGATCTTTAAGCCAATTATAGACCGCAATATGCGTTTCAAAGGCAATGTCGTGGCGTGGTTTGCCAACAATTGCAATATTTTTAAAAGGACGCATCACATTCATAAGTAATCAATTAACCACAACGGAATAAAGAATATAGTAGTACGCAAAACCAGATTTGTCATGGCTATTTTCGTTTTTACTGCCACACGACTAAAATCGCAGCCACGACAACTAAAATCAATCCAACAAAATCTTGCAGTTTGAGTCGTTCTTTGAAAATAAAAGAAGAAATCATCAAAATCAGGAAAATTTCCACCTGCCCTAAGGTCTTGACGAAAGCCACGTGGTTTAAACTCATCGCATTAAACCACCCAAAAGAGCCAAGAAAAGAGAATAAACTGGTTAATATTACCAGTTTTGGGCGTTGCCACAGTTTCACCAAGGTTTGCTTGTCTCGCCACGCCAAATAGCCCACTAACAAAAGAGCTTCAAAACTAATTACCGAAGCCAATACCCAAGCTGCGGAGATTAAATAATGGCTGTGTAATTGTAAGCTTGCTTCTCTCACCCACAATGAAGTTAACGCGAAACTCAATCCACTGCCAATGCCAAGAAATAACGTTTTCCACGACAATTGGCGTAAATTACCGCTACCTGTCATCAAAAAAATGGCCACACCGCCGAGCAACACTCCAATCCAACCAATAAAATGGATGTCTACCCCGAAAAAGCATACGCCCAAAATCGCAGCTAACACCGCTTCACTTTTCGCCAATCCTACACCGATAGCATAATTTTTCAGGTGGAACAGTTTCACCATTAACGATGTAGCCAAAATCTGAGCTAACGATGCCCCAATAACATAAACGTAAAAAAGCAAGGGAAAATCTGGCACTTCAAGGCTTGTATCTTGTTGATAAAGTACACACAAATAGCCTACCGCCAACGGCACCGCATACAGAAAACGAGCCAAGGTTACCCCCAACACGGGGACATCTTGGCTCAACTGTTTTTGAAAGGCATTTCTGCCCGCCTGTGCAACCGCCGCAAGCAAGGTAAACCAAATCCACATAACTTTTCCCAGATGATTTTTTCCACACTATAACAGCTCACTTTGCCAAACTCAATTTCGCGACGCCTTACAAGCGGTCAGAAAACTGCTAAAATTTGCAAAATTTTTTTACGAGCGAATATTATGGCTTTAATAAACCTTTCAAACGCCTATTTAGGCTTTGGCGATCACCCTTTACTTGACCACACCGAACTACATATTGAGCAAGGCGAGCGTGTCTGTTTAGTCGGTCGAAATGGTGCGGGAAAATCCACTTTGATGAAAGTGCTGGCGGGTGAAGTGCAGCTTGATGACGGCAAATTGATCTTTGAAAAAGATATTGTCGTCACCCGTTTAGAGCAAGATCCGCCTCGTCATATCGAAGATACCGTTTTCGATTATGTTGCCGAAGGAATCGCACATCTTGCCGATCTTTTAAAGCAATATCACCAGATTTCGCAGCGAATGCAAACCGACTACAGCGAAACACTGATGTCGCAACTGGCTCAAGTGCAAGCTCAGTTAGAACACGCCAACGGCTGGCAATTTGAAAACCGCATTCAAGACACACTCAAATTATTAGAACTTGATCCCAACAAACGCTTATGCGAGCTCTCTGGTGGTTGGGTTCGCCGTGCGGCATTGGCACGGGCATTGGTTGCCGATCCTGATGTGCTGTTGCTAGACGAACCAACCAACCATTTGGATGTAGATACGATTGCGTGGTTAGAAAATCTATTGTTGGATTTCAAAGGCAGCATCATTTTTATTTCCCACGACCGTGCCTTTATTCGCAAAATGGCGACCCGCATTGTCGATCTAGATCGCGGTAAATTGGTTTCTTATCCAAGCAATTACGATGTCTATTTGGAAACCAAAGCGGAAGATTTGCGGGTTGAGGCCTTGCAAAATGAGCTCTTCGACAAAAAACTGGCTCAAGAAGAAGTTTGGATTCGTCAAGGTATCAAAGCACGCCGCACCCGAAACGAAGGGCGTGTTCGTGCGTTAAAAGCCTTGCGAGAAGAACGCCGAAACCGCCGTGATGTACTCGGCACGGCAAAAATTCAACTCGACCAAACTGCCCGCAGCGGTAAAATTGTGTTTGAAGTGGAAAACGCCAGTGTTGAAGTCGCAGGGAAAACCTTGCTGAAAAACTTCAGTACTACCATTTTGAGGGGCGATAAAATTGCCTTGATTGGTCCGAATGGCATCGGCAAAACCACGCTGATCAAATTGCTTCTCGGCGAAATCCAAGCCACTTCAGGTTCCGTACGTTGTGGTACAAAATTGGAAGTTGCCTATTTTGATCAATATCGTGCAGAACTCGATCCCGAAAAAACTGTGATGGATAACGTCGCTGACGGAAAGCAAGATGTGGAAGTGAATGGCGTTAAACGCCACGTTTTAGGCTACTTGCAAGATTTCCTATTCCCACCAAAACGGGCGATGACCCCAGTTAAAGCCTTGTCAGGCGGGGAACGCAACCGCTTATTACTCGCGAAATTGCTGCTCAAACCAAACAATTTACTGATTTTGGACGAACCGACCAACGATTTAGACGTAGAAACCCTTGAACTGTTGGAAGAAATGCTCACCGATTACCAAGGTACGCTGATTATCGTCAGCCACGACCGTCAATTTATCGACAACACCGTAACCGAATGCTTTATCTTTGAAGGTAATGGCGTAGTAAATAAATATGTCGGCGGCTACCACGATGCCAAGCAGCAACAAGCCAATTATCATGCTACGCTAGACAACAAGCGGTCAGATTCGGGCAAGAATTTGCAAAAATCAGCCGAAAAATCACCGCTTGTTGAGCCTGAAAAACCGAAAGCTGAACCTGCGAAAAAGGTCAAACTTTCCTACAAAGACCAGCGTGAACTGGAAACACTCCCTGAAAAAATGGAACAGCTCGAAGCCGAAATCGAAGCCTTACAAACGGAAGTCAATAGTGCTGAGTTCTTTAGCAAAGAGCCAAGCTACACCCAAACTCAACTACAAAAACTGGCGGATACCGAATTAGCGTTAGAACAAGCGTTTGAACGTTGGGAAGAGTTAGAAAATATTAAGAATGGGAATGTCTAAGTAAAAACAAAGCGATCGGGAGAAAACCGATCGCTTTTATTTTTATGAATCCATCGGCATTATTTTTCCGCTTCTGATTTCCATTCCGCCGCCTTTTCTTGCATCGCTTTACCCAGAGCATCTAAGGTATCCGCCATTGCCACTTTGGCTTGATCAACTTTCTCATTTAAGCTATCGCCTAAAGCACTCAACTCTTCTTTTAATTCAGCGTATTTATCCGCAGCAATCTCTTTTGCATCTTCAAATTTCGCTGCAGCTTCATCTTTCAGCTCAGTAGCCTTATCTTTCGTCTCATCAAATTTTTCTGATGCTGCATTCTGAAATTGTGCTACTTTCACTGCAGCATCTTCTTTCAACTCTTCTGCTTTCGCTTTTGCTTCATCAACTGTTTCGGCTGCGGAATCTTTCATTTTCTCCCACTTAACCTCAGCTTCAGCTTTTAACTCAGCGGCTTTGTCTTGCACGTCATCCACTTTATCTGCCACAGCGGCTTTTAACTCTGTTGCTTTGCTTTCAACATCTGCTTTCACTTCAGAGGCTTTATCTTGCATAGACTCTGCTGCATCTTTTCCTTTTTCAATAGACTCATCTAACGCTTGTTTTGCTTTGTCTAATTGTTTGCTCGCAGAATCTAAGATATTTGATAAAATTTCTTTCATTAAAGTCTCCTAATTACTTGGTTGAAATTTAATTTAACTGGTGATGTTTTGAGCACCACCTTTTTTCAGGGTAACGACAAAATTTGAGAATGTCTACAAAAAAATAATATTTTTGCCGAAATTTGATAACAAATCGTTAAATTTGAACTTATTTAAAACTCAGCAAACTAAATTAGATGAACTTTAAAAAATGACTGATATTTTTAGAGGAAAATATGGCTCGAATCGATAATTACGAATACCGTTTCGGTGGCATTGGACGGCTTTATACGCCAGAGGGATTAGCGAAATTGCGGGAATCACATATTTGTGTGATTGGCATTGGCGGAGTGGGCTCGTGGGCAGTGGAAGCCTTGGCACGTTCGGGGGTCGGTAAATTGACGTTGATTGATATGGACGATATTTGTGTCACCAACATCAACCGCCAAATCCACGCCATGTCAGGCGAAATCGGTAAGCTCAAAACCGAAGTAATGCAAGAACGGATTGCCAAAATCAACCCTGAGTGTGAAGTACAAATTATTGATGATTTTCTTACCACAGAAAATTTGAACGACTACTTGTTGCGGGGATACGACTATGTGATCGATGCGATCGATAGCGTCAAAGTCAAAGCCGCCCTGATCGCATTTTGTAAACGCAACAAAATCAAGATTATCACGACAGGGGGAGCGGGCGGACAAACGGATCCAACTCAAATTCAGATCGCGGATCTAAGTAAAACTATTCAAGATCCGCTCGCCTCTAAAGTGAGAAGTTTGCTACGAAAAGAGTACAACTTCAGCCAAAATCCGAAACGCAAATTTGGGGTTGACTGCGTATTTTCGACCCAGCCACTGATTTTCCCGACAATGTCGGAAGGCTGTGAAGTGTCTGCTACAATGAACTGTGCCAACGGTTTCGGGGCGGCAACAATGGTCACGGCAACTTTCGGATTTTTTGCAGTAAGCCGAGTAATTGCAAAACTTTTGGCTAATCCGACCGCTTGATCTTACGCAACCGTTTGCATTTTTCGCCTGAAAAACTTATACTGCACGCCTAGTGCCACAGGACTAGAAAATGCAACGCAATCGTACAATTTCAACCCAATTTTCACCGCTACGCCTTGACAATATTCGAGGCGTAGCGGTTTTTTCATGGAATGAAGATCTCATTATTTGAGATCTTTTTTTTCGCCTGTGCACCAAAAAACCGATACAAGCGGTCAGATTTTCAGCGTTTTTTGCAAAAGGATAAATAATGAGCCAGTTAATTCGTACGTTAAAAAGCCATATTCGTGATGAAGTCATCAAAAAAGGCGGCTGGGTTAATTCCCACGCCCACGCCGACCGTGCTTTCACGATGACACCTGAAAAAATCAAAATTTATCAAGAAGCTAACTTGCAGCAAAAATGGGATTTGGTTGATGAAGTCAAACGCAATTCTACCGTTGAAGATTACTACCGCCGCTTTAGCCAAGCGATTGAGTTGATGATTTCTCAAGGGGTAACAGCATTCGGCACGTTTGTGGACATCGACCAAGTGTGTGAAGATCGTGCTATTCTCGCCGCTCACAAGGCACGGGAAGTGTATAAAAACGATATTATTTTGAAATTTGCTAACCAAACACTCAAAGGCGTGATTGAGCCTAATGCGCGCAAATGGTTTGATATTGGCTCAGAAATGGTCGATATGATTGGTGGTTTACCGTATCGGGACGAATTGGACTATGGCAAAGGCTTGGAGGCGATGGATATTTTGATGGAAACCGCCAAATCACAGGGCAAAATGTTGCACGTTCATGTCGATCAATTCAATAGCCAAAAAGAGAAAGAGACTGAGCAACTGTGCGACAAATCCCTTGAACACGGCATGCAGGGGCGAGTAGTGGCCATTCATGGTATTTCAATTGGCGCTCACCCACGTGAATATCGTGAGATGCTCTACAAAAAAATGAAAGCGGTAGATATGATGATGATCGCCTGTCCAATGGCATGGATCGACAGCCCGCGTAAAGACGAAGTGCTCCCCTTTCATAACGCTCTCACGCCTGCCGATGAGATGATCCCAGAAGGCATCACTGTCGCTATCGGCACTGACAACATCTGTGATTACATGGTACCGTTGTGCGAAGGCGATATGTGGCAAGAACTCAGCCTCCTTTCCGCTGGCTGTCGCTTCACCAATCTTGATGAAATGGCGAACATTGCGAGTATCAACGGGAGGAAAGTATTGGGGTTGATCTAGCTTTCGATTTGCAACATTTTCAACGGATCTGACCGCTTGCGTTATAGCAGCGAGCGGTAATAATCCCACTCAAAATACGGCCCTGGGTCAATTTTACGCCCTGGTGCAATATCTGAATGTCCGACAATGCGATCAGCGGTAATTTGCGGATAGCATTGCATAATTTGTTGTGTTAGCTGAGCAAGAGTTTGATATTGTGCTGCCGTAAAGGGTTGATTATTCGAGCCTTCTAGCTCAATGCCAATCGAAAATTCGTTGCATTTTTCCCGCCCTTGAAAATTCGATACGCCTGCATGCCATGCCATTTGGTTGAAATTGACATATTGGGTGATTTCACCTTGGCGGTTGATTAAACAGTGAGCGGATACCCGTAACTCTTTGATTTCCTCAAAATAGGGGTGAATGGTCGGATCAAGTGTGCCTTGGAAAAAACGGTCGATAAAGTCCCCGCCAAATTCTTCAGGTGGCAGGCTAATATAGTGGATCACCAGCAACGAAATATCATCCGCATTCGGGCGTGCATTAAAATGGGGAGAAAGGACAATGCGTTGGTTTAACCAACCGTCTGTAATCGTCAAATTCTGCATAGGCTAACAGGGCGAAATAAGCTAAAATAGCCGACATTTTATAACAAAAGAGAACCAAAATGCTGAGTTATCGCCACAGTTTCCACGCAGGCAATCACGCTGATGTTGTTAAACACATCGTGCTGACCTTGATTTTGACCGCCCTAAAACAGAAAGAGAAAGGCTTTTTTTATTTAGACACCCATTCAGGCGTCGGGCGTTATAGCCTACTCAGTGCCGAAGCCGAGAAAACCGGCGAATATATCGAAGGCATTGCTCGCCTGTGGGATCGTACTGATTTACCCGAAGAAGTTGCCTTATATATCAATGCGTTGAAAAAAATTAACAAAGGGAAATTGCGTTTCTACGCTGGCTCACCATTATTGGCTGTGCAGCAACTTCGTCCGCAGGATCGTGCTTTACTCACCGAACTTCACCCGAACGATTTCCCGCTGTTACGCCAAGAGTTTGCCAAAGTGCCAAATGTGGTCACCAAACGGGAAAATGGTTTCCAGCAACTCAAAGCGGCATTACCGCCCAAAGAAAAGCGTGGCTTGGTGCTGATTGACCCGCCTTATGAACTCAAAGACGATTACGAATTAGTGGTGCAAGCGATTGTGGAAGGCTATAAGCGGTTTGCCACAGGCGTATATGCCATTTGGTATCCCGTGGTGCTTCGCCAACATACCAAACGCATTGTCAAAGGCTTGGAAGCAACGGGCATTCGCAAAATTCTACAAATTGAACTTGCTGTTCGCCCTGATAGCGACCAGCGGGGCATGACTGCCAGTGGTATGATTGTGATCAACCCACCGTGGCAGCTTGAAGGCCAGATGAAAAAGATCCTCCCCTATCTCACTGATGTGTTGGTGCCAGAAGGTACAGGAAGCTGGAAAGTAGACTGGATCACACCTGAATAATCTAAAATACAAGCGGTAAGATCACGTTAACATTTTGCAAATGAAGGGAAATAAAATGGAACAATACAAACACGACTTTATTGAATTTTGCTTAAGCCGCAATGTACTTAAATTTGGCGAATTTACTTTAAAATCAGGCAGACAAAGTCCCTATTTTTTCAATGCAGGGCTGTTCAACACAGGGCGAGATCTCGCCAAACTTGGCGAATATTATGCTCAAGCCATTCAAAACAGCGGCGTGCAATTTGATGTGTTGTTCGGACCTGCTTACAAAGGCATTCCGATTGCCACCACGGTTGCCGTTGCCCTTGCAAATCAATTTGATCTGGATAAACCTTGTTGCTTTAACCGCAAAGAAGCGAAAGATCACGGCGAAGGTGGCAATTTAATTGGTAGTGGCTTATTCGGTAAAATTTTGTTAGTGGACGATGTCATCACCGCGGGAACCGCTATTCGCGAATCAATGGAAATTATCAACGCCAACCATGCCGAGCTCGCAGGCGTGTTAATTGCGTTAAATCGCAAAGAAAAAGGCAAAGGTGAACTTTCCGCTATTCAAGAAGTAGAAAGAGATTACAACTGCCAAGTATTTTCCATTATTGATTTTGACGATTTATTGCAATATCTCGACAAATCGGAACAATACACCTCATTTTTACCGAAAATGAAGGAGTATCGAAATTCTTATGGTGTTTAGATCTTGGCTGGTTGCCACCACATTGCTGCTTTCGCCGTCACTTTTAGCACAAGAGATAAAAGCACACATTTTACATAAAGTGGCGATTTCATCCGCTGAACTGACTGAAATTTGTCAGCAATTGCCGAAATGTGATCAAGATTCAGGCGGGCTATTTAAACGAAAATCACCAGAAGAATACTATTTTATTGACGATACCCCACAGCTTGCCTATTTCAAGAAAGATTCAATCTACCAACTCAAGCAGCGTTGGGATTTTGCCGATTATGTTCACGACAGCAACATTACCCGAGCAGCAAGTGATCCTCGCTTGTATATTCACCCTGTACTTTATCCATTAAGCAAAGAGCAATGGGCGATAGCCCTTATCAAAGGGGCATCTGATTGGTTTCCGGGCGGTGCTGCTACGGAAGAAAAAGCGGATTTCGTTCAACTCAACGCAGATGGTAGCTATCAAGTTGCATTAAAAAATATTCCGTTTTATTACGATTTGATAGTAAAAGCCTGCTTTAGGGAAGATGAGACGAAAAACTCACCACATTGCGACGACGAAGAAACACAAATACTCAAAATTGCCTACCAAGACATCGGCAAGCCTTATTACCAATGGAAAATGACCTACACTTTCACCGATTGGCCTGCTCACACCCCCAAAAGTAAAGCCACCATTTACCAAGAAAAACAACAAATGATGCCATTTGAATCGCTCAACAAGCGGTCAGTTCCGTGAAACATTTTGCAAATCCAAATCTCACATTACGTCTGGAGCTTATATGATGTTTAAACATTGGGTTATTATCTCTACGCTATTGCTTTCCTCTTCACTCTTCGCCCAAGAAATCAGATCCGTGGAATTACGAGAAGTGAGCCTATCTCCCCAAACACTGACTGAAATCTGCCAACAACTTCCACGTTGTGACACGGCATCAGGCACACTTTATGAGCGACCTTCACCCACAGAGTACTATTTCATTGATGATCACCTTCAAATTGCACGCTTTACAAAAGAGAAACACTATCAACTCAAACAGTATTGGGATTTTGCTGATTATGTACACGACAGCGAAATTCTCGAAGGAGCAGATTACAATGTGAAGTTATATATTGAACCCAAACTCTATCCGCTCAATCAAACAAAATGGGGCGTAGCCCTTGTAAAATATGGTTCTGGCGCTTATTCAGGCGGAGGAATAAGAGAAGAAAAAGCCGACATCGTTCAGCTAAATGAAGATGGCAGCTATCAAACTGCCCTTAAAGCCATTCCGTTTTATTACGAATCGCTAATCAGAGCCTGCTTCGGAGAAAAAGATGCCGATTCACCCCACTGCCACGATGAAGAAGAACGCACACTGTTGATACAATACCGAGACATCGGTAAACCCTATTACCAATGGGATATGACCTACACTTTCACTGATTGGCCAGCTCACACACCCAAAAGTAAAGCCACCATTTACCAAGAAAAACAACAAGTTATCCCATTTGAATCGTTCAACAAGCGGTCAGTTCCGTGAAATATTTTGCAAATTTTAGGGCGGTATCTACCGCCCTTTTTTATGGTTTTAGCTGTTGTTCAATGATGCCACCACCAAGACAAACTTCGCCTTGGTAGAACACCGCAGACTGCCCAGGCGTAACAGCAATTTGTGGTTCATCGAAAATTACACGAATAGTCTCATCATCAATCGGCTGGATCTCGCAAGCAATATCCGCTTGGCGATAACGGGTTTTAACGGTGCAACGCAAGTTTTCTTTAATTGGCTGGCGATCGACCCAATGAAGTTGGCTGGCAATCAAACCACTTGACAGCAAAGCGGAATTGTCTTGCCCTTGAGCTACGATCAACACGTTATTCACCAAATCTTTTTCCACTACATACCACGCATTTTCGCTCGCCCCTTTCACACCACCAATCCCCAAGCCTTTACGTTGCCCAAGCGTGTGGTACATCAGGCCATCGTGACGGCCAATAACTTGTCCATCAACGGTGTGAATCTCCCCTGCTTGGGCAGGCAGATAGCGGGCTAAAAAGTCTTTGAATTTGCGTTCGCCGATAAAGCAGATACCCGTTGAGTCCTTTTTCTTCGCCGTTGCCAAGCCGAGATCTTCCGCAATAGCTCGCACAATGGGTTTCTCAATTTCACCAATGGGGAACAAACTCCGCCCAACTTGCTGCTCACTCAAAGTATATAAGAAATAGCTCTGATCTTTATTACCGTCTAAACCACGTAATAATTTTGGTTGCTGATCAAACGGTGTGCGGCGAACATAATGCCCTGTGGCAATAAAATCAGCACTCAAATCTTCCGTGGCATATTCCAAGAAAGCTTTGAATTTAATCTCTTTATTGCACAAAATATCAGGGTTCGGTGTACGCCCTGCGCTGTATTCCGCCAAAAAATGTTCAAAAACGTTATCCCAATATTCCGCAGCAAAGTTGATTTTATGCAACTTAATGCCAAGTCTATCGCACACTGCTTGCGCATCGGCTAAATCTGCTGCTGCAGTGCAGTAGTCTGTATCGTCATCTTCTTCCCAGTTCTTCATAAACAAGCCTTCCACTTGGTAGCCCTGTTGCTGAAGAATAAACGCAGAAACGGACGAATCCACCCCACCTGACATCCCGCAGATCACTTTTTTCTTGGCATTTTCAGCCAACTGCTCTGCGGTTAATGGACGAAAATGTTTTTCATAAGTGATTGATTTCATTATATTCCTATTATTTCTGCTTACGCCTCTCTATGACGGCCTTGCCACCGATGCCCCAATTTTCCATTGGAATCTCGTCGATGACAACCACGGTCGTTTCCGGATTTTTATTCAATACACGTTGCAATAATTCTGTAACACCTTGAATTAACGCCGATTTCTGCTCAGTCGTTGGTGCTTCACTTCCACCGGTTACTTTGATATTGACGTAAGGCATCTTGACCTCGTGATTATTTCACTTCGTAGAATTGCGGTTCGGCTTTTTTAACAAATTTTTCGCGGTATTCTGCTTGAGCATCCGCATCGCCTGCATCAAGTTTTGCTTGGAGATTATCGCAAGGCTCTTCACAGTCGCACATTTTTTTCATCCCCAAAGCAGAAATGCCACCGCAGCTACCTTTAATCGTTTTGCCTTTGATGATAAAGCCAATTGACATCGCAAAAATCACGGCGATAAAAAAGCCGAAAGTCAGTAAAATGGTTTCCATTTTTTATTCCTAATAAGTTGTTTTCATCATAAACGGTCACTTTTGCAAAAAAATTGACGAAAGTGACCGCTTGTCGTCGGGATTATTTCGTCAGTTTTTCAAACTCACTCGACATTTTGGTTTCATAATCTTGACCATTTTTAATGATCATAAAAATCGCCAATTTCTCACGCTCCGCCACTTCCAGAGCTTTTTCTGGTCCTAACACAAACAAGCCTGTCGATAAACCATCTGCAGTCATTGATGTGTCTGCAATAACGGTAATCGAAGCTAAATTATGTTGAATCGGCTTGAGCTGTTTAGGATCAATAATATGAGACAAACGATTACCCTGCTCATCTTCAAAATAATTGCGATAATTGCCCGATGTGGCAAAGCCTTTGTTATCCAATGGAACAATCGTCTCAACCGCTTGACCTTGAGCAAAAGTTGGTTTCTCAATCGCAATTTGCCATGGTTTGCCGTGAAGGTTTTTACCTTTACCACGCAGTTCACCACCAATTTCAACTAAATAGTGATGTAAGCCTAAGGTTTCTAAGTGTCTTGCGACTTTATCCACCCCAAAGCCTTTGGCAATTGAAGAAAGATCGATGTATAAATTCGGCTCATATTTGATTAAGCCATATTTGTGATCCGATTTTTCGACCGCTAGTTTCTCAATGCCTACAGACTTAGATCGCTCTGCAATCTGCTCTGCCGTTGGCTCTTTATTTAATCGCTTATCAGGACCGAATCCCCACAAATTCACAAGCGGCCCAACGGTAATATCCAAAGCACCTTCTGTGATTTTATTTAACCGAATAGCTTCTTCAACAACAAACGCAAAATCAGGCGAAACAGTAAAAAGTGAATTGACATGATTGTAACCATTAAAGGCTGAAATCTGTGAATCTTTTTGATAAGTTGACATTTGGTTATTCACTTCTTTCAGCACAGCATCAATTTGCTGTTGAATCTTTTCTGGATTAGGTAAATTATCAACAAGACCATCATCAATATATTTTACATGATAAGTTGTTCCCATTGTCTTACCTTCTAAGGTGACTTGCCGTGACTCTTTTTCACAAGCTGCCAGCAATAATGCAAATGCAGCAGAAAAAAGCCAAGTGGATAAAATTTTCGTTTTCACAAACACTCCTTAAGAAAACTATAAAAAATAAACGAAAAAATAATGGATACATTTTCGTTTATTTTTTGCTTCAAATACAAGCGGTCATTTCTTGCAAACGTTTTGCAAAATCTGACCGCTTGTTATCAATCTGAGACTGTTAGGTTAGCCACCGAAATCATCGAGTAAGATGTTCTCGTCTTCAACACCGAGATCTTTGAGCATCTTAATCACCGATGCGTTCATAATTGGTGGACCACACATATAGTATTCACAATCTTCAGGAGCTTCGTGATCTTTCAAATAGTTTTCATAAAGCACGTTGTGAATAAAGCCTGTGTAACCATCCCAGTTATCGCCCGGTTGCGGATCAGAAAGTGCAACGTGCCATACGAAGTTGTCATTTTCAGCGGCTAAGCCGTCAAAGTCTTCAACATAGAACATTTCACGTTTTGAACGTGCACCATACCAGAACGACATTTTACGTTTTGATTTCAAGCGTTTGAGCTGATCGAAAATGTGTGAACGCATTGGAGCCATACCTGCACCACCACCGATGAAGACCATTTCCGCATCAGTATCTTTTGCAAAGAATTCACCGAATGGCCCAGAAATGGTGACTTTATCACCAGGCTTTAATGACCAAATATATGAAGACATTTGACCTGGTGGAACATTTGGATTATTTGGTGGTGGCGTCGCAATACGCACGTTCAACATAATAATGCCTTTCTCTTCAGGGTAAGATGCCATTGAGTAAGCACGTACAATTGGCTCATCCACTTTTGAAACATAACGCCAAAGATTAAATTTATCCCAATCTTCGTGATATTCTTTGTCGATCAGTTCTTTATAATCTTCATAGTTAACCACGTGAGGAGGTGCTTCAATTTGAATATAACCGCCAGCACGGAATGGTACCTCTTCACCTTCTGGAATTTGCAATTTAAGCTCTTTGATGAAGGTTGCTTTGTTATCGTTAGAGATAACGGTACATTCCCATTTTTTCACACCGAAGATTTCTTCAGGTAATTCGACATCCATACTGCCTTTTACGTTTACTTGGCAAGCAAGACGATAGCCTTCTTTCGCTTCACGTTTGGTGATGTGGGAAAGTTCTGTTGGTAGGATTTCGCCACCACCGCTTTTCACTTTCACTAAGCACTGACCACAAGAACCACCGCCACCACACGCAGAAGAAACGAAGATCCCTTTGCTCGCTAATGCACCCAATAATTTCCCACCTGCTGGTAAGGTAATTGCTTTACTTGGGTCATCGTTGATGGAGATGGTAATATCGCCTGAATCAACTAACTTGGATTTAGCGAATAGGATAAATACTGCAAGGACTAATACCAGGGCAGTAAATACCACAATACCGAAAATAAAATTATCCATTCGATACGCTCCTTATAACTGAATGCCTGAGAAAGACATAAAGCCAAGTGCCATTAAGCCTGTAGTGATAAAGGTAATCCCTAAACCACGTAAACCTGCTGGAATATCAGAGTATTTCATTTTCTCTGTTAGACCCGCTAATGCCACAATCGCTAACATCCAACCTGTACCTGCACCAACGCCATAAACTACTGACTCCGCGAAGTTATATTCACGTTGTACCATGAAAGATACACCACCGAAGATCGCACAGTTTACTGTAATGAGAGGTAAGAAGATCCCTAAAGCACTGTATAAAGCGGGGAAGAACTTATCTAAAATCATCTCAAGCACTTGTACTAATGCTGCAATCACACCGATGAAGGTAATGAAGTTTAAGAAAGTTAAGTCTACCCCCTCAATTAATGCATTCTCTTTCAATACATGTGTGTAAACTAATTGGTTTGCAGGTACCGCAATACCAAGTACCACGATAACGGCAATTCCTAAACCAAATGCGGTTGAAACTTTCTTTGAAACCGCAAGGAATGTACACATACCAAGGAAGAAAGAAAGTGCCATATTTTCAATAAATACGGACTTAACAAATAGACTAATATAATGTTCCATAGACTATTTCTCCACTTGCTCTGGTTTCCATGTTCTGATTGCCCAGATCACAAAACCAATAATAAAGAATGCACTTGGTGCTAATAAGAATAGACCGTTTGCTTGGTACCAACCACCGTCTTGAACTGTTTGGAACACAGTCATGCCAAAGAGCTTACCTGAACCAATCAATTCACGGAAGAAACCAACTACAAGTAACATTGCACCATAACCTAAGCCGTTACCGATACCATCCACAAAGCTTTCAAGTGGTTTGGATTTCATTGCAAACGCTTCTGCACGTCCCATGACGATACAGTTAGTAATAATCAAACCAACGAATACCGATAATTGTTTAGAAAGATCATACGCATAAGCACGTAGTAATTGGTCAACTAAGATTACCAATGATGCGATGATCGCCATTTGCACAATAATACGGATGCTGTTTGGAATGTAGTTACGGATGCAAGAGATAAAGAAACTTGCAAATCCCGTTACAAAACTTACCGCGATTGCCATTACCACGGCTGTTTCTAATTTAGTCGTTACCGCTAACGCAGAACAGATACCTAAAATTTGTAACGCAATTGGGTTGTTATCTGCAATTGGAGATAACAATAACTTTTTAAGATTTGAGCCAGCCATTAGTTAGCCCCCGCTTTTAATTTTGCTAAATATGGACCAAAGCCGTTAGCACCAAACCAATATTTGAAAGTTCCATCTACGCCATTTGACGTTAAAGTTGCACCAGATAAACCATCGATACCATGATCTTTATCTGCTGAAGCACCTTTAGCAATCGTAATTGCTGAATCACCTTTCTCATTTTGTAATTTTTTACCAACGAAATTCGCCTGCCAACGTGGATTTTCAATCTCACCACCTAAGCCCGGTGTTTCACCGTGATCATAGAAAGTAATACCTTTAATCGTGTTACCATCTGGCTGTACTGATACGAAACCATACATTACAGACCACAACCCCGTACCATAAATTGGTAATACAACTTGGCTTAATTGCCCTTCTGCATTTTTCACTAAATATACTTCTGCATATTTAGCACGAGCACGTAAACCAGCCTTATCTACTTCTGGTGCAATTACTACGTTTTGTGCTGGATCTTTAGCAGCAGCTTTCGCATCAAAGTTCATTACACCTTCAACATATTCGCCAGTTGCTAAATCAACGATTTTCGGCTCAATATTTTTAACGTAAATTTCTTTGATTTGACTTTTCTTCGTATCCGCTTGCAATAAGCCTGCCACACTTAGAATGTTTTTCTGTTTATCAAGTTGTTTTTGTTCTTCTTGGGTCGGTTTTAATAATACCGCTGCCCCTGCAACAATTAAAGAACAGATTAAACTTAATAACACAACGACGGTGAGTGTTCCGCCAATGCTATCTTTATTAAATTTAGCCATTGCGTGCCTTCCTACGTTTAATGTTACCTTGAACCACTAAATAATCGAAGATTGGTGCAAATAAGTTAGCAAATAAGATTGCTAACATCATACCTTCTGGATAGGCTGGGTTTGCAACACGAATCAGAACACACATTACTCCGATTAAAATGCCATACCACCATTTACCTTTGTTAGTAAAAGCCGCAGACACTGGGTCAGTTGCCATAAAGAACATACCTAATGCGAAACCACCTAACACCAAGTGCCAATGCCATGGCATCGCAAACATCGCATTTGTTTCTGAGCCGATTAGGTTGAATAACGTTGCAGTTGCCGCCATACCAATCATTACACCCGCAATGATTCTCCAAGAAGCAATACGTGCGAATACAATAATTGCCGCACCGATCATCAACATTAAAGTTGAAACTTCACCTACAGAACCAGGTAGATTACCTAAGAAAGCATCCATCCAAGTGATTGTTTCGCCAGTTGCCACGTGTTTTAACGCGACTTGACCGCCACTTGCCCATTGTGAAAGCGCTGTTGCACCAGAGAAGCCATCTGCCGCAGTCCAAACTAAATCACCAGAAATTTGAGCAGGGTATGCGAAGAATAAGAACGCACGACCCGCTAACGCTGGGTTCATAAAATTCTTACCCACACCACCAAATACTTCTTTCGCAACAACAACACCAAAGGTTGTCGCTAATGCGGCTTGCCATAATGGTAATGTTGGTGGCACGATTAAGGCTAATAAGATAGAAGTTACAAAGAAGCCTTCGTTGATTTCGTGTTTACGCACCATTGCGAATAACACCTCCCAGAAACCACCTACCGCAAAGACGGTTAAGTAGATTGGTAGGAAGAAAATCGCCCCTAATAACATTTTCGCTAATGCACCTGCATCTTGATTTAAGATACCTAAACTATTAGCAAGAGCAAAGTGCCAGTCTTTTGCAACACTATTCGCCACGTTTTGTGCGAAATCCCCAACGGCTAATGCCATAATTGACTGGTTACCTACGTTATACATCCCCCAGAACATCGCAGGGAATAACGCAAGCCATACGATTAACATCATACGTTTAGAGTCAATCGCATCACGCACGTGAGCATCTTTGCGTGTTACAGTGCCGGGAGTATAGAAAATGGTATATGCTGCTTCAAACAGAATGTAGAATTTTTCATATTTTCCACCTTTCTGGAAAGCAGGTTCCATTTTATGAAAAAGATCTTTTAAAGCCATTTGATTAACCTTCCTTCTCGATCTTATCTAACGCTGCACGCAACATTGGTGCATAGTCATTTTTACCTGGACAAACAAAGGTACAAAGTGCCAAATCTTCTTCATCTAACTCTAAGCAACCTAACGCTTGTGCTGAATCTGTATCACCAGATGCCAAGTCACGCAACAGCAATGTTGGGAGAATATCTAACGGCATTACACGCTCATAAGAGCCGATGGGTACCATCGCACGATGGCTACCATTTACTGCCGTAGTAAAGTTGAATAATTTCTTCGCAAACGCACCTAACGTCGTACGAGTGATAGAGAATTTATGTGAATACGGGGCAATCATTCCTAAGAATTCTTGCTCACGACCTTCTGCTAACACTGATACTTGCAATGCATAACGACCTAAATAGTCGTGAGCCCCTTCTGCTTTTGCCCCTGATAATACAGAACCTGAAATCACACGATTTTCAACGTCTTGCAATTCATTTGCAGTTAATTGTGAAAGGTTTGCACCTAAACGAGTACGTACTAAACGTGGGTTTTTCACTGTTGGGCCAGCAAGGGCAACCACACGATCCGTAAATAGTTCACCTGTTGTGAATAATTTACCGATAGCAATCACATCTTGATAGTTCAAATACCACACTTGTTTTGTGATGCTAACCGGATCGATAAAGTGAATATGTGTGCCGCTCAAACCAGCTGGGTGAGGACCAGAGAAAGCAGTTACTTTCACATTTGGTACATCAGCATTTGGTGTGGTGCTGTCTGGTGCACGACATAAATGAATGGTTTTCTCGCCATTGAATAAACGACTTAATACCGTTAAACCATCAACGAAATCCTGCTTGTGTTCATTTAAAATCACCTCAGGATCTGCCGCCAATGGATTGGTATCCATCGCATTCACGAAAATTGACGAAGGTACCGCATCTAATGCAGGCACTTTACTGAATGGACGAGTGCGGAATGCAGTCCATAAGCCTGATTCCACTAGGTTTTGTTTGACTTGCTCGCTACTTAAAGTGGCAAGGTCAGCCGCGTTATAGCGGCTAAAGGTAATTTGCTCATCACCCTCAACTTTGATAACGACTGACTGAAGAACACGTTTTTCGCCACGATTGATCGCTACAACCGTGCCGCTTGCTGGGGAAGTAAAGACAACGCCAGGGTTCTTTTTATCTTCAAAAAGCACCTGACCTTTTTTCACTACATCACCTTCACGCACCTTCATAGAAGGACGCATACCCACATATTCTTCGCCAAGCACAGCAACTTCAGTAACGGTATTGCCGTTATGGATTACTTGCTCAGGTTTTCCCGCAATCGGAAGATCTAAGCCTTGTTTAATTGTAATCATATTGTTTGCACTACTTTTTGTTGGGTTAAAAATATGATTGCAGACAAGCTGCAATCGCTTTATTGAGCCGTAGCGAAGTCAGAAATAAACGAAAGTTCCCCACCTACTTCCGCTTGCTACATTAAGTTCTCAAATCGGATCTCTATTTCAGTCCTGCTGAAATAAAATAAAACGTGGCATTTTACCTGAAAAAGAGTACTCAATTCTAGTTTAACCACATTTTTTTAACATCCCCCCTAGAAAAATTTGATCTTCTTCAAGTTTTCTCTCACACACCCCGCCTAAAAAAACGACAAACGGTCAGTTTTTGTAACAAATTTGCAAATTTTTTAGCTAAAGTGACCGCTTGTATCTTGGCAAAATTTGACCCTAGTCAAAAAAGACACATCGGAGTAGAATAGCCTCACGATTTTTTAGAAGGATTTTACTAATGAATATTACCATTTCAGACGCGGCACAAAGCCACTTCCGTAAATTGCTCGATCAGCAAGAAGAAGGGACGAACATCCGCATTTTCGTAGTCAACCCTGGCACTCCAGGTGCGGAATGCGGCGTCTCTTATTGCCCACCTAATGCGGTAGAAGCAACCGATACCGAAATGAAATTTGCTCAATTTTCGGCGTTTATTGACGACATCAGCTTGCCATTTTTAGACGAAGCAGAAATTGATTATGTGACGGACGCAATGGGGGCACAGCTCACCATGAAAGCGCCAAATGCGAAAATGAAAAAAGTTGCAGACGATGCCCCATTCATTGAGCGTTTAGATTATGTGATCCAAACCCAAATCAACCCGCAACTTGCCAGCCATGGCGGGCGTGTTACTTTGATTGAAATCACCGAGGATAAATATGCGATCCTGCAATTCGGTGGTGGTTGTAATGGTTGCTCAATGGTAGATGTCACCTTGAAAGAAGGGATCGAAAAACAACTAATTGCGATGTTCCCTGAAGAACTCGTTGGCGTAAAAGATGCCACCGAACACCAGCACGGCGAACATTCTTACTACTAAGTTGAAAAAAGAAGCGACTGAATATTTTTTATCCAGTCGTTTTTTTTCTTTTCATGATGTTCGCCCCAAATTACGTCAAGCGACCCAATTTTATAATCGTTTGTCACCCTACTCCACCATAAAACAGGCGATTTTGGCACCATCTGGGTAGGTTTTGAGTTCTGGCCGTTCTTGACTGCAACGTTCAGTTGCTAAACGACAGCGGGCGTGGAAGGCACAACCTTTTGGTGGATTGAGTGGGCTTGGTAGCTCTCCCGTTAGTTTAATTCGCTCACGGCGATGCTCTGGGTTCAGTCTTGGAGTCGCCGATAACAATGCTTGGGTATAAGGGTGGCGAGGGTTGCTGAAAATCGTTTTGGTATCGCCCTGCTCGACCACCCGCCCGAGATACATCACCATCACTTCATCAGCGATATGTTCAACCACGGACAAATCGTGTGAAATAAACACGTAAGACAAGCCCATTTCTTCCTGCAATTCCATCATCAAATTCAGTACTTGGGCCCGCACCGACACATCCAGTGCCGAAACAGGTTCATCCGCCACAACGATATCTGGCTCAAGCATCAAGCCACGAGCAATCGCAATCCGCTGGCGTTGCCCGCCCGAAAACATATGCGGATAACGGTCGTAAAACTCTGGTTTCAAACCGACTTTTGCCATCATCGCCAACACTTTTTCTTTGCGTTCAGCGGCAGTTAGATCCGTATTGATCAGTAACGGCTCTTCTAAAATGGTGCCGATTTTTTTGCGGGGATTGAGCGATGCATACGGATTTTGGAACACAATTTGGATTTTTTTGCGGCGTAATTTCACCGTTTCCCGATCATTTTCCAAAAAGTTTTGCCCGTTATAAAACAATTCGCCTTCCGTTGGGCATTCAATCATCGTCAGCATTCGTCCTAAAGTCGATTTGCCACAGCCCGACTCACCTACAACTGCCAAGGTTTTGCCTTTTTCCAGACGGAATGATACACCGTCTACCGCTTTAACTAATTTCGGCTTAGAAAATAGCCCTTTTTTAACGGGATAATATTTTTTGAGATCCACCGCATCAAGAAGCGGTGGGATTTGAGTATCTTTTTGCATATTTCTATTCTTTTGTAGGGGCGGAGCTATGTATCCGCCCGTTGCGTCCGATATTTTCGGGCGGACACACAAGTCCGCCCCGACATACAGATATTAGCTCGGCATTCCGTCCGTATTCAACGGTGTATGGCATTTCACCTGTCTACCATTGATGTGATGTAATGCTGGTTCTTGGGTACGACAGAGATCAGTGGCATACGGGCAGCGTGGGTTGAGTAGACAACCTTGTGGGCGATCGTATTTACCTGGTACAACCCCAGGGAGCGACTGCAAACGAGATTTGCCTTCCGCGAACTCTGGCAAAGCGCGCAATAATGCTTGAGTGTAGGGGTGTAGCGGAGATTTAAAAATTTCCTCTGCTCGCCCTTCTTCAACCACTTGCCCTGCATACATCACAATAATACGGTGAGCTGATTCAGCAACTAGGGCTAAATCATGGGTGATTAGGATCAACGCCATATTCTCTTTGCGTTGTAATTCCAATAGCAAATCAATGATTTGGGCTTGAATAGTAACATCTAAAGCCGTGGTTGGTTCGTCTGCAATCAACAATTTTGGGTTACAAGCGATCGCCATTGCGATCATCACCCGCTGGCTCATTCCACCAGAAAGTTGATGGGGATAAACGTCTAAACGGGAAGTGGGATCGGGAATTCCCACCATCGTCAAAAGCTCGATCGCCCGCTCTTTTCGCCATTGACGGCTACCGCCTTGATGCACCTTCAACGCTTCCATGATTTGAAAACCGACTGTATAGCTTGGGTTGAGACTGGTCATTGCGTCTTGGAAAATCATTGACACGTCCGCCCCAACGATTTTCTGCTTCTCTTTGGCACTCAACGCTAACAAATCATTGCCATTAAATTCTAAGGCGTTGGCATACACTTTACCTGGGTAATCAATCAACCCCATAATCGCCAGCGAGCTAACTGATTTGCCCGAGCCAGATTCGCCAACAATGCCTAATACTTCGCCTTCATTAACCGTATAACTAATGCGATCCACCGCTTTAAAAGGCGCTTTTTGATCGCCAAAATGAACGGAAAGTTCGTTTACTTCTAATAATGCCATTTTCCGCTCCTACTGTTTTAATTTCGGGTCAAGAGCATCACGCAATCCATCGCCCATTAAGTTAAAGGCTAATACTAAAGATAAAATCGCTAAGCCTGGGATAGTAACAAGCCAATTTGCTGACTGCATAAAGCCACGAGATTCTGCGAGCATCGTCCCAAGCTCTGGTGTTGGTGGCTGTGCCCCGATACCTAAGAAACCAAGGGCCGCGAGCTCTAAGATTGCGTTAGAGATTCCCATAGTCATTTGTACGATGAGTGGAGCTAAACAGTTTGGTAAAATCACGATAAACATTAATCGCCATACACCGGCTCCTGCTACACGAGATGCGGTAACATAATCACGATTTTTTTCACTGAGCACTGACGCACGGGTTAAACGTACATAACTCGGAATTGAGACCACCGCAATTGCAATGGCCGCATTAATCAGTGATGGACCAAGAATAGTCACCACACCGATGGTCAAAAGCAGACTTGGGATCGCCAACATGATATCGACAAATCGCATAATGATAATGTCGACCATTCCGCCGTAATAACCTGCCAACAAACCTAAAATCACACCGAATACGCAAGAGAGCAGTACAATAATCAATCCGATAAAGACCGACAATCTAGCACCATAAATGATACGGGAAAGAATATCCCGCCCGATGTCATCCGTGCCTAAAATATAGGAACTGTTCCCCCCTTCAAACCACATCGGTGGCAATAATAATGCCGAACGGTTTTGTTCGATTGGGTCAAAAGGGGCGATAACGCTTGCAAACACGCTCGCTAAAAACACCACGGCAATAAACGCCAAACCAATCACCGCCCCACGATTCTGGCAAAAATAGTGCCAAAATTCCTGCAATGGTGTTTTAGGTGCAGGGGATGTAATTTCAATACTAGACATTAACACTCCAACTTTATTAGTAAGGTGAGTCTTGCCCACCAAGTACCGCAACAAGCGGTCAGATTTTTCAATAATTTTGCAAATGGTCGGGCAAGTCCCACCCAACACAATTAGTTATGTCGAATCCGTGGATTCACTACACCGTAGATCAGGTCCACCGCTAAATTCACTAAGATAATTAAGGTGGCAATAATCAGTACCGAGCCTTGTAATACAGGATAATCACGGGAGTTGATCGCATCAATAACCCATTTACCAATACCAGGCCACGAGAAAATGTTTTCGGTTAAAACGGCTCCTGATAAAAGCTGTCCGATAATCAAGCCAACCACAGTAACCACAGGGATTAACGCATTACGTAAGGCATGGATAATCACAATTCGAGTGGTATTCAGACCTTTGGCTTTAGCGGTACGGATATAGTCTTCACCCAGCACTTCGAGCATGGATGAACGGGTCATACGGGTGATGATAGCCAGCGGGATAGTACCAAGCACCACCGCAGGTAAAATCAACGATTTAATCGCCGCTAAAAAAGCCCCTGGTTCGTCTGAATTCCAAGTATCGATCAACATAAAGCCCGTTTCGGCTTCAATCCAATATTCCGATGGCAAACGTCCTGAGGCAGGCAAGCCAAGTGGGGTGGAAACATATAAAATTAAAATTAACCCCCACCAGAAAATAGGCATTGAATAGCCCGTCAGAGACATCGAGGTAACGACATGCGAAATCCACGACTCTTTTTTCACTGCCGCAATCACCCCTAAAATCACCCCACCCACAAGGGACCAACCCAACGCAAAAAATGCCAACTCAACCGTGGCAGGGAAAAGGGTAAAAAATTCTTTTAGCACAGGCTCGTTATTGCGGAAGGAATTACCAAGATCGCCTTGCAACACGCCTTTGATATAGCTGAAATACTGCTCAGTCAACGGCCGATCTAAGCCAAGTTGCTGCATCATTTGAGCATGAATTTCAGGAGTAAGCCCACGTTCCCCCATTCGGATCTCAATTGGATCACCGGGAATTAAATGCACTAATGCAAAAGTAATTAAGGTAATCGCCAAGAAGGTCGGAATCACCATTAAAATACGTTTAATAATAAATTGAAACATTCAAAATCTCTTTCACTAATTCTGCCCCCGTTTGTGGAGGAAATGGTTGAGTTAAGCAATGTGAAACGAAACCGAAGGGGGCATTATGATTGCCCCCTACCCCTTGCTTCGCAAGGTACTTCCCCCGCACGCGGAGGCAGATTGTTTAATACAAGCGGTCAGATTCTACCTGAAATTTGCAAATTTTTTCGCAAATCTGACCGCTTGTTGCGGGTTATTTTTCGAGATCCACGGAATAGAAGTCGTGAACACCGAATGGGCTAACCACATAGCCTTTGACCTCTTTACGCACAGGGAAGTAGGTGGTTGAGTGAGCCACAGTAATCCACGGGGCTTGCTCTTTGAACACGACTTGAGCTTGTTTGTAAAGGTCGGTACGTTTTTGTTTATCTGTTTCTTGTACTGCTTGTGTCACTAAATCGTTAAACGGCTTGTGACAGAATTTCGCATAGTTAGAACCTGATTCAACAGACGCACAGCTTAACAACGTATTTAAGAAGTTATCTGGGTCCCCATTATCACCCGTCCAGCCCATCATACCTGTTTGGTGATCGCCTGCACGCATACGTTTGAGATATTCACCCCACTCATAACTAACGATTTTCGCTTTCACGCCCACTTTTTCCCAGTCTGCTTGAATAAGCTCCGCCATACGGCGTGCGTTCGGGTTGTATGGACGAGAAACTGGCATTGCCCACAAATCCGTCTCAAAGCCATTTTCAAAGCCTGCTTCTTTAAGTAACGCTTTAGCTTTTTCTGGATCATAATCGTAGTCTTTGATGTCGTCATTGTAAGACCACATTGTTGGTGGAATTGGGTTCTTCGCTTTTTGACCTGCCCCTTGATACACCGCTTCGATGATCGCATCTTTATTCACCGCATAGCTTAACGCTTGACGCACTTTCACGTTATCAAACGGTGCTTTTTGGGTATTGAAGTTTAAGTAACCAACGTTCAAACCTGGACGGGTCAGTAGAGTAATGTCTTTATCATTTTTAAGTTTTTCCACATCCGCAGGGTTTGGATATGGCATGGCGTGGCACTCGCCTTTTTTCAATTTCGCATAACGCACTGACGCATCTGGCGTAATCGCAAACACTAAACGGTCAATTTTTGATTTACCTTGCCAGTAGCTCTCAAAGGCTTTGTAACGCACTGTTGAGTCTTTTTGATAAGATACAAATTCAAATGGACCTGTGCCGATCGGTTGGTTATCCACGGTTTCAGGCTTACCCGCTTTTAACATTTTGTCGCCGTATTCCGCTGATAAAATTGATGCGAAATCCATTGCCAAGTTTGCTAAGAATGGTGCATTTGCCACTTTCAAGCTAATTTTCACGGTGTAATCATCAACTTTTTCCACTTTATCGATGATGTTTTGCATATCCATACCGATAAAGTACTCATAGTTGCCACCTGATACTTTGTGGAATGGGTGGTTTGGATCTAACTGACGGTTGAAAGAGAACAATACATCGTCTGCGTTAAATTCGCGAGTTGGTTTGAATGCTTTGTTTGAGTGGAATTTCACGCCTTTACGCAGATGAAAAACATAAGTTTTGCCATCTTCAGAGACGTCCCACTTCTCCGCCAAACCTGGCACTACATTAGTTGTACCTGGTTCAAAAGCGGTTAATTTATCAAAAATGGCTCGGCCTGTTGAGTCTAACGTCGCACCATCGGTACCAAGCTGTGGGCTAAGAAAAGAGGGTGACGCCTCTAAACAGTAAACAAACGTTTTCGGGGCTGCCATCGCAGATCCTGATGCCACGGCTAATGCAAGTAGAGAAAGTTGTGTGAGCTTTTTCATTATTCACTCCAAAGTGGTTGTTATAAGAATGTTAAAATTCGTTTCCAAATATGTGGAAGTTCCGACTATATAAGTTTTTTTATGAATTGCAATAGATTTTTTAATACAAGCGGTCAGATTTTGAAAGAAATTTGCAAAATTGATGCCTAAACTGACCGCTTGTCATAATTAGAGAACCATTGCTGCCATCCAGCCGAATGCTAATAATGGCAAATTGTAGTGTAAGAAAGTCGGTACAACGGAATCCCAAATGTGATCGTGCTTGCCGTCCGCATTCAAACCAGAGGTTGGACCAAGGGTTGAGTCTGACGCAGGAGATCCTGCATCACCTAAGGCGGCGGCGACACCGACAATCGAAATGGTCGCCAATGGCGAGAAACCGAACGACATACAAAGTGGCACATAAATGGTCGCAATAATTGGCACCGTTGAGAATGATGAGCCAATCCCCATTGTGATAAATAAGCCGACTAACAACATTAAGAATGCCGCCATTTCTTTCGAGCTAATCGCACCTTTTAAGCTTTCAACTAATTCACCCACACCGCCTGTTGAGTTGACTACATTGGCGTAGCCAGAGGCAGCAATCATCACAAATCCAATCATTGCCATTAAACGCAAGCCGTCTTGGAAAATATCATTGCTTTGTTTGAGTTTGAACACGCCGCCTAAAGCGAAGATCACCAAGCCGACTAAGCCCCCCAAAATAGTGGAGTTCGTAGAAAGTTGTACAACACAGGTTGCTAAAATTGCCGCTACGCTAATAGCGATATTAAATGGCGTGACGTTTTTCACCCGACTTTCGATGTCTTCCACCACCACGCTGCCACCTTCCACATAGCTACGTGGTTTGCGGTAAGAAATAAAGAGTGCGGTAAGTAAGCCTAAAATCATTCCCGTTACCGGAATTGCCATCGCTTTGGTGACCTCGCCAACATCTGCCGTTAAACCAAAGGCTTGGCCCGCTTGGTTGATGTTTTTCACTAAAATGCTTTCAATAAAGATTTGCCCGAAGCCTGCAGGGATCAACATATACGTTGCAGTTAAACCGAAGGTAATTGCACAGGCAACGGCACGCCGGTCAATTTTGAGTTGGTTTAGCACACTCAACAATGGCGGTACAACAATTGGAATAAAGGCAATGTGAACCGGGATCACATTTTGAGATGACATCGCAAAGGCGACTAAAGTGAATAAAATCGCATATTTGAACCAAAACACTGAACGACCAGACGGGCGTTTACCAAAACTTTGAATGACCTTGTAAGCAAGTAAATCCGTTACACCTGATTTCGACAAGGCTACGGCGAATGCACCAAGTACAGCATAGTTCATTGCAGTTTCAGCGCCGCCGCCTAATCCGCCTGTGAAACTTTTTACTGTCGCCGTAAGTGCATCACCAAGCGACATTCCATCGACGGTATTACCTAATAAGCCGCAGGTAAGTGCGGCAATAATCAGAGCGATCACCACGTTAATTCGCATTAAACTCAATGCGAGCAACACAATAATCGACACTACAACTTCGTTTGATAACAGCATTGTTTTGTCCTCTTGTAAGTCAAAATTTAAATTAAAAATAAAAAATAAAAACCCCTCGAAAGTCTTCTTCCGAGGGGTGGAAACTGGTTTAGGATTCGTTATCACATTTCACGCTCGGAAGTTCTTCCGAACATGCCAAATGCCCGAAAGATTATTCAGGTAAATGGTGATGATGTTTGATAACGTAGCGGTTCATAGCGACTCCTAAAATTTGAATGGGGTGGAATATATCCTAACCTAATTTAAAAAGCAAACGGTTTCTTACACTTTTTTAAATAATTTTAATCTTTGTTGCAATCACGCTTTCCACTTTCAGAGTCTCCCAATTTTCGGTAAACTACGCAAACGTTTGCTTAAACTTCTTTCTTGCTTTTTCAAAAGGATTGAAAGGAGATTATTTTTAACTCTATTTCCTGTGTAAACGTCATTTTTCCCTTTATGTAAAGGACTGACACAGGCATATTTATAAGGATCTCTATGAACATTTTAATTATAGGAAATGGTGGGCGTGAACATGCATTAGCGTGGAAAGCAAAACAGTCACCTTTAGTTAGCCAAGTATTTGTTGCCCCTGGCAATGCTGGAACTGCATTAGAATCAGGTATTGAAAATGTCGCGATTTCTGCCACTGACGTACCTGCATTGGTGGAATTTGCCAAACAACACAACATCGCTTTAACGATTGTTGGACCTGAAGCCCCGCTAGTAATTGGTGTGGTTGATGCGTTTCGAGCACATGGTTTGAAAATTTTCGGCCCAACTCAAGCAGCAGCTCAACTAGAAGGCTCCAAAGCTTTCACCAAAGATTTCTTAGCTCGCCACCACATTCCAACGGCGGAATATCAAAATTTCACCGAAGTGGAGCCTGCCCTTGCCTATTTGCGTGAGAAAGGGGCACCAATTGTGATCAAAGCCGATGGCTTAGCCGCAGGTAAAGGCGTGATTGTGGCAATGACCTTAGCTGAAGCCGAAGAGGCGGTAAAAGACATGCTCTCAGGTAATGCCTTTGGCGAAGCGGGTAGCCGTGTAGTGATTGAAGAATTTCTAGACGGTGAAGAAGCCAGTTTCATCGTGATGGTGGACGGTAAAAATGTTGAGCCAATGGCAACCAGCCAAGATCACAAACGGGTTGGTGAAGGCGATAAAGGCTTGAATACGGGCGGAATGGGAGCGTATTCGCCTGCACCCGTGGTAACTACTGCGATTCACAAGCGGGTAATGGACGAAGTGATTTACCCAACGGTGCGGGGAATGGCGGCGGAAGGCAATGAATATACGGGTTTTTTATATGCGGGCTTGATGATTATGCCAAACGGTCAGCCAAAAGTAATCGAATTTAACTGCCGCTTTGGCGACCCTGAAACCCAACCGATTATGTTGCGTTTGCAATCCGATTTAGTCGAACTCTGCTTAAAAGCCTGCGACGGCAAATTAGACGAAGTCCAATCAAAATGGTGCGAACAAGCGGCTCTTGGCATCGTACTTGCTGCAGAAGGCTACCCAGCCGATTATCGCAAAGGCGATGAAATTTCGGGAATTCCTACCGAAAGAAAAGACGATGAAAAAGTCTTTTTAGCAGGCGTTGAGCTTAAAGACGGAAAACTGCTCACCAATGGCGGACGAGTGCTTTGTGCCACTGCGTTAGGAAACAGTGTATTCGAGGCTCAACAAAAAGCACTGAAGCTCGCCGAACAAATCCAATGGCAAGGCAGATTCTACCGCCGCGACATCGGCTATCGTGCTGTTGCTCGTGAACAGGGCTAACAAGCGGTCAGATTCAGCAAAAATTTTGCAAATTCATACAACATACAAAAAAGAGACGAATTGAATTCGTCTCTTGTCATTTGCAAATTTTAGTAAGCAACCGACCGCTTGTTACTTCTGTTTTTGTGCTTCAACCGCTTCCATTGCACGCAATGCGTAAGTGTAAGCCGCCCCCGCGTTGAGAGCGATAGCCGTAGCCAATGCACCGGCAATTTCGCTTTCCGTTGCCCCTGCTTTTGCTGCTTCTTCAGCGTGAACACTGATACAACTTTCGCAACGAGTAGTCACGGCAACGGCTAACGCGATAAGTTCACGTGTTTTGTGATCAAGTGCTTCTGCCGCAGCAGCTTGACTTAATGCCTTGTAGCCTTCCAACATTTTAGGGTGGTTTTGCCCTAACTTGCCGAAAGATTTTTTAACGTGGGCAGTATGTTCTGCCCAATTGGTAAATTGTTCCATTCTAATCTCCTATGAATAACAAAAAATTCACACTATTATCGCACATCACTCATCAAATCCAACCTATATTTCACCTACAATTTCAAGTAGAATAGCCCGAATTTTTTGACTAATAAGGAATACATAATGTCCACGCAATTTGTCTATACAATGCATCGTGTCGGTAAGGTTGTCCCGCCGAAACGACACATTTTGAAAGATATTTCCCTGAGCTTTTTCCCAGGGGCAAAAATCGGGGTGCTTGGCTTAAATGGTGCAGGTAAATCCACTTTATTACGCATTATGGCAGGCATTGATAAAGAGATCGAAGGGGAAGCTCGTCCACAACCAGGGATCAAAATCGGCTACCTTCCACAAGAGCCGAAACTTGAACCACAGCAAACCGTTCGTGAAGCCATTGAAGAAGCGGTTGGCGAAGTGAAACAAGCACTCACTCGTTTAGATGAAGTTTACGCACTTTACGCCGATCCTGATGCAGACTTCGATAAACTTGCCGCCGAGCAAGCAGAGCTTGAAGCCATTATCCAAGCTCATGATGGACACAATTTAGAAAACCAGTTAGAACGTGCAGCTGATGCATTACGTTTACCAGATTGGGACGCAAAAATTGAGCACCTATCTGGGGGTGAACGCCGTCGTGTTGCCCTTTGCCGTTTATTGCTCGAAAAACCAGATATGTTATTGCTCGATGAGCCAACCAACCACTTAGATGCGGAATCAGTCGCTTGGTTAGAACGCTTCCTACATGACTATGAAGGCACAGTGGTGGCAATTACCCACGACCGTTACTTCTTAGATAACGTAGCAGGTTGGATCTTAGAACTTGACCGAGGCGAAGGTATTCCTTGGGAGGGTAACTATTCCTCTTGGTTAGAACAGAAAGAAAAACGCCTAGCCCAAGAGCAAGCGGCAGAATCGGCTCGTCAAAAATCCATTGAGAAAGAGTTGGAATGGGTACGTCAAAATCCAAAAGGTCGCCAAGCGAAAAGCAAAGCCCGTATGGCACGCTTTGAAGAGCTTAACTCTGGCGAATATCAAAAACGTAACGAAACCAACGAACTCTTTATTCCACCAGGCCCACGTTTAGGGGATAAAGTGATCGAAGTGCAGAATCTCACTAAATCTTATGGTGATCGTACCTTAATCGACAATATCTCTTTCAGTATTCCAAAAGGGGCGATTGTGGGGATTATCGGGGCAAACGGTGCAGGTAAATCAACCCTATTCCGTATGCTTTCAGGGCAAGAAAAACCCGATGCAGGTTCAATTACTTTAGGTGAAACCGTGGTGATGGCATCGGTGGATCAATTCCGCGATGCGATGGACGATAAGAAAACCGTTTGGGAAGAAGTGTCTGGCGGCTTAGATATTATGCGAATCGGCAACTTTGAAATCCCAAGTCGTGCTTATGTCGGACGTTTCAACTTCAAAGGTGTAGATCAACAAAAACGTGTTGGTGAATTATCGGGCGGTGAGCGTGGACGTTT